>JBMTYG010000176.1:0-4779 GCA_049454295.1 Pseudomonadales bacterium
CTCGACAAAGGTCGAGAACACGTACTCTTCGTTGAGTTCGTTAGAAACGGACCCGGAAGCCCAGCCGTCTGAGGACCTGCCGGCTGTGCGGATCCCCCGTTGAACCCGCTGACTCTGCTCCCGAGCTTGCATCCCGCCGCTGCCATCCGCTCGCAGAGGCGTTGGCGCAGTCTGATTTACAGTCTCATTGACTGTGCCTATTTCGAGGGAGACGAGTTCATTCGAAGACCTGTTCGTGACGCTAGCGACCAGTTCGAGAATACGGTCGAAGTAAGCCGACTGGACCTCGTTTCTCACGTACCGATTTGGGGCCAGCAGCCGCAGTCGCTCACCGTCCGGATGTGCCTGGAGTGGCCGGATCCACGTATTGAACTGCTGCGGAAGCAATTCCTCCTCAAGCCTTTCCAGGCAGTGCTGCCAGACCGACGTTCTCACCGAGTAACCCCCAGACACTGCTTCGTGCGGGATCGGTCGTAGACGACCCCGTCATTCTTGGTATGGACAAATTCTAGCGATTTCGCTTTCTGACTCGCCACGCATCTGTCGGAAAAAACTACCGCACCGCGTAAGGAGACGGAGATTCAATGGGTTAGGCTGCATGACCAACCCAGACCGCGAGACCATCGTCCGCGACAGATGTGCGCAAGCTGAAGTACAACCTGTGGATAACTTTAAGATCCCGGTGGGAATGAGCAGCAAAGCAACGATTCGCTAAACGCTCACACCCGCAATCCCTACCTTACTCACACTGTCGGCAGTCGATATCCTACAGGCAGGGTCGACAGTTAGCTCCGTTACACACAAGCACAGCGCCCCCCAACAGTAACAACCATTCTTTTCATCATATAAAGAATTCTTTTGAACCATCCGCTCGAGCGGTGCTGCCTGGCTCAACGCTTTAGGCCTTGAAACAGGGAAGCATTGACTCACCGCGAGTGCCGCTCTAACATTTGCGACCCGGTTCCGACTTCGGATCCGATTTTTATAATAAAATCAACGGACTAGATCAATGAAGCGCACTTTTCAGCCGAGCAATCTCAAGCGTAAGCGTACGCACGGCTTCCGCGCGCGCATGGCAACGCTGGGTGGGCGCAAAGTGCTGAGTGCTCGTAGAGCCAAAGGCCGCAAGCGTCTTACCCCCTGATTGAGCGAAACGCTCGAATCGTTCCCGAGCCGGGCCAGGCTCACCAAGCCGTCCGAGTTTGACCGGGCCTTTAAGGCTGCCGAGAAACGTCTTCGCTCAGGCCCCCTTCGCGTACTCGTGATTCGTAACGACGCTGATTGCCCGAGGCTTGGGCTCGTAGTGGGAAAACGCCATCTCAAGCGAGCCGTGGATCGAAATCGCATCAAACGGGTTGTAAGAGAAGCGTTTCGCAAGCATCGATCTTCCCTCCCAAGCATTGATGTTGTGGTTCAATTGGCAGCCGCTGCTAACGTTCACCAAGTCATGGATGCGTTCGGTGCGGTGTTGACCCAACTGTCGCAACGAATCGCTCCGTCATGACAAAACCAGCCGTCAGATTCGCTCGAGCCCTGATTCGCATTTATCAGCTGACGTTGAGTCCTTGGATCGGGCGCCACTGCCGATTCTTACCGACGTGTTCAGCGTATGCAGACGAGGCCATTGCAACCCACGGCTTACGTCGCGGTCTTATGCTGACGGTTCGCCGACTGGGCCGATGTCATCCCTTTCACGCGGGTGGATACGACCCCGTTCCCAAGGAGCTCTGACGAGCATGTTACCGACCGAAATTCAGCGCATCCTCCTGCTCATCGGACTTGCAGCCACCGGGTATTTGATGATTCTCGCCTGGAACGAGGACTATGTTCAGGGTGTATCCAGCGCTGAAGTCATTAGTGCCACGCCGTCCCTTGAGCCGGGTGTAGCCGACATTGGGGTTGAGACAGGTTCCACGCCTGACTCAGACTTGCCAGAACCCGTAGTCAGCACGACGGCTCCCGTATCGGCTGCACAGCCGGTCAAGCAGCTGGAATCAGCAGCATCCAGGCTCATTCGTGTCCAGACCCCCACATTGGTTGCCTGGCTCGACCGGCAGGGTGGCGATATTGTTCGGGTCCAACTGCCCCAATACCCGCTCGATATCGAAACGCCCAATGATCCCTTCGTCATCCTGAACCAGGGCGATGGGCGAATCTATGTTGCTCAAAGTGGTCTGGTCGGTGCGGACGGCGTTGATCAGTCCGGCGATCGTCCATTGTATTCAGCCTCGAAGAACGACTTTTTACTGACCGATCCTGCGGGTGATCTGGTGGTAGAGCTCACTGCCGAAAAGGACGGTCAGCAGGTGGTCCGGCGATATTCGTTCCCGGGCGATGACTATCTTATTGAACTCGACACATCCGTCACCAACGCGTTGGTTGACCGCCCAATCACCACTGGCTTCTTCGCCCAGATCAAGCGCGATACGGCGCCTCCGTTTGGCGACCAGCCTATCTTTCTGGGTCCACAGCCATTCCTGGGTGCAGCGTTTACCACACCCGACACGCCTTACGAGAAATACAGCTTTGACGATCTTGAGGATGAAACCTTTCGAGCAGCCGTCCCCGGTGGCTGGGTAGCGTTCTTGCAACACTATTTCCTGTCTGCCTGGGTGGGTCAGCAGGATGAAACGAACAATTATTTTGGTCAGGCGCGTCGAGACGGCACATTCGTGGTCGGCTACACCGCGCCTCAGCGAACGTTGGCACCGGGTCAGACCACGACCTGGAAAGCAGGACTCTATGTCGGCCCTAAAGACCAGAAACGGCTCGAAGAGATTGCCCCTAATCTGAATCTGACTATCGACTACGGGTTTTTGTGGTGGATCGCTCTCCCGCTCTTCCTACTTTTGGAATGGCTGCACGACTTCGCTCAGAACTGGGGCGTTGCGATCATTCTTTTGACCGTCATCGTCAAGTTGGTTTTATTCCCGTTGACTGCGGCTTCCTATCGGTCGATGGCGAACATGCGCCGGGTCGCACCCCAGATGAAGCGTCTGCAGGAGCGCTACGCGGATGACCGCCAGAAGCTGTCGCAAGAAATGATGGCGCTCTATAAGAAAGAGAAGGTGAACCCGCTGGGTGGTTGCCTGCCAATGCTGCTGCCCATGCCGATCTTCCTCGCGCTTTATTGGGTGCTTTTCGAAAGTGTTCAGCTTAGACATGCGCCGTTTGTGTTCTGGATCGAAGACCTGGCGGCAATGGACCCGTTTTTCGTTCTGCCGCTCCTGATGGGGGCGACAATGTATCTTCAGCAGCTCATGAGCCCTGCAATGGGCGACCCCATGCAGCAGCGCGTGATGCGTATCATGCCCGTCATGTTCACCGTGCTCTTTCTCTTCTTCCCGGCAGGGCTCGTTCTCTATTGGCTGGTGAACAACGTGATCTCCATCGGTCAGCAGTGGTACATCATGCGCCAGACCGACGCGGCACATGCGGCCAAGAGCTGAACAGGAGGGTTTCAGTTCTGCCAACGACACCATCGTCGCCCTGGCAACCGCGCCGGGCGTGGGCGCCGTTGGCATTGTCCGACTGTCCGGCCCCAATGCTCTGGTGATTGGGGCTCAAGTCGCCGGTCGAACGCTTCCGCCCCGGCGTGCGCTGCACGCCACCTTCCATGATCAAGGCGAACCCATCGATGATGGGATCGTTCTGGCATTTCCCGCGCCGCGTTCGTACACCGGCGAGCATGTCGTTGAGCTGCAGGGGCACGGGGGTCCCGTGGTTCTCGGGATGCTTCTCGACGCCTGCTTGAAGCTAGGCGCACGTTTAGCGCGACCCGGCGAGTTCACTGAACGCGCCTTTCTTAATGGCAAGCTCGATCTCGCGCAGGCAGAAGCCGTTGCCGACCTCATTGCCAGCGGCTCAGGTGCCGCTGCTCGGGGCGCGCTTCGTTCACTGCAAGGGGTATTTTCCGAGGCGGTGACAGCCATCGACGCAGACGTGCTCGGGCTGCGCGTCTTTGTCGAAGCGGCGCTCGACTTTCCGGACGAGGCGATCGAGTTCCTGGCCGAAGGTCAGGTGAACGACCGTCTGGGTTTTGTAGCCGAACGCATCGATGCCCTGCTTTCCGATACCCGGCAGGGCGTTTTACTGCGGGATGGTCTTTCGATCGCGCTCGTCGGCGCCCCCAATGTGGGCAAATCGAGCCTCTTGAATCGGCTTGCGGGTCATGAGCGCGCCATCGTCAGTCCGATCCCGGGCACTACCCGCGACACGGTTGAAGTTGATCTCGTGCTGCATGGTCTCGTGTGCCGGGTCATCGACACCGCCGGCATTCGCGCGAGTGACGATCCTGTAGAGCAGGAAGGTATGCGTCGCTCGAGAGATCAGGCGGTGCGGGCGGACTTGGTCCTCGTGCTCGAGGATGCTTCTCTACCCCTCGACACTGCTGCTGTTACTGAGACCGACCCGGTATTGGGCGATCTCTCGGGTCTCGAACCGCATCGCATCATTCGTGTGCGCAATAAAATCGACCTTACGACGGAAGCTGCGGGCGTACTGCCTGCGGTGGAACGAACGGCGGACAATCCAAACGCATCGCAGACCACAATCGTCAGCCTTTCCGCTCTCACCGGCGCCGGGGTTCAGACGCTCACGGATACGATCCGCGCCAAGGTCGGCTTTGAAAGCGGCGTGGGGACATTCTCTGCGCGTCAGCGCCATGTCGAGGCGCTTCGACAGGCAGCGGCTACGCTCGAAAACCCTCGTTCAGCACTTCGCGCAGGTGCCGCACCGGAGCTTATCGCCGAGGAGCTTCGTGCCACACAACAGCACCTT
>JBMTYG010000177.1:0-4763 GCA_049454295.1 Pseudomonadales bacterium
GCCCGCTTCGGCCAAGAGGTCACTGATTTTGTAATCCTCCACCGCATGGTGAAAGGCCGCGATTCGGAAGCCGAATTCACGCGCGAGCGCCAGCATGATCGCCATCTCGTCGGCGCGATAACAATGGTTGTGTACGATGATTTCGCCGTCGAGCGCGGCAGCCAGCGTCTCCATTGCAAGGTCGCGATCCGGTGGTTCGCCGTCGCCTTGAGCGGCCGCGTTCTGTTTCTTCCGATACGCGACAGCCTGGGTCCAGGTTTCGCGAAAGCCCGCCACGTTGCGCATGCGAGTAGCCGGTGCCTGCCCCTGTCCGACGTAAACAGATTTCGGTTTTTGACCGCACGCCATCTTGAGTCCGTGGGGCGCTCCGGGAAACTTCATCTCCATGACGCTGCGGCCCGGGATGTTTTTGAGCGTTACCCCCCGCCCTCCGATCAGATTGGCCGAGCCGGGCAGCACTTGAAGGCTCGTGACCCCACCCGCAAGCGCAGCGGGGAAGCCTGGATCCTGCGGCCAGACGGAGTGTTCGGCCCAGACCGCCGCTGTGACCGCGCCGGTCATTTCATTGCCGTCCTGATGCGACGCGGTGTAAGGCGTCGGGTAAACGCCCAGATGGGAATGCACGTCAATCAGCCCCGGTGTGATCCAGCGACCTCGGGCGTCCACGACCGTGGCGTCGCCCGGCTCAAGCCCCGTGCCGACCGCGGCGATGCGGCCGTTCTTGATCAGAAGGTCGCCGTTTTCGATTCTGCCGCCGTCGCCCGTGAGCAGGGTAGCGCCTTGCAGCAGGGTTGGCGTTGAGGGCAGCGGTTCGTACGTGCTGGCATACGGATCAGTTGATGAGGCGTGCTCGTCTTGGTTGGACGGTGGCGCGTCGCACGCGGCCAGGACGATGAGCAGCGGCGCGAGTAGCGCCCTTAATCCGGGTGAACGGTGCGATCCTGTGGGAGAAACGACGGGCGCTTGAACCAGGATTTGTGGGGCGCTCAGTTGGCTGTGAGTCAAGGGAATCCTCCGGCGTGGGTCAGGCGCTTGCGCGCCGCCTGGGTCGTCTATGGCGGATGACGTTCGGTTTCCCCGTGACCTTGCCAAATTTCCAGAGGCTGTCCAAGCTCTTCGTTCGCGCCCGCTGCGATTGAAGCCGGTGTTCGGCTATCATGGCGCCAGGTCTGGCAGGCGATGAGCGTTCCCGACGTGTTCGACATTTTGCTCTATCCATTGGCGCTGCTGGTGACCCTGGGCGTGCTCGTCACTGTGCACGAGTTCGGGCATTTCATCATCGCGCGCCGGTCCGGCGTGCGCGTGGTGCGGTTTTCGGTCGGCTTTGGACGACCGCTCCTGCGCTTTGAGGACCGCCTCGGGACCGAGTTTGTGCTCGCAGCCATCCCCCTGGGTGGGTACGTGCGCATGCTGGACGAGCGCGAGCCCGGCGTCATCGAGACCGAGCGCCGCGCCGGCGATGTGTCTTATCTGGATCTTTCGGTCGGATGGCGAATGGCCATTGCCGCAGGCGGGCCGTTCGCGAACTTTGTGCTGGCCTTCGTGGTGTATTGGGTGTTGCTTGTGCTGGGCACGACCACGCTCGCGCCGGTGATAGGCACCGTCGGCGCGCAGTCGGCATTAGAGCGAGCTGGCGGGCATGCGGGTCTTGAAATTGTCGCGGTTGACAACACCGAGACGCGCAGTTGGCAGGAAGTCTCTATGGCGCTGGCCGCCCGACTCGGAGATACCGGCGTCGTCATGCTCGAACTTGCCGAACCCGGCGCCGATCAAGGGCAGCATTTTCCGGTACCGATCTCGGCCTGGCACCGAGGCGAGGACGAGCCCGACCTCATTGCCTCGCTAGGCATCGAACCGGGTCTGTTGCCGATTGTGGGCGAGGTGGTAGCGGATGCGCCTGCGGCTGCTGCGGGGCTGCAGCCGCTCGATCGCATCGTGGCCGTGGATGACGCACCGATCGAAACCTGGCAACAGTGGGTTGAGCAGGTGCAGGCGGCTCCCGAACGACCTCTCCTGCTCACCGTGCGGCGAGATGGGGTCGATCAACGGATCGCGTTAACCCCCGGTGTCCGTCCTGGCATGGATGCCGCGGCAGCCGACAGTGGCTATGCCGGTGTGGGGCCCTATGTTCGTGAGATCGTTTATGGCCCGCTGGGCGCTTTGCCGCGCGCGCTGACCGAGACCTGGAACAAGACGGTGCTGACCGTGCACCTGCTCGGCAAGATGGTCGTGGGCGATGTTTCCATGAGCAATCTGAGCGGTCCGATCACGATCGCGCGCGTCGCCGGCGATTCCGCACGCTCCGGGATACCGTATTTTCTCGGTGTCCTGGCGCTCCTGAGTATTTCGCTCGGCGTCCTGAACCTGCTACCGATTCCCATATTGGATGGTGGTCATATCGTGTTTTGTGCCGCGGAAGCTCTGCGCGGTCGACCGCTGTCGGAGCGCGCTCAAGCGCTCGGCATGCAGATCGGTCTGTTCATGGTGGGCGGGCTCATGGTGATCGCGCTTTACAACGACGTGGCGCGACTGTTCTGACGACGCTGCCTGACCCGGAATGAGGATCGAGATGAAGCACATGTTACGTTGGCTGCTGCCGGTGCTGCTCGCGTGGTCTGGCGCGGTATTCGCCGCCGCGACCTTCACCGTGTCTGACATTCGGCTGCAGGGATTGCAGCGCGTGAGCGCGGGTACCGTGTTCAACCTCCTGCCGGTACAGGTGGGGGACAGTCTGGACGAAGTCGGCGTGCGCCAACTGATCCGCGTGCTGTTCCAGTCGGGCTTTTTCAGCGACGTGCGTATGGCGCGCGACAACGATGTGCTGGTGATCACGGTCACTGAGCGTCCCGCCATCGAAAGCATTGAGATCGATGGAAATAAGGCGATCAAGACCGAGGCACTCCTGGACGGACTGGGTCAGCAGGGGCTCAAGGAAGGCGAGATTTTCAAGCAGGCGACGCTCAATCGCGTCGGCATCGAGCTGCAGCGGCAATATGTCGCGCAGGGTCGCTACGGCGCGAGTATCGACACTGAGGTTGAGGAGCTTCCTCGTAACCGAGTCGCGATCAAGATCGAGATCGTCGAGGGAAAGAACTCGGGTATTCGGCACATCAATGTGGTGGGCGCGCGCACCTACACCCAGGAAGAGCTCCTCGAGACGTTCGAACTGCGCCATCCCACGCTGTTTTCGTTCTTTCGCAACGACGACAAGTACTCTCGCGAAAAGTTGAAGGGTGACCTGGAAAAGCTCGAGGCGTATTACAAGGACCGTGGTCACGTGCAGTACGCGCTCGATTCCACGCAGGTGAGCATTTCTCCGAGCCGGCGCGAGGTCTACATATCACTCAATATCACCGAGGGCGACATCTACAAGATTCGAAAGGTCAGCCTGCTCGGTGACTTGAATGACGTGCGCGCCGAGGAACTTGAAGTACTGTTCCTGGTCGCGGGTGAGCAGACCTTTTCGCAGGCGCTGGTGACGGCGACGGAAGAACGCATCACCCAGGCGCTTGGCAATTCGGGCTACACCTTTGCGACCGCAACGGGGGTGCCCAAAATCAACGACGATGGCACTGTCGATGTGCAGTTCATGGTGGATTCGGGCAAACGCGCCTATGTTCGGCGCATTAATTTTTCTGGTAATTCGGTCACACAGGATCAGGTGTTGCGGCGCGAGATGCGCCAGATGGAGGGCGGCTGGGCGTCGACCGCGCTGGTTGATCTCTCCAAGGTGCGGCTCGAGCGCCTGGGGTTCTTCAAAGAAGTGAACGTCGAGACACCGGAAGTGCCGGGAACCGACGATCAGGTGGATGTCGACTTCAGCGTTGAAGAGCAGCCCTCGGGCAGTATCTCAGCGACGCTTGGCTACTCGCAGGGTTACGGGCTCATTCTGGGCGGGCAGTATCAGGAAAGAAATGTCCTCGGTACCGGAAACAGCATGGGTCTCGGCGTCAGCTGGTCCGAGTTCCAGCGCTCAGCCAGTTTCAATTTCTTTAACCCGTATTACACGATGGATGGCATCAGCCGCGGCTTCAACCTGTTCTACCGGGAGTCTGATTACGAGGAAGCGAACATTGCCCGTTACACCACCGATGCCTACGGTGCGGGGGTCACATTCGGATTCCCCATTGGCGAGACGCAGCGCATCAATTTCGGTGGATCGGTGGAGTACACGAGTATCACCGAAGGGGTATTCCCCGTGCTCGAAATTGCGGAATTCCTGGACGACAACGGCAACGATACATTGAACTACAAGCTCAATTTGTCGTGGCAGAGCATCACGCTCAACCGCGGCATTTTTCCAACCCGCGGTCAGCAGCACGTGATCAGCGCAGAGACGTCAATTCCTGGCAGCGATCTTCTGTTTTATAAGCTGCAGTACCAAGGGGATATCTATTTCCCGCTGGGACGCGTGTTCAGTGGTCGCGTGCGCACCAAGCTCGCCTACGGCGATGGCTGGGGTGACACCAACGGGCTTCCGTTCTACGAAAACCTCTATGCGGGCGGCTTTGGTTCTGTGCGTGGCTTCGAGCGCAACACGCTGGGTCCGCGCAGCACAGAGCCCCTGTTCGATCCTGATGGTCCGGATGGACCGCAACCGCCGCAGCCGGTCTACGGCGGCGACCCGGATCCGTTCGGGGGCAACGTACTGGTGGAAGCGGGTTTTGAACTCATCTTCCCGCTCCCCTTCGTCGATGACGATCGGGCGTTCCGTTCGGTCCTGTTCCTGGATTCGGGGCAGGTATTCAATACCTCGTGTCCTG
>JBMTYG010000178.1:0-4656 GCA_049454295.1 Pseudomonadales bacterium
AACCGGCGGTCCACGCCTGTGGCCATCGGTGAGTCATGGTCGAGCGTCCGTTGAAGCGTGCGACGGAAGAAGGTTCAAAGCAGAAGGCAACCTGAGCGCGCGCGTAGGTAGCCATCAGCGTTCGCCACTCCGCTTCTGGAAGACGTGGACCCTGAGGCCGCGTACCAAAATCGAGCAAGAGTCGGCCTCGCTCTGCGGGAAGATAGTGTTCGTGCACGGCTTGGTGGAACGCATTGTCGCGGCGACCCACGACGATCATGTCGATCGGTCGGTGCTCGCCGGTGTGCAGGAATTCGAGAGCATCTATGCCGGAGGGTTGGAAAAATACCGGCACGCGTGTGTTGCCGCGCCATCGTCGCGCCAACGCCGGGCAGAAACAGTGAATCAGATCAAACCGTTGGGTGAGTGACGGGGGAACGTGATCCGGCTCTATCGTGTCGACGATGGTCAGAACGCGTCTTGAAAATCGATCCCAGACCGGATCGAGCATTGCGCTTCGTTGAATCGTTGCTGACGATGTGGCCTCTACCTGCAGCACATTCTCGCCATTCGGAGACAGATCACGCTCGACGATGCGCCGCAGCTCGCGCGCCGTCGCGAAGATGCCCAGATGGGACCGAAGAGAATACCTCGCTCCCCGCTGATAGGTTGCTATCTCCGGTGGCAGCGAGAGAGGGATCAGGTCGACTGTCTTTCTGAGCAGATGCCGCTTTTGCCAGAACAAGCTTGTCCACACAGGCCCCGGGATGGAGGTATCAATCGAGAAATGAAACCACTTCATGGCGATAAAGCACGCTGCTCTCGTACAGGAAAGCCCCTTAGGAATCTCGACAACGCCCAGAGATCTGCTGAGCCCAGCGGCACTCTAAAGACAGCCTTCATGAGCGCTTTCTTGCTCTGGTCAAACATGTGGGAGATTCAGGGTTCATCGCCGTGGTATCTGCTACGCCCTAGGGCCTATGTTTTGCGGCGGTATCGCGTTGGCCCGTCATTTCATAACGGTCGACCACCACCGTGCCATCTGGCACATCAGTGAGTATCACGGCGCCGGCGCCGATCAGGCATTTTGATCCTATAGAAATTCCGTCGCGAACCACTGCCCCGACACCGATGAAGGTTTGATCGCCCACCGTGACGTTGCCTGAGATGCGCGCGCCAGGACCTACGTAGCAGCAGGATCCGATCACGCAGTGATGGCTGACGACGGCGCCCTGAGTCAGGACCGACATCGAACCCAGTCGGGTACCGGGTCCCGTGATGGCGCCTGGCAGCAGGGTTGCCGTGGGGTCGATCACGGCTCCTTCCGTGCAAGCGGTTGCGTGCGTGAATCCAACGATCTTGTGGCCTCTGGACTGCAGCCGCTCAACTATGTGAGCACGGCCCCTCATGCGGTGCCGATAGTCCACGATTCCAATGAGCCAGGCGCAGGAGCTGGGCTCCAGGTCCATGACTTCGTCAATAGCTCGGAGAGGTAATCCGTCCACGGTGTCTCGGTCGCGATACTCGCGATCGACGGCGTAGGCCGTGAGCGGAAATTGCAGGGAGGCCCGTGCGAGGAAAGCAAGGCTCTGCGCCCACGAGCCAGCGCCGGCAACGATTAGTGATGTCATTCGTCTCTCGGTATCTCAAAAAGAGAGTCAAGGCAGCAGGGTTTATTGCGACGGGCGCGGGCGTTGTCATGCCCTTGCTTGTCCCCGCAAGCATTCAGAGCGATTCCACGCGAGCCTTTGGTTAACAAGCGCCACCTGCGCATCGATCGTCGGATGGTGTAGTCCGTGAGACTGTGCGATCAGTTGAACCAACAGGTCTGTGCGTTCGATGTTCTTGGCGCCCGTGTGTAATGCGCGGGCCGCTGAAGAGGGACTCACCAGTGACTTCGCTGCCTGGGCATATTTTTCGAAAGGCACCAGATCTGCATCAATCGCGCCTAGCCGGAGACAAAGTTCGTTCACGAAAGTGTAGACCGATCGGGAGGTCTCGATATCACTATGTACCGCCTCTTGGACGGTACGCGGGCTGTCCTTGGTAACGCAGCGGTAGTTGCCCGAGAGCAACATTGCCCATTTTGCCAGCGGCGTGAACGGCGAATCAGACACACGGAGCTTGACCGGCAAAGGTATGCGTTCATCGCCCTGGTGAAATGCCGCGTCGTCCACATCCTGTTCCAGTTGGCGCAATAGGGTATTGGCTGAGTCATCAGCGAAGGCAGCGCACTTGAAGTTGGTCGGCAGCGTCACCGTAAGCTTGTTGAGCGGTTCACCGTCACGTCTGATCGCCTGCGGATCAGGGCTGGTCAGGGTCATCCTCGCCGGACTGAACGAATCCCAGATTCGTGGATCCGTGTAGGCGGCTTCCACTACTTTGGTATCCAGCCCCACGATTCGTTTCAGGTAAGGGAGCGGCGGCATATTCATAAGGGACATACAGGGCACACCTGAGCGACCAATCGCATCAAGTAATTCCCGCACCCCGGGGGCGCAATACTGGGGTTCTTGCATACAGAGACCGATGAGATCGTACCTACCTGGATCCACCGCGCCGGCCGGTCCGGCGCTCACTCGGCCAGGCAACGTGCGTGAGGCGAGCTCTATCGGCTGCGTGCGTCCGCGAATGGGCAAAACCACCTTGAAGCCCTCGCTGTTGATCAGTCTGGCTTCTTCCGGAAGGCAAACGAGATGAATGGAGTGGCGGCCGAATAGCAACTTGGCTGCGAGCAGCGACCCGTAAGATGCCCCGAGTAAGAGAATGTTGTACGGCATGGAGTCACTTTCTCGCTCTGCGGGTCCAGTTCAAATTGGGGAATCCTGCCGCCCGGTTGCGGTTTCCGGGCCCATCGAGGAGTGCGGTGATTCGTAGTCAGCCCGCGACTGCAGTGTAGTCCGGGGTCAGGCACCCGTTGGCGCGGAGATGAGCGACTGACCTGCAGTCGCTAGGTGATTCTGTGGGAGAGCACAGGCGGGTTGGCAGGACAGCGGCGGAATCGTTTAACGTCCCTCGCCAACGAGGATTAAAGGGTAAGCCGAACCGCAGCCAACTTCCACGAAAACAGGCTGTCGCGGCGCAGAACGAGCCCCACGGGTTCATCGCCGCCATCGCGTTTGGTCACCGTCACGACAAAAGTGTCAAAACCCTCGTAGGCCATGTCGATATCTGCGTCGAGTTCCCTGCTTGCCGATGAGTCCGCAGGTGCCGCGCCGGGCTCAGGCTTTTCGCCATTCATCATCATGGCAAGACTCTCGGGCGTGACGAGCGCGTCGATCATCGGGTTGACCAGTGCAGCCGCCATCGCAGCACCCAGGGCGGAGAATGGATTGCTGTCTGCCTCTTTTGCGACTTGCGAAGCGAGCTTCGCGTTGAACGAAGCCTTGAGACTTTCTTTCAAGGCAGGGAAATCGACATACCCAGAAAGCTTGGCACCATTCCCCTCTTCGGCAGCGGTGCGCATCGCATTTGCAGTCAGATAGGGCGTGAAGAACAGCCAGATGCCCAACAGAAGTAACAAGGTTACAGGCAGAACGTATTTTCCCTTCATGCGTCACCCTCAATGGAGGCTGGTTTTTCTGTGGGGCAAGTGTGGGGCTCGTCAGGTGCGCTGGATAATGCCCTTCGTCCCGTGTGCCATCAACAGACCTGCCGCGGTGCGGGAGGTCCCTCAGTGAGGGCGGTGTTCGCGCGGACCCTGCTCACGCTCCGGTTGTAACGACGCGGTAAAAATCTGCTCAGGTTTAATCTTTGAGGAGTCACACGCTGAGCGTGGGAATGGACGAGACATGATGTGGTCCATCCAGCAGGGTCAAGGAGCAGACGGTTACGAGGTCGTCAACCACAAGCGCCCGCTGACGCTGGCCATGATCCGCCGGCTGCATCGCAGCCTCTGGATTCCAGCGGAGGTGCTAATCGCGGAGACGGTCTCGGGCTCAGAGCCAACAACGCCCGGTCGCTGGCTGAGCGCTGTTTCCCTTGCGGAACGCCCTCAAAGAAAGGGCCCAGAGATGACTCTGGGCCCTTGGTACTGGTGGGGCCCAATCATCTGTGGAGTCAACGCGACCGGCTAGGCGGCGGAAGAAGCGGCGCGAGGCTTAGCCTTTGGCCTGTCGCCGCCGGGAGCGGAGGGCAATCACAAAAAACCCGGAGACGGCGAAGAGGGCTAGCGACGATGGCGCCGGCGCAGCGACGGCTTCGGAAATATTGAAACTGAAGGCCGTCGCCTCGTTCGCGGAGGACTTATCCTGACTCGTGTAGTCGAGGGTAAAGGTGTAGCTCGCGGCCGAAGGCGCCGTCAGTTGCCACTTCACGTCCGACGCGTTCCAGGTGCCGGTGGCAGTGCCGGGATTCCAGCCGCCGAGATCCTGGCCGGAGGTGAAAGTCTGGCCGTCCGTGGCATAGAGGTTGTCCGAAGGATCCGAGACAACCGCCTGACCGGCGAAGCCCGAGAGAGAAATGCTGCCACCCGGTGCGGAGTACGGCGAAGCCGGACCGTAGGTGCCCACGGTGCCCGGGTATTTCCCCCAGAACGAAGTACTGTCCAGCTGGTACCCCGAATCGAGTGTCCAGCTCACCGTGTACTGAATGAAATCCACGCCATTTTCGGCTACGCCATCGCCGAGGATTTTGATGCCGACACCAGGCTTGTTGTAGGAGTTGCCGCTGGTCGCT
>JBMTYG010000179.1:0-4574 GCA_049454295.1 Pseudomonadales bacterium
CCCGGATGTTGATGTTGCGACTCGAAAAAAAACGGGCGACGCCGTGCACGATGCCTGGGTGGTCCATCGCCACCACATTGACCGTGGCCGGCAGGTTGGGGGCAGGGGCTCGAGCCTCCGTCGGACGGTACAGGTAGGCGAAGCCCTCGTCCTCAGCGTACTGCGCAAGCGCAGCGTCGAGGGCTGAGAGATCTGCTGTGCTTCCGCTCACCGCCATTAGCACGGCGAACTCCCCGCCGAGCAGCGCCATGCGGCTGTCATCGATGTTGACGCCAAGCTTAGACACACGCTCAGCGAGCGCGTTCACGATGCCTGGTCGGTCCTGCCCGATCGTTGAGATGACGGCACGTGCCATGGGTTGCTGCCTGTTGTCGATTGTTGGCGTAATGATCGCGCAGCCGACGCGCTTGTCAGCGGAAATAGTCCGCGACGTAGCGCGGCAGATCCGCCACCGCGATCCGGCTTTGCGCCATCGTATCTCGGTCGCGCAGTGTTACGGTGTCATCCTTCTCGATGGTATCGAAGTCGACGGTCACGCAGAGCGGTGTGCCCACCTCGTCATGGCGACGGTACGCCTTGCCGATATTGCCCGTGTGCTCATACACGACTCGACCAAGACCGAGCGCCTGAAGATCGCGTTTGATCGCGCGAGCCTTTTCCACGATACCGTCATGGTTGCGCTTTAGCGGCACCACCGCCACCTTGATGGGCGCCAGATGCGGCTTGAAGCCGAGAACAGTGCGTTCCGTGCCGTTTTCGAGTGTTTCGACACGATAAGCTTCGTTCAGTACCGCAAGCACCCCTCGATCAACGCCGGCCGAGGGCTCGATCACGTAGGGCACTGTCCATGTTTTGGTATCGGGGTCCTGCACCGCGAGCTTGGTGTTGGAATCCGAGTTGGGCATCACCTTGGCGGCGATTGCGAACTCATCCTGCGCTTTGGTGTGCGAGCCCAGATCGAAGTCCGTGCGGTTCGCGATGCCTTCCAGCTCTTCGATGCCGTGCGGGAAGTGGTACATCAGATCCACGGTCGCTTTCGAGTAATGCGCTAAATCCGTAGCCGGCACGTAATACAGCTCGATCCGGTCACGCGGAACACCCTGCGCTTCCCACCAGCGCAGGCGCTCCTGCACCCAGGCCTCATGCCAGGTGTCGTCTGTGCCCGGTTCAACGAAGAACTCGAGCTCCATCTGCTCGAATTCGCGTACCCGGAAAACGAAATTGCGCGGGGTAATCTCGTTGCGGAACGCCTTGCCGATCTGCGCGATGCCAAAGGGCGGGCGCCGCGATGTGGAATCAACCACGTGACGGAAGTTGGTGAAGATCGCTTGTGCGGTCTCGGGGCGCAGATAGGCGAACGTGCTGCCATCCGATATCGGGCCGAGGGCGGTCTTGAACATCAGATTGAATGGGCGCGGGTCGGTCAGATCGGTAGATCCGCAGGCAGGGCAGCGCCGCTCCTGCAGGTGATCGGCCCGATGTCGCGCCTTGCAGTTGCGGCAATCCACGAGCGGGTCGGTGAAGGTGTCTTCGTGTCCCGAATATTTGAGCGTCAGCGGATTGGTCAGAATGGCGGCATCCAACCCTTCGACATCATCACGCTCGTACACCATTGCGCGCCACCAGGCCGCCTTCAGGTTGTTTTTGAGTTCGACCCCGAGCGGACCATAGTCATAGATTCCCTGCAGCCCGCCGTAAAGATCGCTGGACTGGAACACGAAACCGCGGCGCTTACAGAGCGAAACGAGTTCTTCCATGGATGATGCGGGCACGGGACGGTCCTCGGCGTAGTCAGATTCGGCGGCGGGAACTATAGCTGAAAGGCATTTCCCCTGTGCTGGTCATAAATCTGTCACAGAAAAGACTAATCGCCTGACATCCTTTAAAGTTCTAATAATTGCGTAAACCGCTGCCGTGAGCGTCAATAGAGTTCTTTAAATGACGCCGGATGGTCTGCTGTTGAACCAACCTATGCTCCCTGCTGCTGACGGCCTACCTACGCAAGCTAGGCGTGTTCTTGCGCCCAGCCTACCGCCGGGCATTTTCCGGCGCGCAGGGCAGTGGTTCGTTGTGTCTGCCGCGGGGGAGTTGGGCCCGTTTCGCAGCGCGTTTCAGGCCGAGCGGGAAGCGCGCGCGCACGAGCGCGTGCTGGCGGCTGGGATTGGCGGCAGCGCCCCGCTACCATCGGACTGAAGCGAGAGCGGAGAGCCAGCATGGCAGCGGACGGCAAGTTCATCATGAAACTGGTGCCCGAGGATGACTTCATGCATCCGGTCGAGGCGGCCAGCAACTTCAACGAGAGCATGTATTTCAACGTCTTCGACCGTGCGAGTCGCATGGGCGGCTGGTTCCGGCTGGCCAATCGCCCGAACGAAGGCAAGGGCGAGATGACCTGCTGCGTTTATCTGCCGGATGGACGGATCGGGTTTATGTTCGCCCGCCCGAGCCGCAGCGACAACCTCGCGCTGGAGGGCGGTGGGATGAGGTTCTCGGTAGTTGAGCCGCACAAGCGACTCACCGTCAGCTATCGCGGAAAACTTTGTCTGCTCTCGAACCCGCAGGACATGCTTGAACCTGGCAAGGCGTTCAAGACGAACCCCATGATCGCCGCTGAAATCGACCTGGATTTTGTCGGCGTATCGCCCATGTTCGGGGGCGAACCGGTGAATCCGGATGGCAGCCCGATCGAGCAGAAGGCCGAGGAATCGTTTGCGCGGGGTCATACCGAACAGCACACGCGGGGTCGCGGCACGATTCGAGTGGGCGATGAAACGTTTTATATCGACGGGCTTGGGCTGCGGGATCATTCCTGGGGCCCTCGCTTCTGGCAGGCGGTGTATTGGTATCGCTGGCTGCCCATGAACTTCAGCGACGACTTCGCGATGATGGTGTCGATCACCTGCAAGGCGGGCGAGGCGCCGCGAGCCGGTGGTATGGTGCTGCGCAATGACGAGTACGTGATGATTCGCGACGCGCGTATCGAAACCGTTTATGACGAAACGCAGTGCCAGGACGTGCTTAAGCTGTGGGCGCGCACCGATGAGCGGGAGTATCAGGTCAGCGGTAAAGTGCTCTCGCTCATCCCGCTGCGCAATCGCCGCGCGACTGCGGAAGGCGAGGAATTGATGACACGCATTACCGAGGGCATGACAGCCTACGAATGCGATGGTTTACAGGGTATCGGCATGTCCGAGTATCTGGATCAGATTGTCGACGGGGTGCCGGTAGGGCTCAAGGCGGGGTTCTGACGGGGAACGGGCCTGCTCTCGAGCCATTGGCAGCCCGGAGCGCGGTCGGTATGCTCCGCGCAACTTTCGCGAGGTGACTTGTCATGCCAGAGCAGACGCTGGATAACCGCACCTGGTGGTCTCGGGCGATCCTGATCGGGTCGGTGGTGGCTGCGGTCATGCTGCCTGTCGGCGCGCTAGGCACGCGGCTGGGTATCTGGCAATTCTCTGGCGGCTTCCTGTTACTTGCGGGCGGCGCGGTGCTCGCGGCCGTGGGATTAATCGTCGGGCTGGTCGGCATCATCGTGGCGGTGCGTCGGAAGCTGACCGCCGATAAGCCTGCTATTTACATTGGCACCCTGGTGTCAGCCCTGGTGCTTGCGTTGATGGGCATGCAGTTCGCGACCGCGGCGTCGGTTCCGCCGATTCACAACATCTCGACCGATGTAAACGACCCGCCGGTCTTTGAGCGCATGGTCACTCTCCGCGGGGAGGGGTCGAACCCGCTTGAGTATGACTCGGAGCGCCTCGCCCCCTTGCAGCAAGAGGCTTATCCCTGGGTCAAGCCGCTGGACTCGGAGCTTGCCCCCATTGAGGCGTTGCGACGCGCGCGCGGCGTGCTCGAGGACATGGGCCTTGAGATCGTCGGCGTGGAGGAAGACCGAGGTCTGGTCGAAGCCACGGACACCACCTTCTGGTTCGGTTTCAAGGACGATGTGGTGGTACGCATCCGCGCTCAAGAAGACGGTACTGGTTCGCGCGTCGATGTGCGCAGCGTTTCGCGGGTGGGTACGAGCGATCTAGGAGTCAACGCCCGCCGCATTGGTGAGTTCCTGACGGCGTTCGCCGAGCGTTAGTTTTTGCTGGCGGCGGACTAGAACTTTAGCAGTTCGGTCTCGAGCGTCGCGAGATCGAGCACGCCGATGGCGTTAAAGCCGATCATGTGGCCGGCGCATTCGCCCGGGTTGAAGATGAGCGATCCTGCCACGTGTTCGCGCCGATACAGGTGCGTGTGACCATGGAGTGCAACGTCGTGGGCGCGCGTCAGATGACCCTGAAACTCCAGCGGGTCATGCACCACGATGATCTTTCGGTTGTGCCACTCCAGTTCAAAAGGTGGCGCGCGGAATACAAAGCCGTTGCGCTCGATAGCCGGTAACAACGTGTCGAACTCCTGGTCGTTGTTGCCGAAAACGCCGTACATCGGCGCGGTCAGGTGGCGGAAGACGTCGAGCGTGGTTGCCTTGGTGATGTCTCCGGTGTGAATCACGCGATCGACGCGCGCCGCGTTGAAGAGCTCAACGATCCGCGCCACGTTGCGCAGATTGTTGTGGGTATCGCTGACGA
>JBMTYG010000180.1:0-4570 GCA_049454295.1 Pseudomonadales bacterium
GTCAGGTTGAGCCTGGTGAAAGAAAATCCCGACACCGCCCACGTTCCGATAGCGGTGCCGTCGTCGCTAATGATGCCCGCAGCCGAACCGTCGCCGATCGTCGAATCCGTGACCGTGTAGCTAATAATGCCCGCTTTCGCAACGGGAGGCTCCACCAGAAAAGCCAGTAACGCCAGACCTAAAAATCCGAACAATTTGGTTTTCGTGATCATCTCAGTTCTGCATAGTTGTTTGATCTGTTTCATGGCGCGATCCCTGGCAGTTGAAAAGGGTCGGCCACCCTGTCTCGATGCGTCGACAATCCCCCCGGGCAAGTCGCGCGCCAGTGTCCGCAGGTGGCTGATCCGTAGGGTGGTCTGCGGCGTCAGAGCCTTTGGGTTTGCTCTTGATGCCGAATTCGAGCTGCGAGCGTCAAGAAAAAACAGCAACGTGCTGTTTCAAAGAACCTAGCACGAGCGGGCATCAACGGAAAGGCTTTTCAGCGCGGGTCGCTCTAGGCAAGCAGCTGTCCTCAGCTCTTGCGTTAAGTTTGATTGCGGTGGTCCTTCAGCATGCCAAGCGCCATTCAGGCAGCCCATTGACAGCGGACGTGCAAACCTCCAACCACTCACTGTCTGAGGGCGAGCATGATCCTGTGGCAGGGCTGGCGTGGATGCGTTTTGCGATGGCGCACCTGAGCAACGCGGGAAGCCCTTTTCGCTTTTTGCACTGAGGCCCAAGGGTGCTACGACGCAATCGATTGCGCCCAAGATCGGCTGCGTTCCGCTCACGTTGTACGAATGGATTGGTCGGCATGAAGTCGACACAGGCACACGCGACGGCGTGACGACAGCCAAGAGTGATCGAATCAAGGATCTCGAGCGAGAGGTCAAAGAACTGCGGCGAGCCAACGAAAACCTTAAGCTGGCTGGCGCGTTTTTTGCCCAGGCAAAGCTCGACCGCCGGCTGAAGTAATCAAAGCCTTGGTCGATGAATATCGACATCGATTTGGGGTCGAGCCGCTCTGCACGTCCTATGGTGCCGACAGGATTTGGAAACAGCCGAATCGTGAGGGCATTCGGGTGACGCGCCGCACCGTCAAGAGACTGATGCGCGCAATGGGATTGCGCGGTGCGACGCGCGGCAACCGGACCGGGATTCCCTCATCTATCACGCGGATCGCGGGTCCCAGTACCTCAGCGTCCGATATACCCGCGGTTGGCCGAGAGGAGTATCGAGCCGTCGGTTGGAAGTCGCGGCGACAGCTACGACAATGTCTTGGCTGAGACGATCGACGCCTGGTACAAGGCGGCGCTGATTCACTGCCTAGCACCGTGGAACAGCCGCGAGGCAGTTGAGCTTGCAATTCGATTGATCGGGCGCAACTGGCAGCATGAACACTTAAACCAATCAGCCTCCGGGATTCCCGGGGCGGTTCACTACGCCCGCAAGGACGCGGTTCACCTGTTCATGGAAATGAATCAGCGGTGGTTCGTTGGCGCCATAGACGAACTCGGGCAGCGCGCCGGCATCCAGACTTTGTTGCACTTGCTGCATGAGCGCAAAGTCCTCCACGCCGGTGACATGCAATAACAGCTCCAGGTTTTTTACGAAGTAGTTGCGGGACTTTTCTGTTGCAGGCGGGGTCGGGGCATAGACGGACGCGGTTGTTCGAGTTCGGTTCACCGCGAGCGGCTCGACGATCCAGGTTTCGATGTGATCCACCTGGTACACGACCATGCCGTTTGGCACCAGAAAATACTGGATCGTGCCGTAGGGCAGCAAAGACCACTCATCCTCGGGTTTGGCAAACTCCTCGTGCACGTTGGCGCGCAGGCCGACGGAAAGCAGGTTTCTGCCAAACGGCTCAAAAACCACGCAGTCGGAGTTGAAGGTGGGCGCCAGCGTTTTGCTGTGCAGCGTGCGGATGTGGTAGCTCTCCGAGAACGTGTCGAAGAACAGTTTCCAGTTGAAGTTCCACTCGTTAGTGCGCGACTCAATGTGGGTATAGGAGTTGAGCGCAAAGGCGTTCAGATCGTCCTGCGCGCCGCCAAGCACCTCGTCCACGTCGATGGGGGCATCGCCTTCGGGCCGCACAAAGATCAAGCCGTAACGCTCTGCCACGGGTCGCCGCAGCAGATTGCAATTGATGGAGACATCGTCAAATCCGCCGGCCGCGAACGGACGGGCGCGTAGCTCGCCGTTCAGCTCATAGGTCCACGCGTGGTAGGGACAATGAAACGCCTTCAACCCGTTGCCGTTCGAAGAGGGGACCACGAGTGGTGCTCCCCGGTGGCGGCAGGCATTGACGAAGGCGCCCAACGATCCGTCGGCTTGCCGCACCACAACCAGCGGAATGCCATCCACCCGCATCGCCCGATAGGATCCGGGTTCGAGCAGGTCGACGCTCAGCCCGAAGAAGACCGGCCCAGGCCGAAACAGCAGCTTGCGCTCCAGATCAAAGCGAGCCGGGTCGGCGTAGGCCGCCGCTGCGTTAGTGGTGCTTTTGGGTGCATGCAGCCCTTTGAGATGGTCACCGCTCGCTGCCACCCGCTTCAGCAGTTCGACCTGTCGTTCATGACGCATGCGTTCGTCCCGCGAACAAGTTAGGGAGGCGACCTGACCGGATTTTCTAGGATACACTAGAAAAACTCAACGCCTGAGCAGGTCCCCGACAGGGGATGCGCAAGCCAGAAGGGAGGGGGGCTTTGCCTTCGGATACGCATCAGTTGAATAGAAAATCTAATCAGACGCGCCAGCGAATTCTGGATGCCGCCGCCAGCATCCTGGCCACCCGGGGTTTTGCAGGAACCAGCATCAAAGCCATTGCCGACTCGATCGACATGCAGGATGCATCTCTCTACTACCACTTTGAATCGAAGGACGCCCTGGTACTTGAGGTGCTGCGGATGGGCGTGATGCTGGCCGAAGAGGCGGTCACGACAGCTGTAAAAGCGCTGGGCGACGATCCCGACCCGGTCGAAGCGTTGCGCGTGGCGATCATGGCTCACGCGAGCGCGGTGCTCGGCATGGGTGATTATCCGCGCGCCAATGTGCGCAACTTCGGGCAGTTTCCACCAGCCATCGCCAGCGCGCAGATGAGTCATCATCGGCGCTATGCCCGCGTCTGGCGTGAATTGGTGGAGAAGGCGATGGCCGACGGCCGTATTCGGCAAGACCTCAATCCCAGCGCCGTGCGCCTGTTGATTCTTGGCGCGCTGAACTGGGCGCCCGAGTGGTACTCCTCCGAGGGCGAGTTGTCCCCTGATGCCGTCGGGGAACAGATGGCAGCCATGATCATTGATGGGTTGACGGGAGCCGGGACCGCGCGGGAGGCGCATACACCATGAGTGATACACGAATACTCGAAGGCAAGGTTGCCATCGTGACTGGCGCAGCTCGCGGTCAGGGAGAGGCTGAGGCGAGGCTCTTTGCGGAACACGGCGCCAAGGTGGTGCTTACCGATATCCTCACAGAACAGGGTCAGGCGGTTGCCGAGGATATCGGCGAATCCGCGCGCTTCGTGACCCATGATGTGGCGTCGGAGGGGGATTGGGCGCGTGTGGTGGAGACAGCAGTCAACACCTTTGGTGCGGTGCATATCCTTGTCAACAACGCGGCTATCTCTCGCCCCTTGAAACTGGAGAACACTGACCTTGCGACCTATCAGCAGATTGTTGGTATCAATCAGACAGGCGTTTTCCTCGGTATGCGCGCCGTGCTTGAACCGATGAAGCGCGCTGGTGGTGGATCGATCATCAATGTCGGGTCTGTCGCTGCGCTTCAGGGCACCTCGACCCTGTTCGCGTACACCGCGTCAAAGTGGGCGGTGCGTGGCATGTCCAAGTCCGCTGCGCTTGAACTGGCGCGCTATAACATACGCGTCAACACGGTGCACCCGGGTGTCATCGATACGCCGATCAATCACGACAACCCCGAAAAAATGAATCAGGTGCTCGTACAGACCACGCCCATGCGGCGCATGGGCCAGCCGGCGGAAATTGCACAAGCGGTGTTGTTTATCGCTTCAGATCGAGCCAGTTTTGCCACTGGCGCCGATTTCACGATCGACGGCGGTATGTCGATATAGCAAGGTCCGTTGTAGCGCTGGGGGACTAAGGATTCTCTAGAACAAGCCGCTCTGAGGCAGCGAAATCTGATCTCAGATAATGATTGACCCAATTCCTGCATCGAATTTCTCGAAAATAGTCCTCGAGATGGCGATTGATGCGCCTTTCACCCGGAGCGCCGGGTTATCCGTCCCTGTCGTGCGGATTTACCCCGTGTTCAGCAATGCGCATCCCGCCATCCACAGATTCGCAAGCGCGAACAAGATCCGCAGCTGCGCCGTGTAATTCGTCAACCGGCGGTAGCGCACCTTCACACACGCAGGTAGAACGGCTCGATCACCGCTTCCGACGCCGCCCAGTGGATCACCTGATCCATCTCTTCGAAGAACACCTCGCGTCGCGTCTTCTTGCGCTTGGCGTCCTGTTCTGCGCTGAGCTCTTGGCGATCGGCATCAGACACGATGTCACAAATTACTACCGCCGTGCGGTAATGATTACCGATGCCGGGCTGCTCAGGCTTT
>JBMTYG010000181.1:0-4560 GCA_049454295.1 Pseudomonadales bacterium
CAATCGTTCCTACGTTTACGTGCGGCTTCTTCCGCTCAAACTTGGCTTTGGACATGGCTGTTACCTCGGTCTAACAATGTGTACGTTCGTGCGATCGAGTCTTTCTGCCGCCTGAGCTGACGGCGCACGAGGCTCTCCGTGCTGCAGTCTTGGTGCTCACAATCGGAATCGAACCGATGACCTCTTCCTTACCAAGGAAGTGCTCTACCGACTGAGCTATGTGAGCGCATCCATCAAACCCGAACTGGCGACAAACTGGAGCGGGTAGCGGGAATCGAACCCGCGTCATCAGCTTGGAAGGCTGAGGTTCTACCTCTGAACTATACCCGCCGCGTCTGACCCGCAGAGCCGTTCTTCCCTTCGCGCCGCGCCCGGCGGCAGTGACGCCCGCCCGCGGTGTTCCCTTTTACTCGCGATTCGGAAGGAGCAAGTTCGGCTCGTCTGGTGGAGGGGGAAGGATTCGAACCTTCGAAGGCTTAGCCGTCAGATTTACAGTCTGATCCCTTTGACCGCTCGGGAACCCCTCCGCAACTCAGTTCGCTCTCTCAATTCTCGTTTGTGTAAGCCCCGCGTACTTAGTCAATATCGCCATCACTGCCGGCATTCCGGGCTTCACTCTGGTGCCGCCACAAGGAATTGAACCCTGGACCTTCTCATTACAAGTGAGCTGCTCTACCGACTGAGCTATGGCGGCCAAAATGGGAGCAGGATTCTAAAGAATGCGTTTCCACTCTGCAACGCGGTCGTCGCCAATTCGACAAATACCTGTCAGCGCCCGACGGCAAAAAATCACACCCTGAGCGAGACTTCTCCGCCACGGAGAATCTCAACGGTATCCGACACCTCGATCTTGAGCCCCCCATCCCGCTCGATGCCTAACACACGGGCAACTCGCTCCCGATTCCCTTCGCGCACTAACACGCTTCGGTCTTGGGCAACATGGTGCGCATCATAAGCGGACATGAACGGCTGAAACCCATTCTTTCTGAATTCATCTACGAATCGCACAATATGGCTAACCAGAACGCCCGCAACTGCAGAGCGATCCGGCGCGGCTCCGCCACACACGGTCCTCAAGTCATCAATCGGCTGATCCACTCGGATCCGCTGGACATCGGTCACCTCAAGATTGATCCCGATTCCGATGATCACCCTCGTGACCGCGCCTGCTGGAAGCAGCTCGATGAGGACACCCGCCAGTTTACCTCGCGGGCTTAATAAATCGTTCGGCCATTTCAATCCGATGTTCGCTGCACCCAAGAGGGTGAGGCCATCAAGCGCCGCCAGCCCCACGACCGGGCTGAGTCCGGAGAGGGCCCCGATGGGGCCGGAAAAGTCGAAGCCAAGCGTGAGTGACAGACTCCCAGCCAAGGGGCTGACCCACTCTCGCCCGCGCCGGCCTCGACCCGCAGTCTGCATCTCTGCAAGCAGAACCAGGCCCTCAATAGAGCCCGAGGCCGCCCGACTCATCGCCAGGTCGTTGGTGGAACCTATAGCGCTCAGGAGCACGAGTTCGCTGAGCCACGTCCGACCGTGAGCATCCAGGTGTTCGAGAATCCGCTCCCTCCGATATGGCTCCCATCCCGTTGGGGTTGTGACTCTGCCGAAGCGCACACTTAGCCCGAGGGTTTCGGGCCGCGGCCAATCGGCAGACCAATCAATGACTGTTATGGAGCCGCCTTCAAGAATCTTACTTAGCGCCGATTCAAGCTCCGTGCCTGCTCCACTCATCCGGAGCAGCCGACAAGACGCAGTTCCTGTTGCGGGCGAATGAGATACCGGGGCGGCGCAATGTTGTTTGCTCGCGCTAATGAATTAGCCCCCGAACAACGGAACCGACGCGAGATTCCATCGAGAGTATCGCCTCTTCGAACGATGTAATGCCTGCCCCCTGAATTGACAACACCGCCCGGTTGACGGGCGGACTGAAGGCTTGCAGCAAGATCAAGCATCGGTCCATCCACGCACCGAGACCCGAAAGCCGCCGTTACCTGGATCGGCATTTCCACTTTGCTCCCGGTTGGCAGCTTCGCATTCGGGTCGAGCTTGGGATTCAGATTACGCAGCGAACGGAACCAGCCATTGCGGCTACCGGTTTGACCCACACAAATGGCGATCTCGCTGAGCGTCATCGGCGCGCGTAACACCACGGTGCCGGGCGTGGCATCCACCGCAGGGAACTCGACGCCAGTCTCCTCTGGATGCAAAAAAATCCAGGCAGCTGATAGAACGTAGGGGACGTACTCCTGAGTCTCGCGCGGGAGCCGCCCCATAATGTCGGCTGACCAAAAGCTCTTGCTGCGGGAACGGTCGTACAGACGACGCATGCGTCCCTCGCCACCGTTGTACGCTGCAAGAACCAACTCAAGATTGTTATTAAGCACCCGGAACTGTTCCTGCAGATAAGCGACGTTAGCCTGCGCCGCCTGCGCTGGATCATATCGGGTATCGAACCCATCGATTTGGCCAAGTCCGAACCGGCGGCCTGTGTGGTACATGAACTGAAATGGACCCGCAGCACCCGCTGAGGACACCGCGTGCACCCGCCCCCCCGACTCCTTCGCGAGAATGCCGAACAGCAGGGCCTCCGGCAGCCCAGCCTGCTCATATGCGGGCCACATCAGGTGACGCATCACCTGATAGTTCTCGTAGGCGTCCATCAGCTGCGGTCGCATCCAAGTGAGCCAATCATGCATCGCCGCCCGCACCGGGCCATTCACGCTGATGATCTTGCTCAGCTCCTCTCCGTTCAAGAGATTCACCGACCGACCAGCTTCGGGGACGTCGGTTACCAGGGAGGAAGGACGGGAGTCGCCGCGGTCACCGTCGGCGAGCAAGCTCCCAGGACCTAACTCTTGTCCGGACCGCTCCCCCAGCAGCTCATCATAGGTTGAGAGCACGCGGGACAAATCACATCCGGGGGTTGAGAGACACTCATCCGCCACATCAGCCAGCTCCGACTTCGCGAGCCGCCAAATCTCCCTCGCCTCCGCGACCTCTCCCTCGAGCCACAATTCGCGCCCGGCCCTGAAGCGCTCGGTCACTGCGGACAGGCGCTCGTCAATCGAGCTAACCTGCGCCTCGTCCACGTCTCCCCGTCGCCCGGAGCTGGCGCAGGCCACGAGTCCAACGACCAGCAGAGCCGACCCGAACGCTCGCCGCGCAAGCGCCCATGATCCCCGCCCCACTAACGATGCAACCTTCAAAGCCATCTACGAACTCACCGTCACCGAACGCCGCAGGGTAATTACCAAAACGCTGATAGGCAAACCGCCACACTTCACGCGAAATCCTCCGCGATCCGCCCAACCCCAAGCAAAAAAAAACCCAGCAATCGCTGGGTTTTTATATGAAGCCTGACGATGACCTACTCTCACATGGGGAGACCCCACACTACCATCGGCGCTGAACCGTTTCACTGCTGAGTTCGAGATGGGATCAGGTGGTTCCAGTTCGCTATGGTCGTCAGGCAAAGCGTTCCCCGCAGAGCGGGTGACCATTTGCTAGACGCGTCTAATGACGCGACCGCTACAGAGATATGAAGTTAGATGCGTTGGCATGTTGCCCAGAACATCACACGGCGCGACGCGCTCGGTTATATGGTCAAGCCTCACGGGCAATTAGTACAGGTTAGCTCAACGCCTCGCAGCGCTTACACACCCTGCCTATCAACCTCGTAGTCTACGAGGACCCTTTAGGGACCCGAAGGTCCAGTGAGATCTCATCTTGAGGGAGGCTTCCCGCTTAGATGCTTTCAGCGGTTATCCCGTCCGAACATAGCTACCCGGCAATGCCACTGGCGTGACAACCGGAACACCAGAGGTTCGTCCACTCCGGTCCTCTCGTACTAGGAGCAGCTCCTCTCAAATCTCATACGCCCACGGCAGATAGGGACCGAACTGTCTCACGACGTTCTAAACCCAGCTCGCGTACCACTTTAAATGGCGAACAGCCATACCCTTGGGACCGGCTTCAGCCCCAGGATGTGATGAGCCGACATCGAGGTGCCAAACACCGCCGTCGATATGAACTCTTGGGCGGTATCAGCCTGTTATCCCCGGAGTACCTTTTATCCGTTGAGCGATGGCCCTTCCATACAGAACCACCGGATCACTAAGACCTACTTTCGTACCTGCTCGACTTGTGGGTCTCGCAGTTAAGCGCGCTTATGCCCTTACACTCTTTGCATGATTTCCGACCATGCTGAGCGCACCTTCGTGCTCCTCCGTTACTCTTTGGGAGGAGACCGCCCCAGTCAAACTACCCACCACACACTGTCCTCGACCCGGATAACGGGCCAGAGTTAGAACCCCGACGTAACCAGGGTGGTATTTCAAGGACGACTCCACGATGACTAGCGTCACCGCTTCAAAGTCTCCCACCTATCCTACACAAGTTAAGTCAAAGTCCAGTGTGAAGCTATAGTAAAGGTTCACGGGGTCTTTCCGTCTAGCCGCGGGTACACGGCATCTTCACCGCGATTTCAATTTCACTGAGTCTCGGGTGGAGACAGTGTGGCCATCGTTACGCCATTCGTGCAGGTCGGAACTTACCCGACAA
>JBMTYG010000182.1:0-4542 GCA_049454295.1 Pseudomonadales bacterium
CGAATACGTTACCTGGTGATCGGACTGAGCGGGCTGTTCGGCTTCCAACTGGTTTTCACCGCCGCCGATATCCTGTTTGTCGACACTCATGTCGGACTTGTCGCATTGCAGCCGATTGTGCTTGCGGTGTCAGCGCCCTTCATTCTGATGGCGCTGAGGCGCACAGCAGGCGCACCGATGGACTTGCACATCTCGCGCGAGCTCGTCTTTCGTACGGGCGTACTCGTGGTATCAGGCGCACTGCTCATGACACTGAGCGTGCTTGCTTATCTCGTCGAGGCATTTGGCGGCGCTTGGGATTTTGCCGTTCTGACGCTGTTGATCCTGATCGGAGCCATGGTCATGGCCGTGATCATTGGGTCCAACCGGGTCCGCATCCGCGGACGCCGGTTCCTTGCTCGACACGTCTATCGGCGCAAGTACGACTATCAGCACGAATGGGAGCGTGTTTCCGAACAGCTGACGGAATCCAGCCTGGACTATGATCTCGGCCAACGAGTCATCCGCGCGCTGGCACGGGTCACCGAATCGGAAGCCGGCGCGCTATGGACGCTTTCGGAGAGCGAAAGCCTGCTGCTCACGAGTTCCCTGCGGGTGGGCTGGCGCAACCCCATAGGGCGGGAAGCAACACTGGGCTTGAAAGCGTGGTTTCGCGATCACCCGGATACCATCGATTTGAGGCGCCCCCCCAAGGGACTTCAAGCCTTGCTGCGCAACCTGCCTGCCGAGCACCCGGACCTGAGATTTGTCGTGCCACTCCAAACCGACACGCGCCTGGTTGGCATCGTGGGTTTACAGACACCTATTATCCGGATCGATCTGGACTGGGAGGATCACGAACTCCTCAAGTTGATTGCCAACGAAAGCACCGGCTTCGTGGCACTGCAGGACGCGGAGCGAACGCTGTCAGAGTCGGGAAAACTCGCCAGCTATCACCAGATCGCGGCATTCATCGTGCACGACGCGAAGACCATCTCGGCGCAACTCACGCTGCTTTTGCGAAACGCGCAAAAGCACAAGACCAATCCGGCCTTCATCGACGACATGCTGAGCACAGTCGACAATGCGGTTCAACGGCTAGGCAACATGCTCGAGCATATGAACTCGCGAGAGGCTGAGCACGAGTCGACTGTCGATCTGGGTCAACTCGTTGCAGATACCCTTCGCCCCTACGAACACCAGCATCCCGCACCTCGTTTAGCAGTTGCGTCAGACTGCACCACCATCCGCGCCGCACCCGCCGAACTCCGCTCAGCGATCGGGCATATCGTCCAGAACGCTATCGATGCCGCAGCAGAGAATGCGAGCGACAGCCATCCTCCATCGGTGGATATTGCCGTTGTTGCGGGCGATCGCTGGCACGAGGTGATCGTCAGCGATAACGGATCGGGTATGGATCCTGATTTCATTCGCGAAAGACTCTTCGCGCCCTTCGTCAGCACCAAGGGCG
This sequence comes from Pseudomonadales bacterium, assembly GCA_049454295.1. Taxonomy (GTDB): domain Bacteria; phylum Pseudomonadota; class Gammaproteobacteria; order Pseudomonadales; family Azotimanducaceae; genus UBA7803. The sequence continues at coordinate 1,451 of JBMTYG010000182.1, forward strand.
TCTCCGGGATGGGTATCGGCGCCTACCAGGCTCGCACTTATATCAGAGCGCTTGGAGGTGACATCACGGTCGCCTCGAAGCGCGGTGAGGGCACACGTTTCTGCATTCGCATGCCGGCCGCAGCCGCAGAGGTAACATGACCGAACGACGATTACTCATTATCGAAGATGACCCCGGGTTATCGACCCAAATGCGCTGGTGCTTCGAGGACGTTGAGGTCTTTGTTGCTTCCAATGCGCAGGAGGCTCAGGCCCTCATAGCCCGGGAAGAGCCTCAGATAGTGACTCTCGATCTGGGATTACCGCCTGAACCCGGTGGGACTCGCATAGGATTCGAGTTGCTCGATCTGATCAACCGACAAACACCCGACACCAAGGTCATCGTCATCACGGGTCGCGAAGAACGGGAACACGCGCTGAAGGCAGTCGCCCACGGCGCCTATGATTTTTATCAAAAGCCTATAGACGCGGACACGCTGACCTTCGTGGTTGATCGTGCGTTCCGGCTGTGGTCGCTCGAAGAAGAGAACCGGCTTCTCGCGAGTCACGCGGCGAGCACGCCTCTGGATGGTTTGATCACTGCAAGCGCGTCTATGTTCGACATCATTCGACAACTGCAGCGGGTGGCACCAACCGATGCAACCGTGCTCATTGGCGGTGAAACGGGTACCGGCAAGGAAGTCATCGCGCGCGCTGTACACAAGTTGAGCGCGAGGTCCACCGGACCATTTGTAGCCATCAACTGCGCGGCGATTCCAGAAAACCTGCTCGAAAGCGAGCTCTTCGGCCATGAAAAAGGCGCATTCACAGGTGCCGTCGCGCGCAAGATCGGCAAGGTCGAGGCCGCGAGCGGAGGCACGCTCATGCTGGATGAGATCGGCGATATGCCTCTGCAGCTTCAGGCCAAGATCCTGCGCTTTCTGCAGCAAAGGACAGTGGAAAGAATTGGGAGCACCCACGAGATTCCAGTGGATGTGCGCGTCGTCAGCGCGACCCACCGCGATCTTCAGTCGATGGTCGCCGAAGGTGCGTTTCGCCAAGATCTGTACTTCCGACTTGCCGAGATCTCGTTTGCCCTTCCCGCGCTGCGGGAACGTGGTGATGACGTTGTGTTGATCGCAAAAGCTCTGCTCGCACGGCACGCTACCAACCGGACTCTTCGATTCAGTCAGGACGCACTGTCCGCTTTGACCGGATGGAACTGGCCGGGGAATATTCGCGAACTCGAGAACCGCGTACGACGCGCTTCTATCCTGGCTGACGGTCGGCTGGTCACGGCACGCGATCTGGAATTGAAACCACCAGAACATTCCATCGAAGACAATATGCCCCTAGACCTGCGCGAGGTGCGGGCGCGGGGCGAGCGCGATGCAATCCAACGCGCTATGGCGCGCGCGCAGGATAACGTGAGCAAAGCCGCGCGCTTACTGGGCATCAGCAGGCCAACGCTCTACAGTCTCTTGCAGAAATACGAAATCAGCGCGGCGGGTTCGACCGATGAGTGAGGTTCTGGTCACGGGTGGCGCGGGTTATATCGGCAGTCATATGTGTGTCGAGCTGCTTGATGCGGGTCACAACGTCACAGTGATCGACAGCCTGGATAACGGATCGGAGCATGCCCTCCGCGCCGTTGAACGGATTACTGGTAGACGCCTTACATTCGTCAAGCTCGATCTCAGAGACCGCACGGCCCTGCAGGACCTCTTCGAACAACGGTCGTTTGATGCAGTCATGCACTTCGCGGGGCTGAAGGCGGTTGGAGAGTCTGTCAACGAACCGCTTCGTTACTATGACAACAACGTGAACGGGACTTTGGTGCTGCTCGAAACCATGGCGCGCCACGGGGTGCATCGTCTGGTGTTTAGCTCCTCCGCCACGGTCTACGGAATGCCGGAGACAATGCCGATCACAGAGGAGTGCCCGACCGATCCAATCAACCCCTATGGTCGAACCAAACGGCACATCGAGCAGATTCTCGAGGACCTTGCCGCCTCCTCATCCGACTGGAGCATCGCTCTGCTGCGCTATTTCAATCCGGTCGGTGCCCACTCGAGCGGCGATCTTGGAGAAGATCCTCAGGGTATTCCCAACAATCTGATGCCCTACGTCGCACAAGTGGCAGTGGGTCGTCGAGCAAGGCTGCAGATCTATGGAAATGACTACCCCACACATGATGGCACAGGAGTTCGCGACTACATCCACGTCATGGATCTTGTGCGCGGACACTTGAAAGCACTGGAGCACCTCGAGACCTCCCACGGATGCCGGGCGTTCAATCTGGGAACAGGGAACGGTCACTCGGTGCTGGACATGCTTCAGGCTTTTGAACGTGCCAGTGGACGCACGATCCCGTTCGACATCGTGGACCGGCGCCCCGGCGATGCTGCGGTGAGCTATGCCGACCCCGAGCGAGCAGCCAAAGAACTGGGCTGGCGAGCGGAGAAGGATATCGGCGCGATGTGCAGTGACACCTGGCGCTGGCAATCCCGGCATCCGCAAGGGTTTGCGGACTGAAGAGAGTCATCGATCGAATCACCCACGGCCTCGGTGCGAGACCTCGGACAACGCAAGCGAGGCCCACCCTGAGGGCTCGGGTTCTGCTAGGATGCGCGCCGCTGGAGGAGTGGCTGAGTGGTTGAAAGCACCGGTCTTGAAAACCGGCAACGGGGCAACCCGTTCGTGGGTTCGAATCCCACCTCCTCCGCCACTTCGCAGATCACGTCGCGCAGCCTCGTCCGCCGGCTGGACCCTCTCTCTCCGACGGCATTCTGATTTCCTGCAACCGCAGCCCCGCCAGCGGCGTCGAACGACACCGCGGCCTGCTATTCACGCAAAAACGCTCGCTTATCCGAAGGGGTGGAAATTTCCGCAGGGGAAATCGAAGCCCCTCCGCCGAGACATAGCCGGCCATCACGAGACGACCGCACTGGGACTCATCCCTACCCGCCCCAGAACTTTACCTAACCATAACATTTTATGCGCTTTAGTCTGAGAAAAAAGCCGGTTCTCCAGGCGTTCTATGGCGAAGCCGTGTATAGACTGTCTGTAAGGCCCTGTATGTAAAGATAAAGTTCACACTGGTACGCATGATGC
>JBMTYG010000183.1:0-4518 GCA_049454295.1 Pseudomonadales bacterium
GGCGCGCCATCGTCATCACCGGCACCGGTCGCTTCTTCTGTGCAGGCCTTGATCTACGCACTGGAAATCCGGGCGGCGGCTCAGTCACGGAGCGCCGCGTCTCGGTAACGCTCGACCTGCGCAGCACGCCTCCGACGGTACTCCACAACCTGGACACGCCCACGATCTGCGCACTGAACGGTTCCGCCGCAGGCTACGGTATGGATCTCGCGCTTGGCTGCGACATTCGCATCATGGCGGATAACGCCAAACTCGCTGCCGCCTTCACCGCCCGCGGCATCGTGCCCGAATCTGGCGGCACCTGGATTCTGCCGCGCCTGATCGGCTGGTCGAAGGCTGCTGAACTCATCTTCACCGGGCGCACCCTGGTTGCCGACGAGTGCGAGCGTTTGGGTCTCGTCTCCAAGGTGGTGCCCGCCGATACCATCGGTGCTGCGGCACGGGCGCTGGCACAGGAGATTGCAGCACAGGCGCCGCTCGCCGTGCAGAGCTCGAAGCGCATGATGCGTATGGGTATGAACGAGACGTTCGACGATCACGTGCACCACGTGTTCCTGCAGCTCCTGCCCCTGTTCCAGACCGAAGATTTCCGCGAAGGCATGGCATCGTTCATGCAGAAGCGCAAAGCGGAGTTCAAAGGGCGCTGATTGGAGCGATAGCGACGGCGCGGCTTTGCCCCGCCGTCGCGCTCCGCTATGATGGCGCGCTCTTTCGGGGCGTAGCGCAGCCTGGTAGCGCACTTGACTGGGGGTCAAGTGGTCGTCGGTTCAAATCCGGCCGCCCCGACCAAATCACCCCCTCGCCGATCGGCGCTTACAGAAGCAGTGACGCCATCGTCACGATCACCGCAATCGCAATCAGATCAAGTACCACGCCCGCGCGCATCATGTCCTCTGCACGCAGGCGCCCGGTGCCGAAAACAAGTGCATTCGGTGGTGTCCCCACCGGCAAAGCGAAAGCGAGGCTGGCCGCAAACGCTGCCGGTATCACCAGCATCGCGGGCTCGACGCCGAGACCGGGGGCGAATGCACCGACGATAGGAATCACCATCGCCGCCAAGGCGGTATTTGACGCCACCTCGCTTGCAAAGACGATCACGGCAGCGAGCATCGCGAGCAGAACCACCGTCGGCAACACGCCTGCCCCCGCAAATACATCGCCCAGCGCCGCCGAGAGACCCGTGCGCTGCATCGCATCTGCGAGACAAAGCCCGCCGCCAAAGAGCAGCAAAACGCGCCACGGGACGTTGGCAAACGCGCTGGGCGCAAGCACACGCTGGGCGTTGCCTGCGTCGCTTGGCGCCAGAAATAACGCGATGGCTGCGGCCACCGCAATGGATCCGTCAGTGACCATCGGCAGATAGGACGCGTACAGCGGACGCGTCACCCACGCCGCGACTGCGGCGAAAAAGACCGCAAGCACCAAATAGCCGTCGCGCCCGAGCGGCTTTGATGCGTTTTCGAAGCGCGAGATCGAAATCTCTCGGGCCGGAAAGAGCCAGACGCCGAGCACGGCAATCAGGATCGGCAGAAAGACCGCAAGTGTGGGCACGCTAAAGGTTAGCCATGCCAGGAAATCGACCGGATGGCCGTTGTTACGCAACCATTCAACGGCGATGGCATTGGGGGCGGTACCGATGATCGTCAGCGTGCCGCCCGCGCTTGATGCAAAGGCAACGCCAAGCAACAAAGACGTCATAAAACGGTTAGCAGCAGCCCGCTCTTGATCACTCTGTGCATCGAGAGCAGCGCGCGTGCCCAGCGCCATCGCGAGCGGAAGCATGGTCGCGGCGGTGGCGAGATTGGATACAAACGCGCTCAGGAGAGCCGTCGCGATAATGAGCGCGGAAAGAACACGGAGCGGCGAACTTCCAGCGATGCTGACCATCATGGATGCAAAGCGCGCGGAAACGCCTGAGCGCTCAAGCGCAAGCCCGATAAGCGCTCCCCCCGCAAAGAGAAAGATCACAGGGTTTGCATACGGGGCGCTAATCTGTGCCGGGGTGCCGATTCCCAGAGCGGCAAACGCCACGAACGGCACCAGCCCCGTGACCGCAGGCTCGACGGCGAGGGTTACCCACCAGATCGCCATCAAGGCGAGCACACCCAGCGTTAACGCTGCCTCGGCCGGCAAGCCCCCCCAGCCAAGCGCTGCTGGATGCGTTGCAAGAACCGAGACAACAGCCAGCAAAGGACCGCCAGGCAGCCCGATACGCGCCGCACGGCTAGGCGAAGAACTGGCGTCGTCGGTCGGACTATCGCCACGGCTTGAGGGTGCATCGGACATAGGCACTTGACCGGTCGGCTGACCCATAGAGTCTACCGCGACCCTCGACGCAGGGTGTCGCGAACGCCGCGTCAGTCTTTTGGCAACAGTACGGTCGCCGTGCCAAATACCCGTGTCTCACCGGCTTCGTTGACGACGGTGAGATCAATCTCAACCTGCCCTGAGTCTTCGTCGATATCTGTGACCACGCCCTTGATGTGGTAGATCTGGTCCACGATGACCGGTGCCCGAAAAACGGTATCGATCGAGCGGATGGTTCCCGTTGGCGCCCAGCGGTGAATCATTGCCGCTAGAAATCCCTGACTCATGATGCCGGGCACGAGGGCACCCGGCAGCCCTTCTTTCCTGGCGGCTTCATGATCGGTGAAGCGCGGGCCCATCCATCCCGCAGCGTTGCAGAAGCGACGCACGTTCTCGAGACCGGTATCCGGGTCAAACACCGGGAGTTCCTCGCCGAAGGTGACGTCCGGCAGCGAAAGTACCGTCGTTATAGGGGTCATGCGGGGGGCCTCTCACGGATCACGATGCTCGTGTCCGCGCTCGCCAGTAGTGTCTCCTGGTCATCAAAAACGTCCATGCGAATGAGCGAGAAGATCATGCGACCCGACCGCCCGCTCTTGGAATAAATATCGTGAACGCGCGTGCGCGCGGTCAATGTCACGCCTGGCCGGAGTGGTTGATGACAGGTGACCGCCTTGCCCGCGTCCATACCCAGACCATTGAATTTGGGGTACCCATCCGGCATGCGTTTATCCGGATGCAAGCTGCACGGAAACCCAGGCGGCGCCTGAAAATCCGGATGCGCGGGGTCGGTGTAGCGAGCCGCGGTTTCACCACAGGCGCGGGCAAACTCGGCGAACTGATCCGCCGTGAAGCTGAAGGTCTTCTCGTCATAGACCTGATCAAGAAACTGGGCGCGAGCGGCACGGATATCCGCTTCCTCGATATTATGTTCGGTGTCCTGCTTACTCATGAGTCCTCAATCCCAAACCTCATCACAATGCTTCGTCGATCCTGTTTCCCACGTGCTACCCGAGCCACGTGGCGCGTGCCACATGCCTGGGTGAACCGGGGCTCAGAACCTTCAACCGCCCGGCGCCATAAGCCAAAGATAGACCGCACCCATACCCATAATCGAAAGCAGCAAAAAGGTGCCCTGGGCGCCGATGAGACGCGGATAGTTGGCGCCGGGATATCGCCCCAGGCCCCACGCGTGGAGCAGGCGACAGACGACGAAGGCAGCGCCCAGCCCATGGAGCACCATTGGCGCCGCTCCCGCGACCTCGAGCAGGTAAAGCAAAATCAGCCCAATCGGCACATTCTCGACAAAATTCGCCTGCACGCGCAGGGTGGCATCCGCACGCCAAGCGGGTTGCTCGCCGCCGCGCAACCGCACATAAAGCACCAGATTGGCGAGGAAAACACCGAGCAGACCGAGCAGTCCGGCGTAGAGAAGGGTGACCGGTACCATCACAGCATCCCCCGCGTAATTGACAGGACTCCCACCAGCACCAGCGTGATGCCGATCCAGCCATACTGATCGATCCAGAACAGATTGAATGCCGCTGCGGTTCCTTTCTCGGCCCGCGGCACATCGCCCCGTCGCAGCTGTCGGGGCACCGGTGCGACCCATATGATCTGCCAGCCAAGCCACATGCACCCGAGCCCTGCAATGATCCACCAGTCCGCCATGTTTCCCCCCGTTTGGCAGCCTACGCAAGGCTACATTTAGTCAGCTGACGTGCGGCTACACGTTAACGGCGCGACTGCCTTGCCGCAACGCCGATGTTGACGGGCGCGGGCGGCGCCTCGTCTAATGCCCTCAGACAGGCTCGCGCTGGCGTGTGATCATTCGGTCACCGCGCGAACCTGGACAATCAGGGGAGGCATTGCGCCATGGCTGTTTATTTCGTCGCTCAGTACGTCGTCAACGATCCCGCGCTCTACGCAGAATATTCACAGGGTGCAGGTCCCACCCTGGGCGCACACGGTGCGGAGCTTGTTGCCTTCGACGTTGCCGCGGAAACCGTGGAGGGTACTCCCCCGGGACCGCAGACGGTGATCATCAAGTTCGAATCAGCTGAGAAGGCCAAGGCTTGGTACAACTCGCCTGAGTATCAAAAGGTCGTGGGCAAGCGACTCGCCGCAACCAAGGGCTTTGCCATCATCTCTGAAGCGATGCGTCCGGTCGCGTGACCCGTCGGGGGGGGGGGGGGGGGGGGGGGGGGGGGG
>JBMTYG010000184.1:0-4513 GCA_049454295.1 Pseudomonadales bacterium
ATCGCTGATGTAGCGGATGGTGTGCGGTATAAGCTGCTTGTCAGTGAGGCCGGAATAATGGCTCTCCAGGTTCATCTTGTGCCAATCGTAGCCGTATTGATTGGCCCAGCTTTGCCACGTCCACAGTTCCCGGATCGACAGCGCGAGAGACATGTTGAAGACGTGGATCTCGCGGCTGGAGCCACGCCGTTGCCGCCGGTTGCCGTTTTCGAAGGTGACGGCGGTCATGCCGTAATCGACGTTGACCTGGTAGCCTTCGATCAGCGGGCAGGGGAGCGTGCTAGGGTAATCGGTCATCAAACGGCATCCAGATATTGCGTGATCATGCTGGGCGACATCTCGGCGGCAACGCTGACTTGCACATGGGAGTCCGTGACGTTGGACGCCACGACCGGCGAGGTGAACCGGATGACATGCGGAGACATGCGCGAGCCGCTCTTGCCGGCGTAAAGGCTGGGCAGGCTGATGGTGAACCAGTCGTAGGCGTTGTTCTTGATCCACGCCTGCCATGTGCCCCATTCCGGCACCGTCATCACGAAGGACAGCGCAATCACATGCGGCATCGTCCTGAAGACGCGGCGCTGAACCTGTGACATCGGTATTTCGGTACGGATTGCGCCCATCTCGGCGTCAAGACGATAACCGTTGATCTGAACACAGGGGAATGTGGCTGGATATGTCTGCATGGGTTACCTCAAGAAGGCCATCGCACCGTCGAACACGGTTTCATCATAACACACCGCCTCGATTGTCACCGTGTTCTCGCCGTTCGGCCTGACCATCGTTACGGTGAAATCGCGCACCATCCTGTTCTGCTCACCGAAGGCGAAAGTCGTGAAGTCATATTCGGTGTCCACTTCTGGCGTGAACGGCAGAGCCGCACCCAGAACTACCTCGTGCGGTTGAAATCCGGCAGATGCCGGAATCGGGTCGGTGACACTGCCGTCACGACGCTTGAACATGATGTATTTCTGACCGGCACCGCTCCAATCGAGATCATGGTCAACGTCGATGCGGTTGGCTGAAATCGAACGAACCACCTGCCCGCCCTCGCCCCACTTCGGCACGTTGTGCTGGATGCCGATGCGGTCGCCCATCTGCACGATGAGCCCTTCCAGTTCCGTGTCGAACGTCACCCGCTTGCGCTGGAGCTGTTTCCGGTTCCACGTCAGCCGGGCGTATTCCTCCGCGTGGGCTGCGCTGACGACCCCCTCTAGCTGGAACTTTTCCGGCAGGACAGAGGTCGCCGGATACTTGACATAAGCCGACCTCCAGTCGAGTTCCGCGATGTACTCGATCTCGACGCCGTCCGGTGCGCCCTCCTCATCGAAGCCGTATGAAATCGTCATGGTGTCCGCGACGATGTTGGCGTCTGTAAACATGGCAGACCTGATCGGCTTGACTCCATCTTCGGCAACCGACATCAGCCCGCCAAGCGGCAGCGGTTCGGCGGCATAGGGTATCGTCACGGACCGCAGGGCCTCCCACACCGTCGAGCGGTCGCGGAAAACGTGGTCGAAGGGATACGCGTTCCACTTCGTTCGCAGCGCCGTCAGCGTGGCTGTATCGACCTCGCTGACCGGGCGATTGGCGCCGTAGACCGTGTCGGTCATGATGTCGGCGAATGCGTCGGCGGAATTCCGTGTCGGAGCCTGCACGCCGCCGCCGACCGGAGCCAGCAGACGTTGCGCCCGGCAGTAGATGCGGACGGCGGCATCGGCCCCGAGCCCCTGCGAAGCCTTGACCCGCACTGCCAGCAGCGTGACATCGCCATAGACCGGCGTGGTCGTGTGATCGAGATACAGCTTCAACCCGGTCCACAGGAAGCGGTCGGTGCCGTTGTTGGATGATGGCTGAGCTGTGATACGTTCTAGCTTCACCGCCCAGCGGGCCGACTTTGGCGCGGTGATCATGTAGGACCGCCTCAAGGGAGACGCGATCTCCGCGCGATTCTTCGTGCCGCTCGATGACGAAGTGGATGTGCCGAGGCTGGCGTTCGTGTGAGACGTACTAGGCTGGCTTGTGGCAGTTATCTTTGTCGAATACGTTGTGCCAATCAGGTTATCGTTGTCGTCCAGTTCCATGTAGTAGGCGTTAAATTCAGTTATGCGCCCCTTGAGGTCTCCATCGCTGTCCGGGTTCGTCTGACCGCCCGGAAATGTGATGTCGATCTGGATCTTGTCGCCCTTCTGGCCCGGCTTGCAACAGGAATAGAATCCGGCAGCATCCCCGGGGCCGAGAAATTCCTGGTTTGAGACTTCGGTCGAGGTCACCACGTTTTCATGGAAGCCGGAGCCCATCGCGGTCGAGATGACGCCCATCTGCTTCTGGTGATCGGCAGGCTTGAATGCACGCCACTGAAGTACACCGGCTGGAAACGTCTTCGCACTCGATTCTCCGGCAAACACGTCGATGATGTCGATGTCACCCTGGCCGACGCACATGACGACATCCAGGTATTGTACGCCATTGTATCTTTCACTGGTGAGGCTCGACAGGCTCCAGTCAAACCACGTATACGGCTGCGTGATGTAGTCGGGAGAGGTAAGCACCTTGCCATAGATGACGGGGATGGCCTCGCCCAGCCGCGCGGCGTTCTGGTCGGACGACACTTCGAACGCGGTAACGGACTTGCCCTTCTGCTTCACCTCTTTCGGCAGGAACGCCTGCATGACGAAATAGGTGACGACCGAAAGGGCCGCGCTGATGAGGAACCCGATGGCAATGGTCGTCAGCGTCACCGGGTCGCCCGGCATCAGGGCGATGACTGCGATGTCATCCTGCTGGAGCGCGTAGTCGAGGTCGTCGAGCGGCTTCTCTTCGCCGTTAACATAGAACTTCACAGGCATCCCGAAACCGTTCGGATGATGCTCTTGCAGCCAGTCGATGACACGCTCCCCAGGCTGGCGCGGGTGAACCTCGCGGCTGGACGGGTCGAGCGGATTGCGTAGTATTACGATTGCTGCCACTGGTAAAACTCCGTAGCGGGATAGATCCGCGCGAATTTATGGACCGGTTGCCACGTCGAGCCGAACGCCTTGTCGGCATGCAGCACGCCGCCACCCATCACCACGCCGACATGATGCGGACGAAGCCGCGAGCCGACAATGGCAATATCGCAGTCAACCGGAGTCTCGACCCGCCTTGCGTGGCCTCCGGCAATCTCGCCCGCCAGAGCCGCAGAAATGGCCCGTGACGCCGCCTGTGGGCCGGAGGCTGCAGCGTACCAGTCGGGCAGTTCCCAGCCCCTGGCAGCCCTTAGAACCGCCGCCACGAGGCCATAGCAATCGTAGGCGTCCGGGCCACGCGCCCCTTCGCGATATGGCAGACCGATGAAGTCGTTTATGTTCATCTCCGCAACCCCGGATAGTTGTCGAAGCGGTAGACGTTGTAGGGGAACGCCCGGTTCAGGACATCCGCCCGCGTGGCGACGGCTGAGACCGCCTGGCGGTTCACGTTCACGCTGGTGATGACGAGCGACAGCGGTGGCGAGTTCTGCGGGCTGGAAGCGTCGATATCGAGGTACACGCGATAGACGCACCGGATGGGCTCGCCCGGCTTGGCAATCGCAGCCTCGAGCGGATCGACCAGGTCGCGTCCAATGTTCGCCAGCGTCAGCGACATGTCCTGGTTGCCGCCCTTGTCCACAGTCGGCAGGACGAGGCGGAACGGCATCGCCTGGAATGTGACGAGGTCGCCGGTTTCCAGGAAGAAGTCCCAAGATTTGTTGTCGTTCGTCAGGTGATAGGTCTGCGGGAACAGGCTGTGCGAAAACGACAGCGTCTCCACGTAACGCTGCGTGGTCGGCGCGGAAGCGTAGATCTCTTTCAGTGCGGCAGAGATTGTCAACGTCCAGCCCTCCTCAATCCGTAGCCCGACTGGATGGCGCGGTCGATCTTGCCGCCGCCCCGGACCAGCGCCGCGGAAACCACCTCCTCGACCACCTCGACCGTCAGCCCGCCATCCGCCGACTTGCGGGTGCGGACCTGTGCCGAGGAATTGTTGATCACGGTCACATTCATCTGGGGCTGGTTCTGGTTGGCTGCCCGCCTTGACGGGATCTCCGTTGCCGGGATGATGCGCCCGACGACATTGCCAACCGGAGCGGCGGCCCCGAAGGTCGTTGGGCCAACCGTTGGCGTGGCGAGCGGTGCGATGCCGATGCCTCCACCTCCGGCACCATAAAGACTGGCACCGCCGCCCAGCAGGTTGCTCAAGAGGCCACCACCGCCGCCACCGACCATACCCAGCGCGGACTGGATGGTGTAGAGCAACGTGGCCTTGACGATCATCGCCGTGATCTGCCTCAGGAAGTCAACCGCGAAAGCCTTGAACGCTTCCTTGGCCGACTGCGTGCCTTCGACCATTGCCATGAACGCATCGGTCAGTCCGTTGGCAATGTTATCGACAATGCCCTTTTCGATTTCCTGAATGCTGGCGATGAATTCCATGAGCGGCGTTTTCGTTTCATCGATTGCCGCCGACAGTTCTTCCCAGCGTTCCTTGAATTTCA
>JBMTYG010000185.1:0-4512 GCA_049454295.1 Pseudomonadales bacterium
GGTGTACGTGATCAGCACATCGCTCGCGCGAATTGAATCCATATCATGATAATCAGCCGCGACCTTGACACGGATCTGCGGCGTTTCCGCCAGGAGCTTCAATAGCTCGAGACGGGCGTGATCGATGTCGTGGTACTGCCCTGCAGCCACTAGATAAACCTGATGAACGCGATGCTCGGACATGGTTCCCCCCGGATACCGGAAACGACTCAAACGAGATTGGGACCGCTGCGCGGCGCCCGCGATCAGAACTGGATACGCTTCGTGAAGCCACCGTCGATGACGATGTTCGTGCCAGTGGTGAAGGCACCCAGCGGACTTGCCAGCAGCGCGATCTGGGCGGCGACTTCTTCAGCGGAACCCATGCGACCCACGGGGATCTGGGCCACCGTCGCGTCGTAGAACGGCGTCATGTGCTTCTGGATGCGATCCCAGGAGCCACCCTCGATCATGATCGGGCCGGGAGAGATCGTGTTCACACGAATCTTCTTTGCGCCCAGATCTTGCGCCAGCGCGCCCGAGTACTGGATCACCGCTGCCTTGAGCGCGTTGTAAGCACCTGCAGCGATGAATTTCTCCAGCGCGGCTGTGGACGAGATCATGACAATGCTTGGGTTGGCGGACTTCTCGAGGAACGGCAGTGCCGCTTCCACGCAGCGCACGGAGCCCAGCAGGTCATGCTCGAAGTTGGCGCGCCAGCCGGCTTCGCCGGGGGCATTACCGCCGCTCACGTTCGAGACCATGCAGTCGATCCCACCTAGCGCTTCTGCCGAAGACTGGATCCACGCTCTGAGCGCATCCCCGTTACCCACGTCGACCGACGCGCCAATGGCCTTCACGCCCTTGGCTGACAGCGAGGCGACTGCCTCGTCAATTTCCGCCTGGTTACGCGCGCAGATCGCGACGTCGCAGCCCTCTGACGCGAGGCGCTCCGCAATCGCGCGACCAATGCCCTTGGATGCGCCGGTGATGAGCGCCTTCCCGCCTTTCAGCTTGAGATCCATCTTTAATTCTCCACAGGTGTGATGTCGGCCGCGCAGCCCACAGGGTGTGGGTTACAAAAGCGCGTGTGACCCCCCGAAGAATTCACGACGCGGCGGCGCTGGTTCGTTCCGCGCTCGAGGATAGGGAACGCCATAGGAGCCCGTCAAGGCAAACGCCTGTTACGTTTTCTTCTGTTCTCGCGACCTTCATACTGCGGCGACTTTCACGCCCACCGCACAGCTCTAACCGGAACATTCACGCCAGCATGAATCAGATCAACCGCCAATATTTGCTCGCCGCGCGCCCCGAGGGCATGGTCAAGGAAAGCGACTTCGAGTATCGCGAAGTGCCAGTACCTGAACCCGCCGACGGCGAGGTCCTCATTGGCACCAGCTACATATCGCTCGATCCCTCCATGCGCGGCCAGATGGAGAATCGCGCGGACTATGTCGCTCCGTTACACATCGGCGACGTGATGCGGGCTGGCGGCGTCGGAAAGATCGTGAGTTCACGCCATCCAGACTTCCCCGAGGGTGCGCAGGTCACCGGATCATTTGGCATGCAGGACTACGTCGTCAGCGATGGCCGTAACGTACCGTTTCGGGTAGTGGACAGCGCCTTGGCGCCAGAGCTTCTGTTGGGCGTGCTTGGCGGCACCGGCATGACCGCCTACTTTGGGTTGCTTGATCTCGGCAAACCCCAGCCTGGAGAAACCGTCGTGGTGAGCGGTGCCGCAGGCGCCACCGGCAGCGTGGCTGGGCAGATCGCAAAGATCAAAGGCTGTCGCGTGATCGGCATGGCTGGCACGGACGAGAAGTGCAGCTGGCTAACGGATACTCTCGGCTTCGACGCGGCGATCAACTACCGCACGGAGGACGTGGGGACGGCGCTCGATCGACTCTGCCCAAGCGGCATCGACATCTACTTCGACAACGTGGGCGGTGACATTCTGGACCTGTGTTTGGCCCGCATTGCCACCCTTGCCCGGGTCGTTTTTTGTGGCGGGATCTCTCGCAATAACAAGCGCGGCCCCATTCCCGGACCAACAAATTATTTCAATCTGGTGTACCGCCGCGCGCGTATGGAGGGCTTCATCGTGCTTGATTATGCCGCACGCTTCCCTGCCGCCATGGCAGAAATGCGCGGCTGGATAGAGAGCGGACGCCTGCACCACGAAGTGACCGTCGTCAACGGATTTCAATCACTCCCGCGCGCGTTGATCGGGCTGTTCGAAGGCCTGAACACCGGCAAACTGATGGTCAAGACCAACTGAGGAACACGCCATGAGCCAGACCGATATCCTGAGCCTGCCGCTGGCCGCCAGCACGCCGATGAGCCCCGACGCGCTGCAGTGCCCCCACGAATACAACGCGCGTCTGCGAAACGAGGCGCCGGTTTATCGCTGCCCGCATACCGGCATCGTATTCGTGTCTGACTATGACACCGTGTGCAAGGTCGCCAAGGACCACCAGACCTTTTCCAACCGATTCGGCCAGGCGATGCGCGCAGATACCGAGATCGATCCGCGCCTGATCGAAGCGCAGAAGGAGGGTTACCCGCCGGTCGATACGATGCTGACACAGGACCCGCCGCTGCATCGGCGTTACCGCGGCATGGTCAACGAGGCCTTCACCGCGCGCCGTGTCGCCACCCTCGAGCCCTATATCGAGCGTGTGTGTGAGGACCTCATCGAGCGCATTGCGGACGCCGGTCGCTGCGAGTTCGTGGAGGACTTCGCCGAACGCGTACCCATGACCGTCATCGCTGACCAACTCGGTGTGCCACTCACCGACTATGAGCTGTTCAAGCGCTGGTCCGACGCGTTCGTGGCACAGCTTTCGCGTCTGGCGACCCCGGATGAGGAAGTCGAAGCGGTCAAGCTGATCGTGCAGTTTCAAAAGTATTTCGCGGCCAAGATCGAAGAACGGCGCACGGATCCGCAGGACGACATCATCTCCGATATCGTGCACGCTAAGTTCGAGAACGAGCGCCCCCTGGATATCCCGGAGATGCTCTCGATCCTGCAGCAGCTGCTCGTTGCCGGTAACGAAACCACAACGCACTGCATCGCTGAGGGCATCCTGCTACTCATCGATCACCCCGATCAGCACGCGCTATTGAAAGCCAATCCCGACCTGGTGACGAACTTCACCGAAGAAGTCCTGCGGCTTGCCACCCCCACGGCAAACATGTGGCGCGTTGCGACGACTGACACCGAAATCAACGGGGTTGCCGTACCCAAAGGCGGCATGGTGCAGATCCGCTTTTCTTCCGCCGACCGCGATGAATCTGTGTTCCCGGAACCGGATCGTCTCGATGTCACGCGCCCCAACGTGCGCAGCCACATCGCGTTTGGTCATGGCGTGCACATGTGTATCGGTGCAAGCCTTGCCCGCGGCGAGCTCAACGTGGCGTTTCGTGCGCTGATCGAGAAGCTAGACAACTTCGCCCTCGACTGCCCGCGAGAGGAATTGCACTACGCCCCAAACGTGCTGCTGCGCGGTTTGACGAAACTGCCCATCCGCTTCACGCGACGCGCCGCCTGAAGGGCGCCCGAGAACGGGGGCATGCGGTGACGCGCGCCCCGCTGCCGCCTTCAGTCCCGGTGCGACACCCAATGAATCGCGTTGGTGAGCAAGCGCTGAAAATGTGGGTTAGCGTAGGCTACGGGGTCGTCACCGCACTGTAGATAGACGATACGGCTGTTGCCCACCGTACGCGTCCAACCGATCAGGTTGCTGCCTGAGGCGTGTGCCCAGCCCTCGTTGTCGAACATCTTCTGATCGCGCACCACGCGCGCAGCCGAGTAGAAATTTTCTGACGTGAACGCGTGGTCGCTCGCCAATAGCGGCTCGACGGAATCGTCGAACACCTCGTAAAGGTATAGCTCATCCGTCATTTCGAACGAGGCCGGCACCCCAATCGTGACCGGGTGGTCGCGCAGGACCCGCACCGTATGGGTGACGCTGTGTCTATAGCCGGAATCCTGACGTGCCACCCCACGCAACGTGCCTGGCATATACAGGAAGCGACCGCCCAGAAGCTCGGCATACCCCTCCCAAGCCGGCCACCCCGCAATGGCATGGTGTAAAAACACGAACCCGAAACCCTCGTCGACCAGCGTTTGCAGCCGTGCCTTGAGAAGCGGATCCGGCTCAGGAAAGTCCGGCGCGCGATCGGGGTGAAAGCGGATTCCTGGCATGTCATAACAGACAAAGGCATCAAAGCGCCGCGCCTCGTCAGGGGCGAACAGCGCCTCCGCCGCTGGATGTTCGACGTGGGTCCAGCCCACGTCCGGCAGGGCATCAAATAGACCAAAAAACGCCGCGCGGTCGAACGGATGCCCTTTGGTGACCAGCAGAATGTCGGAATGCTGGGTCATTGGTTCTCTCCCGAGCAATAGTGGGGGGTCCCAAGTTTAGAAGCATATCGCTCTAAGGGCTTAGCGAGTCGCGTTCGCCACTCGGATTAGCTGTTTGCATGCGCGCTCTATCGCCAGGACCGCGAGCGATGCAAGGGCTTAGCCGA
>JBMTYG010000186.1:0-4497 GCA_049454295.1 Pseudomonadales bacterium
CCGCGACAGACAACGGTTCGCCAGAGGATTTTCTAGTTCGTAAGCACGAGGGTGTCGTATGGGCGCTCGCTCTGCTGGAGCACTACCGACAGGGGGCCTCACGAGAAATGCCGCCCATGCTGCCGCGCGTGGTGCAATACGCCTATGCCCATTCTACCCCTGCGGCTCCCGATCAGTTCATGGGCTTCGTGGCTGTTCTGGATGAAATTTTGCAGCTCGCCGCGACCAAATGTGATCTGGATCAGTATGCGTCCGCGCTTCGATATCGGCAGCAGCTCGCGCATGAGGAATGGGCGCGTCACCAGGCTTTGACGGCGGGCAAAGGGGCGGAGGACGCGACCAGCAATGGGATCGGCGAGATGGCCGTTACCAATCAAGGCGCTTGGTTCGAAGGATTAGACGGGGGCGCCGTCGTCAAGCCGGGCGCCCCGCCCTGATCAGCCCGCCGCAAGCCGACGCAGGCGACCTTCGATAAGATCTTCAGCCTGCGTCATGATGCGTGCCACGAGCTCCTGACACGACGGAATATCGTGGATGAGGCCCTGGCTCTGGCCCACCGTCCAGATGCCGCCGTCAAGATCGCCGCCTTCGAGTACGTTGGCGCGACCGCGCACACCGGCGACCAGCTCGCGGACGTCGTCGAAGGTTTTACCAGGATCACGCTGGATGGTCACCACTTGCTCTGAGATGGCGTTGCGTGCGACACGCGATGTATTGCGCAGGGAGCGATTGATAAGGAGCGTGTCGCGTTCGCTGTTATCGACGATGGCGCGCTTCACGTTTTCGTGAATGCGGGCTTCCTTTGTTGCAAGGAAGCGTGTCCCCATGTTGACCCCGTCCGCCCCGAGCGCGAGCGCAGCCACAAGGCTTCGCCCATCGGCCATGCCGCCGGACGCAATCACCGGAATGCTCACCTGATCGCAGGTCGAGGGCAGCAGCACCATCAGGGTGACATCGTCCTCGCCAGGGTGCCCGGCGCACTCGAAGCCGTCGATGCTGATCACGTCTACGCCCACGCGTTCTGCGGTGACCGAGTGTCGAGCGGAGGTGCATTTGTGAATAACTTTGACCCCCGCAGCCTTGAAATCAGGCAAGTGGGGCTCCGGGTTGCGTCCGGCGGTCTCGACAATCTTCACACCGCTTTCGATGATAGCGCGACGATACTCGTCGTACGGGATGGGATTGATCGACGGCAGAATGGTCATGTTCACACCGAAGGGTTTGTCGGTCATGTCCTTGCAGCGCTGAATTTCCTTCATGAGTCCTTCCGCGCTCGGAAACATGTGGGCCGTGATGCATCCCAAGGCGCCTGCGTTGGCCACTGCGGCAACCAGATCGGCGTAGCCGACGCCGGTCATGCCGCCCATCACGATGGGGTATTGAACCCCGAACATGTCGGTAATGCGTGTCTTGATCAATTCCTTTCCCCTCTGACTGAAGCGACGTGATCGTTGATTGACGGTCCCGATGCGCGGGACCGAGCGAGTTTAGCGGAAGTTCTTGCTCGGCGCGGTCACCCGGCTGACCAGCCAGGTGGTGATTAATGCTGCGAAAAAGCCGGGGACCAGGGCGTAAAGCTCGAATATTCCCCCACTGGCGCGCTCCCAGCCGACGACCATGAGTCCGCCGCAGAGCATGCCGACCAATGTCCCGGTGCGTGTTACAGCGCGGTTATACAGCGAAAGGATGATCGCGGGACCAAAGACGGCGCCAAAGCCTGCCCAGGCCCAAGCGACGAGCTCCAGCACCTGGCTGGCTGGATCAAGCGCAATCAGAAAAGCGACGATAGAGATGCCAAGCACAGCGGCGCGACCGATCCAAAGTAGTTCGGAAGCTGTCGCTTGGGGGCGCGCTAAACCGCGATAGAGATCTTCTGCAAACGCGGAGGACGCGACCAGCAGCTGGGCCGACGCGGTGCTCATGATTGCTGCCAATATCCCTGACAGGCAAATGCCCGCGAGCACAGGCGGTAAATGCCGAGTGGTGAGCTCGACGAAGACGGTTTCCCGCGCAGCGCTGGGCAGTGCTGGATCAAGCGCCACGGCGCCGGCCAAGCCGACGATCATCGCTGCCGCCAGGACGATACATACCCACACCATCGCCACCTGCCGTGCTCTGGGTATCTCTCTGCTGTCGCGAATCGCCATGAAGCGCGCGAGGATGTGCGGTTGTCCGGGGTAGCCGAGCCCCCAGGCGACGAGCGACAGGATGCCAATCAGACCGAGAGGCGCACCGGCTTCGCCGATCAACGGGTCGAGCAGGGTGGCATCAAGCGCGTCGAGGCGAAGGATCAGCGCGGTTGACCCTCCTGCAAGTTCGACACCGACGGCGGCGACAAGAATCAGCGCGAAGAACATGAGCGATCCTTGGAGAACGTCGGACCAGCTGACGGCGAGAAATCCGCCGATCAGGGTGTAGCTCGCAACGACAACGCCGCCCCAGGCGAGCGCATGTTGATAAGGCAAATCAAATAGCGATTCGAACAGCCGGCCTGCCGCAACCAGTCCCGCGCTCGCATAGAACGTGAAAAACAGCAGGATGAAGAGTGCAGAAACGCTGCGCAGAAGACGGGAGTCGTCCTTGAAGCGGTGCTCCAGATAATCGGGAAGTGTCAGGGCGTTGTCCGCCTGCTCCGTGGCATCACGAAGGCGAGCGGCGATGAAACGCCAGTTGCACCAGGTGCCAATCACCAGACCAAGAGCAAGCCAGGCGGCATCGATGCCGGCAGCAAAGGCCAGGCCGGGAAGCCCAAGCAGCAACCAGCCGCTCATGTCGGATGCCTGGGCGCCAAACGCCGTTACCCAGCTGCCGAGTGAGCGCCCGCCGAGCAGGTAATCCGCCAATGAACGGGTTCGGCGCCATGCAACCACGCCAAGAACGAGACAGAGCCCCGTGTAGGTCGCAAAGGTAACGATGAGAAGACTCTGGTCGCTCACGGGGATGGGGCCGGTCTCTGACTGATCCTGGGCCCGTGCGCTGTGCTGGTCTCGCCGATTCTGCGACTCGCAGAAACCGAATGGTAGCTGGTGCGCCGATTCATAGACTGTGCTCCGCCGGCTGTGGTGCCGGCGATAGCGTTGGCATAACCGTTGGCACGAGAGGGAGAAGTACTCGCTATGGCACTCAAAGCAGTTGATTCAAAGAACCCTGAACAGAAAATTGCGACGTCCCCCAGGGCATCGGAGCGTGGCAGCGTGCTCGATGACCCGTTTGGCTCCATGTATGTGGGTCTGATCGCCCCCGCAGCAGCGGTCGGGGCAGTGGTATCGGGCATTCTCGGACTCTCGATCTTTTATTGAAGGTTCGCGATTAGCGAAAGTGTTCCGGGCCGGGGCGCGTCTTGCGCGTCAACCGGTTCATCGCGGCGGCGCCGCCGCAGGGGTCGCGCCGCTGAATTGTCTGCTTGACGGCATCGGCGTCGGCTGAACTCAAGCCGGATTGATCCAGCCTGAATCAGTCGCATGCGAGTCAGTCCAGATCGCTTGCCTGATGACGTTCCGCGACCCGCTCTGATTCCGGTCCCCACGGGCGATTCACCTTCCTACCGCGCTTCACCGCCGGGCGCTCACGAATGTCCGCTACCCACCGCTGCACATGCCGGTACGAGGTAACGTCCAGGAACTCTCCAGATTCGTACAGCTCGCCCTGTGCCAGCGCTCCATACCAGGGGTAAATCGCCATATCGGCAATGGTGTAGTCGTCGCCGCACATGAAGCGTCGTTCCGCCAAATTGCGATCAAGCACGTCCAGCTGGCGTTTTACTTCCATCGCGAAGCGATTGATCGGGTACTCCCACTTCTCTGGTGCGTAGGCGTAAAAATGACCAAAACCACCGCCCAGGTAAGGCGCGCTGCCCATCTGCCAGAAGACCCAGGACAGGCACTCTGCCCGTGTATTGGGCGCGGTTGGCAGGAACGCACCGAATTTTTCTGCGAGGTAGACGAGAATCGCTCCGGACTCGAATACCCGAATGGGCGGATTCGCGCTGACATCCAGCAGGGCTGGGATCTTTGAGTTCGGGTTAACGGCGACAAAGCCGCTGCCAAACTGTTCACCCTGGCCGATGTTGATGAGCCAAGCGTCGTATTCGGCGCCGGCATGTCCGAGCGCAAGTAATTCCTCAAGGAGTATGGTTACCTTCACACCATTGGGGGTGCCGAGTGAATACAGCTGCAGGGGATGCTCTCCGCGAGGCAGTTCTTTTTCATGGGTCGGGCCTGCGATCGGGCGGTTGATATTAGCGAAACGACCGCCACTACCCTGTTCCCAGGTCCAGACGCGCGGCGGCGCGTACGGCGTTGCATCGGACATGACCAGCTCCCATTGAATGGATGAAATCGAGTGTATTCGCTTCCGCACACCCTCGCAGCCGTCGACCGTGATGCCCGCGAGGTGGTTAACGACATTATCGCAGCCGCGGTGGATTCCTGGCCCCTGCCAGAGCGATTGCGGCGTCTGTCGATACCGGTTCTGTCGTATCGAGACGACGATTTTAAC
>JBMTYG010000187.1:0-4412 GCA_049454295.1 Pseudomonadales bacterium
GTCTGGTTAAAACAAACGACAGACTACACATGTAGAACCGACGGCAGAGGGCTTACGGACGCGGGTTCGATTCCCGCCGCCTCCACCAATCAAATGAAGAAGCCACCCTAGCGGTGGCTTCTTCATTTGTGGGCGATGGTGGTGCGGATGAGAACCCGCGTTCCGGGTTCGAGAAGCATCGCGAAGCGATGCGAGGACGCCGGCCCTCAGCCGGCGGGCCCGAGCCCCTCGCTGCGCCAGCGCTCCAGGGTGGCTTCGCTGAGATGCCAGCGCGCGGCCAGTTGCTTTTGATTGAGGTGAACGGCGTCCATCTTGGTCTCCTTCCGAATGAGTTGGCAGGAGTCCATGAAGGCGCTGTTCCGCCGACGAGCCAGGCGATCTCCTTGCAGAAGCCTATTCACCGCATATTTTGCGGTGAATATGTCGGTCATTCCCCGCAAGATCCCAACCCTGGCGAATTGGGTGTAAATGGGCGTCTTAAGGGGTACGTCACTGAAATGGGTGTAAATGGATGTAGTATTGGTTCATGCTGAAAACGGACACCCTCCAGATCACCCCGGAGATCCTGAGCCTCATTGCCAGGATCGACGAGTTCAAAGGCGCCTGGCGCGCCTTGGGCACGCTCGCGCCTGATCGCCTGTCTGCGCTGCGACGGGTGGCCACCATCGAGAGCATTGGCTCCTCCACCCGCATCGAGGGCAGCAAACTGTCCGACCGGGAGGTGGAGCAGCTGCTGTCGAATTTGGAAATCAAGTCCTTCGCCACCCGCGACGAGCAGGAAGTGGCCGGCTACGCCGAGCTGATGGAACTGGTGTTCTCGTCCTGGCAGGACATTCCGATCACCGAGAACCACATCAAGCAGTTGCACCAGATCTTGCTGCGCTACAGCGAGAAGGACACCTGGCATCGCGGCAACTACAAGACCAACTCGAGCAGCGTCGGTGCCTTCGATGAAACCGGCGCGCAGATCGGCATCGTGTTCCAGACCGCGTCGCCCTTCGACACACCCCGCCTGATGACGGAATTGGTGGCCTGGGTGAATCAGGAGCGTGAGACGGCCCGTCTGCACCCGCTACTTATCATTGCCCTGTGCGTCGTCGTGTTCCTCGACATCCACCCTTTCCAGGATGGCAACGGGCGGCTCTCCCGCGTACTGACCACGCTGCTGCTCCTGCAGGCAGGGTACGCCTATGTGCCGTACAGCTCGCTGGAAAGCGTAGTTGAACAGAGCAAGGAAGCGTACTACCTGGCTCTACGCCAGACGCAAGGCACGATCCGCACCGATGCACCGAACTGGCAGCCGTGGCTGATGTTCTTCTTGCGCTCGCTGGCTGAACAGGTGCGACGTTTGGAGAAGAAGGTCGAGCGCGAGAAGATCGTGCTGGCGGCCATGCCCGAACTGCAGCTACAGATCGTCGAGTTCGCCCGCGAACATGGCCGCGTCACCATCGGCGAGGCCATCAAGCTGACCGGCGCCAGCCGCAACACGCTCAAGCAGCACTTCCGTGCGCTGGTTGAGCGCGGCATTTTGGACCAGCACGGCGGTGGCCGTGGGGTTTGGTACGGCCTGCGCTGAACGACTACGGGACGCGGGTTCGATTCCGGTTTCGGGAGTTGAACTGACCCTGAAAAGCAGACGAGGTTGAACGGCCTTTCCGGTCACCTATCAAGGCGAAAAACCTGATTGATCGTCCACGGCCGCAGAGGGTGCCGGCAGGCTTTTGGATCGAGTTCGCACGGGTTCGCAGCAGCCCGCAGCGCTTCGATTCCGTACCTTCAATAGTCCCTTGGTGCGGGGTTCCATCCCTCCACCAATCACAAGGGCCTGGAAAGTTTCCAGGCCCTTTTTCTTTGCGCGAATCCCTACGAGGCGCGAGGTTTCGAGCGTCTGCCCTGCGGGTAGTCGCGAGGTCGAACACCGTGCTTTTAAGGGCTTGGCGCGTCTCTCCGGGCTGTCGGGTCTCGTGCCGTCGGTGGACTGGCTGCTCTGCATCGCTATCCGCAAGGAAGCCCTGCGCACCTCAGAAATCGAAGGTAGCCAGGCCACATTGACCGATCTGTTCGACGGTCTGCCCTTCAGCGTGCGCCCGCTATGTGAGGCCCACGGTGTCCTTGCTGGACGGGGTACGTGGTGTCGGCAAGCAACCCGGGGAGCTGCGGCGTTCCCAGAACTGGATCGGTGGCACCCGTCCGGGCAACGCCGCCTTCGTGCCGTCGCCCGGGTGGCAGAGCTGTTGGGCGATCTGGAATAGTGCATTCACGACAAGGCAGACTCGCTGCCGCTCCTGTGGCTGCTGGCAGGTTCATCGGCGAATCTCCTTCCTTAGACGCCATCGTCGTTCACCCAGTCGTAGACGATCACCTTGCTTGGGGCGTGTTAGCTGAAAAATCGTCGGGAGTACTGGAAAAAATTGGCCCGAAACCGGCGCTTGTGATCGTCACCGAGCGTCCCACCGCTGCGGTACTCCGGTCGCGTCGGACCTTGCGCAATGACAGTCATTGATCGTCTTCCGAGTGGGCGGCATCGGTGAGAGTCAGGGGATGTCCTGCAAGCAGGGGCTGCGACCTCAAGACAACCGTTGCGACGCGGCAAAGTCGACGATGAGGCGAGCGAACAACCCCGGGCGAAAAAACGGCGAGCCGTGCCCGGTCATCTCCATGACCGAGAAAGTGCTGCCGGGAATCGCAGCGGCGATGCGTTCCGCCTCGGCCAGATTCATGTCCTGACGGCCGCAGGCCACCAGAACCGGTACCGCAATGTGCGCCAGCGCGTGAGTCATATCAGGCTCATGCTGATGCGCGGTATGAGCCTTTAGCGCGGCATCCCTGTCCTCGTAGAATCGCCAGGATTTTTCCAGCGCCACGGCCGGCTCCCCAGTTGCCGCCAGCAGGTCGCGCGCCTGCCGCCCGAGCTCTCGCTGCCCGGTCTGCTCAACCGGCGGCGTCAGCGCGACATCGAACAGCCCCAAAGCCGTCAGACGCGCTGGGTGGCGCAATGCGAACTGTGCTGCCGTGCGGGCGCCGTAGGCCACACCCAGGACGAAGGCTCGATCGACCTCCAGCGCATCCATGATGCCTGCAAGATCATCGGCGTACTGCGGAAAGGTGAAGGCAGCATCGTCGCCCCAGCCGCTCTTGCCGGTTCCGCGGATGTCGAAGCGCAGCACCCGGAAGTGTTCGAGCAGCGGCGGCAGCACGATTTCCCAACAGGTCAGGTTGTGACTGGCCATGTTGATCAACGCCAGCACCGGGTGCCCGTTCGTGCCCTCGAAGGCGTAATGGAAACGGATTCCGCCGGCGTCCAGGAACTGGTTGCTGGCGGCGTAACTGCTTCCCGTCATCGACCGCCCCGCGATGGTGTTGCGTGCACGAGAGGATTAGCCCGCGCCCGGGTGGACTTTGTCCGTGGGCGCCCACTCTCGGGAACGCTGGGCTGCCGCTCAATGACCAGAAGATTCATACCGGAACACGGCAACGACTGAGGGGATTTGCTTCGTAGCCAGACCGAACATGAGCAGCGGCACCTCGATGAAGAGCGTGATTCCGGCGAGCGTCAAGATACCTCCCCGCGCGACCCGATGGGACAGTTCATCCGTATGCAACCACGTCTGTGCAACCAGCACCGCAATTGCCGTCACCGCAAAGCCACCCAGTGACATCCAGGCGAACTGTCGAACGCTGTTGCGCTGGGTATCGAAGCTAAAGAGCGAGACGTGCAACAAGGTGCGCGGGGGATGAATTCGCCCGCCTGCGGAGAGAGCAGCGAGCGCGTGTCCCCATTCATGGGCGACATAGACAGCAAGCGCGACCGCAAGACCGGCGATCCATCCCAGAACAGGTCCGCTCACTGTCAACCGCGGAGCCAGAAGCCACACGACCAACGCGAGAATGACCAGCACCGTGTCTCGTGCAGCGAACGCGATGAATCTGTTCTGGAGAACCCACATGCGCGAAGTCTACCGCTCGGGCGAGCCCGCAACGCAACAGTCTGCGTCGCGCAGCCCTCAGGAATCGTCGCCTTCGAGAAAACCGAGTTTGTCGGTCTGATGGCCGATGACTTTCCAGATGCCTGCTTCCCTGCGGAACACCGTTGAGGAGCGGATCTTGACGACCTCCGACTTGCCGCCCACCGCGTTTTCACCCGATTCGATGCAATTGATGACCGCCAGGTCACCGGATTCCGTCGTGTGCAGATCGGTCGGTGTGACGCGGCCACCAAGCTTGCGGGCCGTCTGTGCGTCCCACTCTTTCTCAATATCGCGCCACCCGACGAGATAGTTTCCGCCCGGTCCCATGTAAGTGATGTCATCGGCGTGAGACCAGGCTTCCTTCATCGGGCCGCCGTCGCCGGTGAACATTACGTTCAGCGCCTGATAGAAGTTTGCGGTAGCTTCCTCGACCGTAGTCGGTCC
>JBMTYG010000188.1:0-4398 GCA_049454295.1 Pseudomonadales bacterium
CGTTTGGCACCTGGCTGACACGTCGACGCACGTCATCCACCAACACCTGCCCCATGCCACAGCCCGGAGCGGTCAGGGTCATGCGAACGTGAACGCGGTTTTGGTCGATGCTGCGTTCGTATACAAGACCAAGATCAACGATATTCACCGGAATTTCCGGATCGAAAACCGATTGGAGCGCGGTGTCGACCTGTTCCGGATCAACGCGCCCGTCGGGCCGAGGCTCATGGTGCAGCACGGTCGGCGTGAAGCCCAGCGCATCCCCATTGGCGCCGTCAATACGCGCCATATTGCCGTTCACGATCACGGTGTAGTTGCCACCCAGATCCTGCGTGAGCGTGACAAAAGTACCCTGGCGGATCTGTATAGGATCGCCGGTCGGTACGAGACGTGCATCGCAGTCTCGGTTCACGTGAACGAGGCGACGCTCCACGGAATCAGACCGCGTCTGTGTCGGCAGCCAGAGAGAAGCTCTCGCCACATCCGCAGTGGCTCTCGGCGTTTGGATTCTTGAATCGAAGCGACGAGTTGAGGCCCTCGCGCACCAGGTCGACGGTCGTGCCGCCAACGAGTGGGAGGTCGCGGCGATCCACGTAAAGCGCGAGACTGCCGTCCGTAGGTACCTTGAGGTCCTCGGCTCCCGGGCTATCCAGGTAATCGAGCGTATACATGTAGCCGTTGCAGCCGCTTTCTTTCACGCCGAGGCGAACGGCGGTCTGCTGCTGCTCGCGTAGCTGAAACTCCAGGTGCGCTCGCGCCGCCGCGGTGACGGTGATTGTGCGTGTGTCCTGGGCTTCAGGGTCGAAGCTGCCGATGGTCATGGACGCTACTCCTTACCAGACGTCAAGATCACAGGAAGGTCAGAGTTTTTCGGATCCCGGCGACGAGCCGGTGCACGTCATCAAGGGTGTTATACACCGAAAAGGATGCGCGTACTGTGCCCGGTACACCCAGGCGCTGCATAAGCGGCATGGTGCAGTGGTGCCCGGTGCGCACAGCAACGCCCTGCTGATCCAGCAATGTTCCGACATCGTGCGGATGCGCGTCCGCGAGCAGGAACGAGACAACGCTAACCCGGTGCCGGGGTGTTCCGATCAAGCGCACTTCAGGAATCGCCGCCAACGCGTCGAGCGTGGCTTGGACCAGCGTGTGTTCGTGCGCCATCAGCGCTTCCCGCGGCGCCGCGGTGAACCAGCGCAGTGCTGCGCCAAGACCAATCACACCCGCGATGTTGGGCGTGCCCGCCTCGAAACGATGCGGTGCTGGCTGCCAGGTACTATGTGTGTACGCGACGGTTTCAATCATTTCGCCGCCCCCTTGCCAAGGCGGCAGGGCGTCGAGAAGTTCTGGTCGCCCCCAGAGCACGCCGACGCCGGTGGGTGCGAAAAGCTTGTGCGCGGAAAACGCATAGAAGTCGCAGCCAATGGCCTGAACGTTCACCGGAAGGTGTGCCACTGCCTGAGCCCCGTCTACCAGCACGAGTGCCCCGGCCGCGTGAGCGAGCGCCGTCATTTCCTCGACCGGATTCACCGTGCCAAGCGCGTTGGACACGTGACCAAACGCCGCAATGCGCGTGCAGGCCGAGAGCTTGGATCGGAAATCCGCGAGGTCCACCTCGCCAGCGTCATTGATGGCAGCGACCTGCAGCACGGCGCCGGTGCGCGTCGCGAGCATCTGCCACGGCACCAGATTAGCGTGGTGTTCGAGCTCGGTGACAAGAATCTCGTCGCCGGGGCCGATGCGCTCTGACAGCACGTTCGCCAGCAGATTGATCGACTCTGTGGTACCGCGGGTGAAGATCACGCCGCGTGAATCTGGCGCTCCGATGAACGCGGCGGTAGTGTCCCGAGCAGCCTCAAAATCTCGCGTCGCGCGATCGGCGAGCGTGTGGGCGCCGCGATGCACGTTGGCATTGTCATGACCGTAATAGTGGGTCAGCGCGTCTATCACGGCTTGGGGTTTCTGCGTGGTAGCCGCATTATCGAGATAGACGAGCGGGATATCGTGGACGCGCGTGGAAAGGATCGGGAATTCAGCGCGTAGCGCGGCAATATCGGGTGTCATCCGGGGAGCGCTCCGAGCAGTTCCTGGGCGTGCGTGTGCGCAAGCGGTTCCGCGATACAGGCCCGCAGAAACGCGTGCGCGAGCAGCTGCCGCGCAGCGGCGTCCGGGATGCCGCGAGCCTGCATGAGGAATAGCGCGTCGGCATCCAGCTGACCGACAGTGGCGCCATGTGCACAGCGCACGTCGTCGGTATAGATTTCTAGCTCGGGCTTGGTGTTGATCTCGGCATCGGGGTGCATGGCGAGATTGCGATTGCTAAGCCATGCGTCACTTCTCGTTGCGCCGGCGTGAATATGAATGCGTCCGTTGAAGCTGCTGCGACCCTTGCCCACGCCGATACCATGAAATCGCTGCGTGCTCGTGGTGTCTGCTGCTCTGTGCTCGAGTATCACGGGCTGGTCGATGTGCTCGCCATCGCTGACCACGCTTGCGCCCGTGAGCTCTGCGCGCGCGTGCGCTTCAGCGAGGACGACGTGGGTTTCGAGGCGCGCGCGCGCTCTGCCGCGAGCGACGAAATTGGCCCGGTAGCAGGCGCCTGCAGCGACATGAACACACGCACCGAGCCAGAGTGTGGTCGCGCCCGGAGAGACCGCGCGATAGTGGTTAAGCGTGGCGCCCGCGCCGAGATCAACGATGAACAGGCCCGCCCGTGGTCCGGTCGGCGCCACTCGTTCGACGAGTTCAAGCGTGACATTGGGCTGCACGCGGAGCACGGTGAGGCCGGCTCCTTTGCCCATGTCCTCGATGCGAATCGGCGCGGGAGGGCTTGCTGACACCGTGATCAGCTGACCGTCGCGCGCTGCAAGCAGCGCGAGATCAGACGCTGCGTGCCGTGCGGGCTCCGGCAGATCCGTGACGAACTCCATGGGTAACGCTGCGGTGTCGACAGCGCTCAGCGCCAACGCAGACACGCCGGGTTGCTCGAGACCGTTGATGGCTGCGTCAATTGCTGCTTCAGGCTCGATCTCCTCGAAAACGCGCAGCAGGGCGTCGAAGGGTGTATGGCGCAGGCTTTCTCGATGGATTGGCGAGGCAAGCGTGGCGGCAAGTCGAGAGCCGACGGCCGACGCGTTGAGCCAGCGTCGGTCGCTCTGGGCAGCCTCGGCAATCCTGCGCACGCGATCGCCATCGCTGAAGCCGGTCATGCGTCGATCCACCCGTAGCCTTCTGCTTCCAGTCGTTCTGCGAGTTCACGTCCGCCGCTCTGGACAATGCGCCCGCGCGCGAGCACATGCACGTAATCCGGCACGATGTGGTTCAGAAGACGTTGATAGTGCGTAATCATCAACACCGCGTTGTTGGGTGCGCGAAATCGGTTGACGCCGTCTGCCACGGTTTGCAGAGCATCGATGTCCAACCCCGAGTCGGTTTCGTCCAGCACCGCCAGTCGGGGTGAAAGCAGCAGCATTTGCAGGATCTCGTTGCGCTTTTTCTCGCCGCCAGAGAATCCTTCGTTGACTCCGCGCTTTAAGAATTCGGGGTTGAGACCGAGGCTTGCAGCCAGGCTGCGTACCTGCTTCATGAAGGCGGCTGCGTTCATGGCGACTTCTCCGCGCGCGGCGTGCAGGTGATCCAGCGATGCCTTCAGAAATTCCATGTTGCTGACGCCGGGAATCTCGGTCGGGTACTGGAATGCCAGAAAGAGCCCGGCGTGGGCTCGCTTGTGGGGCTCGAGCGCAGTCAGATCCTGATCATCGAAGCGGATGCTACCCGATACGATCTCATAGCCAGGGCGCCCCGCGAGCACATTAGCGAGCGTGCTTTTGCCGGAGCCGTTCGGCCCCATGATGGCGTGAACCTCGCCCGCGCCGATAGTGAGGTCGAGACCCCGTAGAATCGGCTTGCCGGCCACCTCCACGTGCAATGAACGGATGTCGAGCAGGCTCATCCCACGGCTCCTTCAAGGCTCACTTCGAGCAGTTTTCCCGCCTCAACCGCAAACTCCATGGGCAGTTCCCGGAACACTTCGCGACAGAAGCCGTTGACGATCATGCTCACTGCCTTCTCGGCATCGATGCCCCGTTGCTGGCAGAGGAAGAGTTGCTCGTCGCTGACCTTTGAGGTGCTGGCTTCGTGCTCGATCACGGCGGTGGGGGAGCGATTTTCTATGTAGGGAAACGTGTGCGCGCCACAGTGACCGCCAATCAGCAGCGAGTCGCACTGGGTGTAGTTGCGCGCGCCCGTGGCGGCGGGGGAGGTACGAACCAATCCGCGGTAGGTATTCTGGCTGTGCCCGGCGCTGATGCCTTTGGATACGATCGTGCTTCGCGTGTTGCGACCCAGATGAATCATCTTGGTGCCCGTGTCAGCCTGCTGCCGATTGTTGGTCAGGGC
>JBMTYG010000189.1:0-4393 GCA_049454295.1 Pseudomonadales bacterium
GCATGATGCTGCTCACCGCTAGCACGCTACTCGTCGCGGTCGGCGTACTCGACGACAAAGTGGATCTCTCCCCTAAACTTCGCCTGCTCAACCAAACGCTCGTCGCCCTGATTGCCTGCCTAGGAGCGGGCCTCGTCACTCCCACACTGGGTGACATCATCTTTATGGGTGACGTCGACCTTGGGCTTCTGAGCATTCCGTTCAGCGTCCTGGTCGTCATCACTGCCATCAACGCGTTCAATTTCATTGACGGCCTGGATGGCCTCACATCGGGCACCGCGCTCGCGGCCTTTGTGTCTACCGGCGTCGCGGGGATCATGTTCGCCGGGGACGCCGTTATTGTGCTTTCACTCGTCGGAGTGTCTGTGGTCATCGCATTCATGGCTTTCAATTTTCCTTCGCAGAAAATGAAGGGCGTCAGAACGTTCATGGGCGATGCGGGGGCCACGCTACTCGGGCTCCTGGTAGTGTGGCTCGGGTTGAGCCTGTGCACGGGGGAAAACGCCTCCGTTTCGCCCATTGCTGCGCTCTGGATCGCGGCTATCCCGATCTCTGACTTCTTCAACTGTTTCGTCAGACGGCTCTCCCGTGGTCAACACCCGATGACAGCAGATCGGGAACACCTGCATCATCAGATGCTGGATGCGGGGCTGACTCAGCGTCAGGTCATGTTTGTGATGACAGGACTAGCACTCGCGCTTGGGCTTGGGGCGCTCTTCGCGCATCGCATCGGGATACCGGACGGAGTCCTATTTGCCGCCATGCTCGTTCTCTGCGTCTTCCAAAACCGGATCTTTGGGCCGTCCAGCCGGGTCTGGAAGCTCTTACCCGCAACGTCGTTTGTCGCGCCCGCCGAGAATCCAAAAGCGGGCTAAAATGCCCAATCAAGGGTCGCGCAGACAAGGACGTACTCGATGACCATTCTCGTCACCGGCGGCGCCGGCTTCATCGGCAGTAATTTCGTGCTCGACTGGTTTGTGGAGCGCGATGAACCAATCGTGAATCTCGATCTGCTGACCTACGCGGGCAACCGGGCGAACTTGGCAACCCTCGCGGGAGATGAGCGCCACCAGTTCGTCAAAGGCGATATCGGCGACACCTCGCTCATCGGCTCGCTCTTGACACAGTACCGCCCACGGGCGGTGCTGAATTTTGCGGCCGAATCACATGTTGACCGAAGCATCCATGGTCCGGGCGCTTTTATTCAGACCAATGTGGTGGGCACTTTCAACCTTCTGGAAACCGTTCGAGCCTACTTCGGCGAACTGTCGGCCCCAGAGCGAGGGCGCTTCAGATTTCTGCATGTCTCGACCGACGAGGTGTATGGCACTCTGTCCGCCGAAGCGCCCCCCTTCCGAGAAACGAACCGGTATGAGCCGAACAGCCCCTATTCAGCCAGCAAAGCAGCTTCAGACCATCTCGTGCGGGCTTACCACCACACCTACGGACTCCCCGTTCTGACCACCAACTGCTCCAACAACTACGGCCCCTACCAGTTTCCTGAGAAGCTGATCCCGTTGTGCATTCACAATGCGCTGGCTGGCAAGTCGCTGCCCATCTACGGCGATGGTCAGCAGGTGCGAGACTGGCTATACGTCACCGACCATTGTCAGGCGATCGCCCGGGTGCTGGATGCTGGACAGGTCGGTGAGACCTACAACATTGGCGGCTGGAACGAACAACCCAATCTGTCGGTGGTGCACACACTCTGCGCACTACTGGATGAGCTGAGCCCGCGCACGGACGGCCTTTCCTATGCTTCGCAAATCACCTTTGTCACCGACCGTCCGGGACACGATCGCCGCTATGCCATTGATGCGAGCAGAATGGAGCGGGATCTGGGATGGCGCCCGGCGGAGACGTTCGCCACGGGTCTGCGCAAGACCGTGCAGTGGTACCTCGCCAACCGCACCTGGGTCGAGCAGGTGACGAGCGGCGCCTATCGAAACTGGACCGAAAAGCACTACGGCGCTGCCTGAGAGGCCCGCGCCGTGGTACCCGTCCCGAGCCCGTTACTGGATCAGGAAAGCGTCGCGATCCTTGCCCGCAATCCAGCGAGGCGCAACACCGCGCCCGCTCCATGTCGCCCCCGTTTCGGGATCGCGATACTTGGGCTGTACTTTCGTACCTGCCTTGCTCGCGCCCCCACTCTTTCTCGCAGACCGCGAGCTGGTGCCAGTGCGACCAATCTCTTCAGCCGTCAGGTCGAATTCCTGAATCAAAGCCCGGACTTTATCAATCGCTTCCTTCCGACTGGCAGAAATCAGGGCAGAAATCTCACTCTCCAAGCGAGCCTTTTCCGCAATCAACTCTTGAAGCTTCGACATGATTTAACCTCCCAAATAAATGAGCCCCTATTCTTGTTAAATACGACCCTGAGTCAATACTGAAGCGGCAACCGGGTGAAAAACCGAAATAATCCATTTCAGTCTTTTGTTAAATACTTAATAAGGATTTAATGCGCATGCGCAAAGGAATCATTCTCGCCGGCGGCTCCGGGACCCGTCTTTTTCCCGTCACCCAAGCTGTTTCCAAACAGCTGATGCCTGTTTATGACAAACCGATGGTGTATTACCCCTTGAGCGTTTTGATGCTCGCGGGTATGCGTGACGTGCTAATCATTTCCACGCCAGTGGATACTCCGCGCTTCGAGGCGCTGCTCGGTGACGGCAGCCAGTGGGGCATGAACATTCAGTATGCGGTGCAACCGTCACCGGATGGCCTCGCCCAGGCCTTCCTGATCGGCAAAGATTTTATCAGCGGCGATCCCTGCGCCCTCGTGCTCGGCGACAACATCTTCTACGGTCACGACTTCGTTGACCTGCTGCGGCAAGCCAACGCGCGCGCGTCAGGCGCCACGGTGTTCGCGTACCACGTCAACGATCCAGAGCGCTATGGCGTGGTGGAATTCGATGCGAACCAGCGCGCCATCAGTATCGAGGAAAAGCCGACGCTGCCAAAAAGCAATTACGCGGTGACCGGCTTGTACTTTTATGACCAGACCGTTTGCGACGTCGCCGCAGAGATTAAACCCTCCGCACGGGGCGAACTGGAAATCACCGATCTCAATCGACGGTATCTGGAAACCGGGCGTCTTGCTGTGGAGATCATGGGTCGCGGCTATGCCTGGCTAGATACGGGCACACATGACAGCCTGCTTGAGGCCGCAAGCTTCATCGCGACCCTGCAGAAACGCCAAGGATTGATGGTTGCTTGTCCCGAGGAAATTGCCTTCGCGAACGAATGGATATCACGGGAAAAGCTAGATGCGCTCGCGCGCCCTCTCGCCAAAACAGGTTATGGTCAGTATTTGCTGAACCTGCTGGATTGATGCTATGCCCTACACCACGATGACAACGTCACTGCCAGGGGTGCTGATCCTCGAGCCCAAGGTCTTTGGTGATGCGCGCGGGTTCTTTTATGAAAGCTTCAACCAGCGCGAATTCGAACACGCAACGGGAATAAGCAGCGTTTTTGTGCAGGACAATCACAGCCGTTCGGCGCAAGGCGTATTGCGCGGACTGCATTACCAGATTGCGCACGCGCAGGGAAAGCTTGTCCGGGTCACCGCAGGATCAGTTTTTGATGTGGCGGTGGACCTGCGTCGCTCATCGCCCTGCTTCGGTCAGTGGGTGGGGGTCGAGCTGAGTGCCGATAACCGGCGGCAACTGTGGATTCCGCCTGGGTTCGCCCACGGCTTTCTCGTGACGAGCGACACCGCGGAGTTTCTCTATAAGACCACTGACTATTGGTACCCGGAACACGAGCGTAGTCTGCGCTGGGACGACGCTTCTTTGGGGATCGAGTGGCCGATCACGAGACCACCGCTCTTGGCAGCCAAGGACGCGGCAGCGCCGGGGCTCGATACCGCCGAGACTTTTTCTTGACGGAAAATGTGGTGGGCCCACCAGGGCTCGAACCTGGGACCGATGGATTCACGAATTCCCGATGTTTCCATCGGGCGCGGACTATCTCACCGCCCTCGGCAGCTAAGCTCCGTTAGGGCGCGGGACGCTCTAGCCTGTTATCAAGGGCGCTTGAAGCACGCGCTCCAGCCCTCAGGTAGTCTCTGCACCTTCCTGCGGTGTACCGCAGGCTTGGCTCAGGATTGCCATCGCCACGTGCGTGCACGCGCGGAAGGTTTTCCTGAATTCATCCCGTTCATCTCACGCCTTTCGGCGCAAGCGCACCATTGCGATGAGTCCACTGCTCTAACCAACTGAGCTATAGGCCCACACCGAAATGCTATCACCGAAGGTCGGCGGTACCAACTTACAAAATGCTCGAGTCTCCACTACGTTGGGATACAGGCTTTGACATCTTTCTTCTAATCAACGGGCCGTCCAATCCCTAACCTGACGTCCGTAGATCACAACACGACGCCCGACGGAAT
>JBMTYG010000190.1:0-4363 GCA_049454295.1 Pseudomonadales bacterium
CGTTCTGTGCTTTTCCCAAGCTGGATGCACCTTTCAATCAAGCCAACTGGACGCGCTGGTCGGTCTCTTTGGTCGCCATGAGGGTCCGGACGTATTTACCTGGCGCGGTGAGATGAACGGTCAGACCCGATCGCTTGCTCTCGCGGAGGAGCGCGGACTCTTCCTCTTCGTGGCTTCTGAAGGTGACGTTGTCAGTTTCGATGGCTGGATGATTCGCTCGGTGGTGGGCTTCGGGCAACGCCAGGCGCTCGGTATCCGTGATTTCGGCGAGCGTCGGCGATTAGGCGTCGCGGGCCGTTTTACCGACCATCGCTGCGAGCAGTGGCTGAAGGTACCGGTTGGGGCCCGATTTCAGTGGGTCCAGGAATGCGAGGGTTCAACTCGCTATCGCAATACCATTGATCTCGATGAGCGTAGCCAGATCGTTGCGATCGACCAGGTGGTGACGCCTGCCGGAGACCGTGTGTCGCTGCGCAGGTCCGACGCGGGCTGAGCTTCTGCGACTCCTTCTATTGTCAGTGAATTTCGTGAGCTTCTGGAACGCGCACGAGTGCTGCCGTGAACACCATGAACTACAAAGGCTATACGGCTCGGATTGAATATGACGAGCGAGACGATCTCCTGGTTGGCAGGATTTTAGGTATCCGCAGCATTATTGGTTTTCATGGCGAAACCGTTGCGGAGCTACGCACGGAGTTTGAAGTCGCGGTCAATGACTATCTTTCGGATTGTAAGGAGCGTGGCATTAGCCCCGAAAAACCAGCATCCGGCAAGTTGCTGCTCCGCGTACCTCCGGAAGTTCACGGGCGAGCTTTGGTTGCCGCTCAGGCGGCGGGCAAGAGCCTGAATCAGTGGGCGATCGAGGTTTTGCGGCACGCGACGGAGCCATCATTGTCCGACGCCGGTTGAGTCCCGACCCTCTGAGCACGACAATCTCTCGCAAGCTCGACACGTTCAAATTCCCGCACAGAGTGATCGAATGCGCGCCATCGAACTGCAAACCGCCAACGGCATCGACAATCTGACGCTGGTCACGCGGCCGGTGATTCAGCCGGGGCCGGGTCAGGTGCTGGTGCGCATGTCCGCAGCGTCGCTCAACTATCGCGACTATGCGACCGTGACACTGGGTCAGATGCCGCTGCCGCTGGTGCCGTGCTCGGATGGCTGCGGCTTCATCGAGGCGGTGGGTTCCGGCGTGCGCCGCGTGCAGCTCGGTGATCGTGTGGCGCCGCTTTTTTTTCAAGGCTGGTTGTCGGGCGCGCCGCGCCCGGAGCTTTTGGGTACTGCGCTCGGCGGCCCCATCGACGGCACCCTGCAGGAATACATGCTGCTCTCGGAGCAGGGCGTGATCCGGGTGCCCGAGCACCTGACTGACCTCGAGGTGTCCACGCTGCCCTGCGCCGGGCTGACCGCTTGGCGTGCGCTTGTGGTCGAGGGCGGGCTCAAGGCGGGAGATACGGTACTGGTGCAGGGCACCGGTGGCGTCTCGATCTTAGCGCTGCAGTTTGCCAAGGCTCATGGGGCAGAGGTGATCGTCACCTCGTCGTCCGATGCAAAGCTCGAGCGAGCGCGAGCCCTGGGCGCTGATCATCTGATCAACTATGCCCGTGAGCCACAGTGGTCCTCCGCGGTGCTGAGTGCCACCCACGGCCGCGGCGTAGATCACGTGATCGAGGTCGGCGGTGCGAATACGCTTGCAGAGTCGCTGAAGTCGGTGCGCCTCGGCGGACATATCGCGTTGATTGGCGTGCTCTCAGGCTACGTGCAGTCGCTCTCGATACCCGAGATGTTCCGCACCAATGCCCGTATTCAAGGTGTTACGGTAGGGAACCGGGATCAATTCGAGGATATGTGTCGGGCGCTTGCACGGAATCAGATCCATCCGGTGGTTGATAGAAAGTTTCCGCTCGCAGAGGCGCGCGAAGCTTTCCGTCTGATGGAGTCGGGTAGCCACTTTGGCAAGATTGTGGTGGATGTGAACGCATGATCGCCATATAAATCGGCGAGTGGGGCAGGGGGAGAATCAACATGGGAATGCTTGACGGAAAGATCGCGGTGATCACGGGCGGCGGGACGGGTATCGGTCGCGCGCACGCGCTGCTCTTCGCTGCGCAGGGCGCAAAACTTTTGATCAACGATACCGGCGGTGCGCTGGATGGCAGCGGCACGAGCGATACCGCGGAAGCGGTGGCGCAGGAGGTGCGTTCCGCTGGCGGCGTCGCCATCGCGAACACGGTCAGTGTCGCGTCCTTCGAGGGTGCCAACGCCATCATCAACGCGGCGGTGGAGCAATACGGACGCATCGATATTCTGGTGAATAATGCGGGCATTCTCCGCGACCGCACACTGCTCAAGATGAACCCCGAGGAGTGGCAGGCGGTACTGGATGTCCACTTGACCGGCACCTTCGCCTGTCTGCAGGCCGCGGCGAGGCGCATGAAGGATCAGGGCACCGGTGGGCGCATTATCAACACCTCGTCGAGTTCGGGTTTGCTCGGTAACTTCGGCCAGATCAACTACGGCGCCGCTAAAGCGGGTATTCACGCGGTGACGCGTATCGCGTCCATGGAACTCCAGCGATTCGGTATAACCGTCAATGCCTTGGCGCCTAATGCGTATACGCGCATGACTAGTGGGCTTGGGGGCATGGGCGCGATGACCGAAGAAAACTACGGCCCGCAGTTCATGGCGCCGCTCGTGTGCTACCTCGCCTCCGATGCCGCTGCGCACATCACCGGGCAAACGTTCGGCGTGGACGTGAATCACCTCTACATCTACAAGATGATGACTTCGCAGGGCGTGGGATCCGTGGCGAGCGAGCCCTGGGATCCGGCGAAAATCGGTGCGCTCATCGATCGCGTGATCAACTGGTAGGATCGCAAGCACTGGGTTTAGTTCGAGCCCGCGTGAATTCGGACACTTCAACGATGGATTGGGAGAGAAAACGTGGCGAGAGAAGCCTGGATCATTGATACCGCCCGCACACCTCGGGGCATTGGCAAGGTGGGGCGGGGGGCGCTCGCCCATCTCCACCCACAGCATCTGTCCGCGACGGTGCTGAACGCGCTGAAGGAGCGCAACGGACTCAACACGTCGGAAGTGGATGACGTGATCTGGGGCTGTAGCGCCCAGCGCGGCAAGCAGGGGTCGTGCATTGCCCGCATGTCGCTGCTGGCCGCGGGTTGGGACACCCGGGCAAGCGGCGTCACTCTGGATCGCTTCTGCGGCTCCGGCATCACCTCGGTCAACATGGCCGCTGCCAGCATCATGTCGGGCATGGAAGACCTGGTGGTCGCCGGCGGTGTCGAGATGATGTCCTATACCGCGACTCTTGCCGCTCAGGGCGGCGGCGGGCTGCTGGACGCGGGCAACATGCGGTTGCGTGACCTGCATCCCCAACCGCACCAGGGCGTATGTGCCGACGTCATCGCCACGCTCGAGGGCATTACCCGCGAACAGGTGGACGCACTGGCCTTCGAGAGCCAGCAGCGGGCAAAAGTCGCCATGGAGAATGGTCACTTCGACCGCAGCGTGGTGCCGGTATATAACGAGGACGGTTCGCTTGCGCTTGCGCGCGATGAATTCCCGCGGCCACAGACGACACTTGAAGGGCTTGCCTCTCTGCAGCCGGTGTTCGCGAACTTCATGCCGATGCCGGTAGACGAGACGGGCGAAACGTTCGATTCCATCGTGCGCCGCACCTATCCCGATATCGAGATCAACCACGAGCATCACGCGGGTAACTCCTCCGGTGTGGTCGACGGCTCCGGTGGCGTGCTGCTGGCCTCGCCCGAGTACGCCCGGGCCCGTGGCTGGAAGCCCCGCGCCCGCATTGTCGCCATGGCGAACGCGGCGGGCAGCCCCGAGCTTATGCTGAATGAACCCGTGCCCGCGGCTCGCAAGGTGCTGCAGAAGGCGGGAATGACGCTCTCTGACATCGACCTCTTCGAAGTGAATGAGGCCTTTGCCGTGGTTGCCTACAAGTTTATGCGTGACCTCGAACTTGACCCCGCCAAGGTGAACGTGAACGGCGGCGCCATCGCGCTCGGTCACCCGATCGCAGGCACCGGCTCTATTCTCATCGGCACGGTCCTAGATGAGCTTGAACGTCGTAACCTCGGCACGGGTCTCGTGACCATGTGCGCAGCGGGCGGCATGGCGCCGGCGATCATCATCGAACGCGTCTGATCCG
Organism: Pseudomonadales bacterium; assembly: GCA_049454295.1. GTDB lineage: Bacteria > Pseudomonadota > Gammaproteobacteria > Pseudomonadales > Azotimanducaceae > UBA7803. Next base: position 4,193 of record JBMTYG010000190.1, read on the forward strand.
CGAGACAGCCGGGCTGCGCGTCGCGTGCCCGGCTGTCCCCGGCTACGTCATGGCTGTCCCGGCGATCTCATGGATAGCCGACCATTCCGCCGCGGTGATCGGCATTGCGGACAGGCGGGGCTGCCGCAGCAGCAGGCACTCTGCAAAGCGCGGATCTTCCCGCAGACTGAC
>JBMTYG010000191.1:0-4328 GCA_049454295.1 Pseudomonadales bacterium
AAAACTGCAAGCGCGCATGCGCAGAGGACGCCAGCCGGGTGACCGAGGGTAGATGGGAGGCCGCGCCATTCAAAAAACGGCGGGGCTTCGGGGACCTTCGGCAGCGGACCAGAACTGTCAACCGCGGTTCATACGTAGTTGCGGTGCACAAACTATAGCAACGTAGAAATAGATTCGGTAACACTTAAGGCACAAAAAGACACATTTATTCGGCTTAGATGACAGGAATACGAGCATTTTATCCGCGGGAGAGGGGGGTGCCGCGCGCGACCTCGCCGCAAGTAACGGTTTTTGTCAGTGTCGGCTGCGCGACCGTGTCGGGTCCAAAGTCGGTATGACCTCTCGAGTGCTCGTCACCGTTCGACCCGCTGTTCTGGACGATGCCCCAGCCATCGCAGCGATCTATGCGCCGTTCATTGAATCCTCCGTCGTCACGTTCGAAGAAGCGGCGGTCGGACCAGAGGCGATGGCCGCGCGAATGACCGAGGTCGCGGCGCGCTTTGCGTGGCTTGTGGCGTGTGAGGGCAACCAAGTGGTCGGTTATGCCTACGGGGCGCCTTGGCGTACTCGCAGCGCATTTGCGCACACGGTGGAGACCTCGATTTATTTGCGGCAAAACGCGCAGGGCAAGGGCACCGGTCGCCGTCTCTACAGCGCCTTGCTCGAGGCGTTGCGTACGCGCGGTTTTCGCGTGGCCATTGGCGCGATTGCGCTACCCAACGAGCCGAGTCAGGCGCTGCATGCGGCGCTTGGCTTCGATTGCGTTGGGCTTCATGCGGGTGTGGGGTACAAGCTCGGTCGACACGTGGATCTCGAGTTCTGGCAATGTTCGCTCTCGACGTAATCAACGAGGACTGAATATGACCGATAGCCCGACAGGCTGGCAGAACTGGTCCGGCAGTCAGCGCCACGCGACGGCGGTTCGGTATCCGCGGTCAGTCGAAGATGTGCAGAACCTTGTCGCGCGCGCTGCGGCAGCAGGGCGCCAGGTCCGCGCCGTCGGCACAGGGCACTCGTTCGTGCCGTTCTGGACTGACGATGAGATTGTTTCCTTGGACCACTTTGCCGGTGTTCACGCAGTGGATATTGCGCGTGCGGAAGCGACGATCGGCGCTGGAACCAAACTGCATGATCTAGGGCCGCTTTTGTGGGCGCAGGGACTGTCCTTGCCACAGCAGGGCGATATCGATCGTCAGTCGATCGCGGGCGCGATCGGCACCGGCACTCATGGCACGGGAATTTCGCTGCAGAATTTATCCAATCTGGTGCGCTCGATGCGTCTGGTCACAGCAGATGGCAGCCTGAAAGAATTGCACCATGCGCGTGATGCGGATCTATTGGCGGCCGCTTGTGTTGCCCAGGGCACGTGCGGAATCCTGTTGGATGTCACGCTTGCCCTCGAGTCGGCCTTCAAACTGCATGAACGGACCTGGTCATGCACCTATGAGGAATGCGCCGCTCAATGGTCGGAACTCGTGCGAACTAACCGACACTTCGAGTTCTTCTGGACACCAGCGACCGATCGCTGCGACATGAAGGTGTTGAATAAGACCGACGCAGCGCCCGCGCGGCTTGGAGAACACGAGTACATTGCGCCTGCGTGGGAAGCATTTCCGAGCGATCGTGATATTCGCTTCAACGAAATGGAATATTCGCTGCCGTATGCCGACGGCTGGACCTGTTTTGCCGAATTGCGTCAGCGGTTTCTCAAGGATTTTCCGCGCCTGCCTTGGCCCATCGAGTTCCGCACGCTGGCGGCGGACGAATTGCCGCTCAGTACGGCACAAGGTCGCGACACGATTACCCTGTCGGTCCATCAAGGCGCGGAACGCGACTGGCGCCCGGTCTTTGGGGCAGCGGAGGCGATCTTCCGCCGCTACGAGGGTCGACCGCATTGGGGCAAGCTGCACAGCCTTTGTGCGGCCGATGTGGCAGCGCTTTATCCTCGGTTTGATGACTTCCGCTCCGCGCGCGCGACGCTCGACCCGTCCGGCGTGTTCCTCAACGATTACCTGCGCCGATTGCTCGTGGACTGATCCCTGTCCGCTACCCCGAAATCGAGTGATTGCTGTGCCGAGATCGGCAGTGGTTCGCGCATACTCACAAGGCCACTCACGCGTACGCCGAGCAACCGCATGGGACGATCGAGCGCAACCCGGCGCAGGCATTGCCCGGCGGCATGACGCAGGTCCCGTGCGCTCGCCACGGGTTCGGGCAGAGTGTAGTCGCGGGTCAGCGTGCGAAAATCGTCATAGCGCAGCTTGATGCCCACGGTTCTTCCAAGGTAGCCCTTGCGCGCAAGGTCCTCCGCCAGACGCTCGCAGAGCGCGGTGAAGATCCGTCCCAACTGCTCGCGATCAGCGCGCGGATGCAGGTCGCGCTCGAACGTTGTCTCTCGGCTGACTGATCGGGGTTCTCCCGCCGTGACGACGGGGCGATCGTCGCGGCCGTGGGCGGCGTCATGCAGCCAGCGCCCGTAGCTTGACCCGAACTCATCAATCAGCTGCGCCGGATCTGCTGCGGCGAGATCCGCGATGGTGTCGATCCCGAGCAGTTTGAGCCGAGCGGCGGACTTGGGTCCCACACCATTGATACGAGCGGCGGGAAGCGGCCAGATACGCGTGGCAAGATCCGCATCGCGAAGTACGGTGAGCCCGTCGGGCTTATCGAGATCGGAACAGAGTTTGGCGAGGAGCTTGTTGCGCGCAATGCCGATGGAGCAGGTGAGTCCCGTTGCTGCGTGCACCGCATGCTTCAGCCGGGTGCCGAGCGTGTGCGCGTCGTCCGTTTCTGCGGACAGATCGATGTAGATCTCGTCGATGCCGCGATCCTCGATCACTGGCGTGATCGCACGAACGGTGGCCTTAAAGCGCCTCGAGTACTCGCGGTAAGCGTCGAAGTTCGCGGGTAACAGGATCGCGTCAGGGGCAAGAAGCGCTGCCTTCATGAGCCCCATGCCCGACCGTACACCGAAGGCCCGCGCCTCGTAGGTGGCTGTGGTTACGACCCCTCGTCCCGCGTAACTGCGCAGCCGCTCGCCCTCGACATGGCGACCTCCGACCACCACCGGCAGCCCGCGCAGCGCCGGGCGTCGGAGCAGCTCAACCGACGCAAAGAACGCGTCCATGTCGAGATGCGCGATGCGGCGGTCGTTGGTTTGCTCGGACATGGGGGACCTAGCGCACGCGCTGCATATCTCAAGGACAAGGAGGTTAATGCAAAGAAGGTGAGCATAGCGCCCCCTTTCCCTGATTTCCCACTGAGGGTGCGCCGGGGCACGAAGAGCTCGGGGTGACGGGCGTGCGGATCACGTGGTGGAATGGAGCGCGTGCAGGCTTCGCGCAGGCGACATCTTGTGGAGGAAGCATGATCCGTCGGTTGGGTGGCAATCTTGGTCTTTATCGGGGCGAGGTACTCGAAGCGACCGCGCAGCTTGAAGCTGACGGCTACACCGTGCTGCGGGGGGCGTTGAGCACCCAAGAGGTGAGCGCGCTCACCACCGAGATCCTCGAGTGCTTCGCATCCAGCGAACCGGAGCGGGGTCGGGTGGATCGAGCCGAGTTCCGGTACGGCATGCTCAACCGGTCGGCCGCGTGCCAGGCAGCGATTGGACATCCCCGGATCCTCGAGGTGATCGAGCCGCTGCTCGGCGATGACTGCCACGTGATCGCCAACACGGCCTGGAACAACCCGCCGTCGTTCGCCGGCGGGCCCTGGCACTGTGATGCTGGCCCTCACGTCCCGCGCTCGGACGGCGTGCCGTGGGACGACCGCATTCCCTACCCGGTGTTCGCCATCGGTGCGCACCTGCTGCTGCGCGACTGCCCTGAGCCGTGCGGACCGACAGCTGTTGTGCCGGGCAGTCATCGGTCTGGGCGGCTCGCGCCCCGTGACCGCATCCACGACCCTGAGCTGTCCTACGACGGCCGACCGCCGGTGCTGCTCACCGGCGCCGCCGGCGACGTGGCGCTGTTCGTGTCCGACGCGTGGCACCGGGGCACGCCGGCTGGGCCGGGTGGTACCGGTCGGCTGTTCCTTCAGGTCCATTACGGCCGCCGGGACCTCGCGCAGCGGATCCAGACCACCGATGAAGTGAATCATCTGAGCCCGGAGGCTGTAGCCCGCGCCACGACCGACCGGGAGCGGCGCCTTATCGGTCTGCACGAGCCGTTCTTTTACGACGGCTGAGGGTTTTACAGAGCCCCTCGGCTCGTTCGATCGAGGCTGTCCAGCCGTTCAGCCAACCACACTTTGATGACAGATTGTCGCGTCACGCCCAAGCGCGCCGCCTCGCGATCCAGCGAGGCAACCATCCACTCCGGAAAATC
>JBMTYG010000192.1:0-4305 GCA_049454295.1 Pseudomonadales bacterium
AACGGCGCCAAGATGTGGATTACCAATTCTCCGATCGCGGATCTAGCGGTGGTCTGGGCCAAGCTCGAGGGCGTTATCCGTGGATTCATCGTTGAGCGTGGTACCACGGGTTTTTCCACGCCAAAGATCGAGGGCAAAATGAGCCTGCGGGCGTCGATCACGGGACAGATCGTCCTGGACAATGCGTTCGTTCCGGCGGACAACCTGTTGCCCAATGTGAAAGGGCTCGCAGGCCCATTCGGTTGTCTTAACCGCGCACGTTATGGAATCGCCTGGGGTGCCATGGGAGCGGCGGAGTTCTGTTGGCACGCGGCACGCCGCTATACGTTAGAACGCACGCAGTTTGGCCGGCCGCTGGCAGCAACGCAGCTGGTGCAGAAAAAGCTGGCGGATATGCAAACGGAGATCGCGCTGGGTCTTCAGGGGTGTTTGCGCATGGGGCGACTACTGGACGCGGGTCAGCTGCCCATTGAAGTGATATCACTCATGAAGCGTAACAACTGCGGCAAAGCGCTGGATGTCGCGCGCAATGCGCGTGACATGCACGGGGGTAACGGAATCTCAGATGAGTATCATGTCATTCGTCATGTCATGAACCTCGAAACCGTAAACACCTATGAGGGGACGCACGATATTCACGCCCTGATCCTCGGGCGCGCTCAGACCGGGCTTCAAGCCTTCACCGGGTGATATCAGGGTGAAATCGAACTATGGAGATTGACTGAAATACGCGGTGCGATTGCCCTACATTCGTTGTCTGGCTCGCGGGCAGTCACTAAGTTCGAGCGCACTTGATTGAGGCCTAAGCCACGGAGGGTGCGATGATCAGAGTGCTGCTGGTTGATGATCACAAGCTGTTCAGGGTGTGTCTGCGACGAATGCTTGAAACTAACAAGGGACTCGTCGTGGTGGGCGAGGCCTCGGATGGCGAGAGCGGGATCGCCGCGGCTCGCGAACTCAGACCTGATATCATCCTGATGGATCTGTTGATGCCGGGAGTGGGGGGGCTCGAGGCGATACGCCGCATCGGTCAGCTTGAGCTTTCCAGTCGCACAATTGTGCTCTCGGCGTGCGAAGAGCAGCCCTTCCCCATGCAGGCGCTCAAAGCGGGCGCTTCCGGCTACCTCACCAAGGGGGTCAGCCCGGAAGAGTTGCAGAATGCCATTCGGCGCGTCTTCTTGGGCAAACGGTACCTGAGCGCCGACATTGCGCAGGCGCTCGCGGTAAACGCCTGGGAGGAGCGCGAGGCCGGTCCGTTCGACGCGTTGTCGAACCGCGAGCTGCAAATCATGATGATGGTCGCAAACTGCCACAAGGTCAGCGATATCTCAGCGAGCCTGCACCTATCGCCCAAGACCGTGAACAGCTATCGCTACCGAATCTTTGAGAAGCTCAACGTATCAAGCGACGTAGAGCTTGCACTGCTCGCCGCACGCTACGGGATGACGGGGTATGGTTCGGTGGCTGTACCGCCGGCGATGAGCGCTCAGCCCTCACCCCAACAGGGCTGATATCCCCTATAGTGCGCGGTCATGACGGACCGCGACTTCGAACCCCTGCTGCAGCAGCTGCCGCACAAGCCCGGCGTTTATCGCATGCTGTCTGCCGCGGGGGAGACGCTCTACGTCGGGAAGGCGCGCAATTTGCGCAATCGAGTCTCGAGCTACTTCAGAGCATCGGGGCTATCGACGAAAACGCTTGCCCTCGTCGCGAAGATCGATGACATCAAGGTCACGATTACAGGAAGCGAAACTGAGGCCCTGCTGCTCGAACAGAGCCTGATCAAGGCAGAGCGCCCCCCGTACAACATCGTTCTTCGCGATGACAAGTCCTACCCCTTCATTCGGCTGACAGAGCAGGACGACTATCCGAGACTCGCGTTTCATCGCGGAACGCGCCGCAAAGGGGCCCGTTACTTTGGCCCTTTCCCGTCTGCGGTGGCTGTGCGCGAAAGCCTCAATATCCTGCAGAAACTCTTCCGCTTGCGGTCCTGCGAAGACAGCTTTTTTCGCAACCGGACCCGTGCCTGCTTGCAGTACCAGATTGGACGCTGCAGCGCTCCGTGTGTGGACCTCATCACACCAGACGATTATCGGGAAGACGTTGAGCTCGCGGTGCTGTTTCTCGAGGGGCGCAACCAAGCCGTGCTGGATTTGTACAAGTCACGTATGCAGGCAGCATCCGATGCGCTCGACTTTGAGCGGGCGGCGCACTACCGCGATCAGATTGACCGGCTGCGCCGTGTCCAGGAGCAGCAATATGTTCATGCGGAAGAGGGGGATGTCGATATTTTCGCGATTGCAGAGCTCTCGGGGCGGTTCTGCGTGCAGGGCATTTTCGTGCGCGGCGGACGAGTCCTTGGCAACCGGCACTGGTTCCCCAGGAATGAGCTCGCCCTGCCAGGACCAGCGGTGCTGGCAGCGCTCCTGGAACAGTTCTATTTCGGTGGCGATGAGCGCGATCTGCCACGGGACGTGATCGTCTCCGAGAGCTGGACCGAACAGGATGTGCTCGCCGACGCCCTGTCGGGTGCCGCCGGGCGTCGCGTTACGGTTGCGTCATCGGTACGCGGGCAGCGTGCTCGCTGGCTTGAGCTCGCACGCGAAAATGCCGCGCACAGCATCGCCGCTTATCTGGCCGATCAACGCAGTATCTTTGCCCGACAGCTGGCGTTGCAGGAAGCACTAGGATTGTCTGAGCAGCCGCTTCGACTGGAATGCTTTGATATCAGCCATACGATGGGCGAGGCCACCGTTGCCTCCTGCGTCGTCTTCGATGCAAATGGTCCGCGCAAATCCGACTATCGACGTTTCAATATATCGGGCATCACGGCAGGGGACGACTACGCGGCAATGGAGCAAGCGTTGCGTCGACGTTATGCCCGCGTTCAGGCGGGCGAAGTGGAAATACCTGATCTCATCGTGATTGACGGAGGACAGGGGCAGCTCGGGCGAGCGCTTGCCATTCTTGAAGAGTTGGGGCTCGCATCGCCCGTGGTACTGGGCATCGCGAAGGGCCCAACCCGCAAAGCTGGGCTTGAGCGTTTTTTTCTCGCGGAGGGTGAGGTATTCATCCCACCCCATGGTGATGCGGCCTTGTTGCTGCAGCAGATCAGAGATGAAGCGCATCGCTTTGCCATAACCGGCCACCGTCAGCGCAGGCAGAAGGTGCGTCATTCGTCCGAGCTTGAGGCGATACCTGGCGTGGGCACCAAACGCAGGCGTGAGCTGATCACCCATTTTGGTGGCGTGCGTGCGCTTAAGGGTGCAAGCGTGGAAGAAATTGCGAAGGTTCCTGGTATCAGTCACACACTGGCGCAGACCATCTACGGTATTCTGCACGCCGAATGATTGCGGGCGGCGTCCTCGTGGGGATCGGTCGAACATGAATCTTCCAAACCTTCTCACTCTCGCGCGCATCATGCTGATGCCGTTCTTCGTGTTCGCGTTTGTGATGCCGGGCCGTCTCTCCTATTGGATTGCAGCGCTCTTGTTCGCTCTCGCCGCGTTCACCGACTGGCTTGACGGGTATTTGGCCCGTCGCTTGAACCAGACCACGCCGTTTGGCGCGTTTCTTGATCCCGTCGCTGACAAGCTCATCGTGGTGACTGCGCTGGTCCTGCTGGTGGGACATCATCATTCACTCTGGCTGACACTGCCGGCGATCGTGATTGTCGGGCGGGAGATCGTCATCAGCGCGCTGAGGGAATGGATGGCGGAGATGAATCGCCGTGGTGTGGTCGGCGTTGCCAGGATCGGACGGATCAAGACCACGTTCCAGATGATTGCGTTAGTCGTGCTGCTGGCGTCGCCGCCGCAACCGGTGACGTTGTTCGTGCAGCTGGGCTACGTCCTGCTTTACGTGTCCGCGCTGATGACCCTGTGGTCGATGGTGCTCTATCTGCGGGCGGCGTGGCCCTCACTCATGACCGGTCTCAACCGCGAGTGAGCTGGAGCACGGCGGCGGATCGCGCGCAGCCCCCGACAGTGGACGGGGCGTAACCCAGGGTGAGTCGTGGCTCGGTCTGGGCGATGACGCCCCCGGAGGGTTCAAGTAAAGTATCGGGCTTTGCGCGGTAGACCCTCTTGGAACATCTTTTCGACTATCTCGGATTTCTTGCCCGAGTTGCGACGGTGGTGGTGGCGATACTCATCGTCATGTCCAGTATCGCCGCACTCGCGATCAAGCGGCAGCAGCAGGGTACGGGTCACCTCGAGATCCGCAAGCTCAATGAACATTTTCAGGATCTGAAGTACGGCATGCAGGAGGCGCTCATTCCCGCGTCTCTCGTGCGCAAAACCCGAA
>JBMTYG010000193.1:0-4130 GCA_049454295.1 Pseudomonadales bacterium
CCTTCGCGCATGCCTTCTCGCTGAAGGTAGTAGATGAGCCAGAGGAAGAAGATCGTGAATGCCCACAGGCAGACGTCCACGAGGTCAATTCCGTTGACGAACTCTCCACTGAAAATCATGACCGTTCTCCTTGAGGGTCGTATCAGCCTGGGTAAGCTGCCAGGCCGAATTTGGTGGGTGGGGAAGTGGCAGGTTGGGCGAGCGTGTGACGGGCCAGCGGGCCAATCACAATAAGCGTTGCGAACAGAAGCAGGACTTCGAGATGGTAGACCGCGCCATAGCCAGGCGCGGGGCCCGTGAGCGCCGGGCCGAGACGGCCGGCTTCAGCCAGACCGGAGATGACGTCCCTGACCCCGCCGCCGAGCGCGACGGCTGCCCCAGTGGCGGTAGCAGTGATCGCGCCCCATGCTCCGAGAGCAATGCCGCCATCATGATCGCGGGCGATCGCCATGATGGCCGTAAGTGTCCCGACGGAGAACAAGCCGCCACCAAAGCCAATCAGAAAAGCCCCAAGCAGGAAGGCAGAGACGAGCCCGGCCGGATGAGCGAAAATGACGAGCGCGAAGGCAAAAACCCCTGCGAGGGCACCGAGACCAGCCAGGCGATGCGGCTCACCCCCTTCGGAGAGCTGGCCGGAGCAATAGGCAAAGCCCATCAACGCACCGAAGGCGGAAAGCGCGGTGAGACGCGTCGTGTCCGCGACGTTCATGCCGAGTACTTCAGCGCCATAAGGCTCCAGCAGAACATCCTGCATGCTGAAGGCCGCGGCGCCCAGCCCGGACGCGATCAGAAGGCGCACCGTACCCGGCGCCTCGACGAGCTTCGACCATGTTTGGGAGAAAGAAGTACTCCGGCGATCTGCACCGGTCAGATCCGGATTTCGCGCCTCCTGTTTCCAGAGGGCGATGACATTCAAGACCATCGTGACAACGCCAGCCCCCTGTATGACCTGGATTAATCTCAGTGTACTAAAATCACTGAGCAGCCATCCAAGCGTCAGCGAGCTAACGACCATTCCTGCGAGCAACATGACATAGAGGAGCACCACCACTCGGGGGCGGGTTTCATCGGTCGCCAGATCACTGGCCAGAGCGAGACCCGCCGTCTGGGTCGTGTGGATACCCGCACCCACGAGCAGGAAGGCGGCGGCAGCGCCGGCATGGCCGATCCAGGCCGGACCCGTCGAATCGCCGGACAGCAGGATCAGCGCGAACGGCATTAGCGCAAGGCCGCCGAACTGGAACATTGAGCCGAACCAGATGTAGGGCACACGGCGCCAGCCGAGCGCGGACCTGTGCGTGTCCGACTTGTGTCCGATCAGCGCCCGCAGTGGCGCAAACACGAGCGGCAGGGCAACCATCAGCGCGACAAGCCAAGCGGGTACACCAAGCTCGACGATCATTACACGGTTCAGCGTACCGGTCAGCAACACCATGGCCATCCCGACTGACACCTGGAACAACGACAAGCGCAGCAGGCGGCCGAGCGGAAGCTGAGCACTCGCCGCGTCGGCGAACGGCAGGAACTTGGTTCCCAACGTCATCCAGAATTCGGCAAAGGTCCGCCGCTCAGGAGTCATCTGCGAACAACCTCGCGGGCTTCGGAGATGTAAAAGGCAGTGTTGACGCGAAGCTTCCGGCCGGCGCGCCAGCTATCACTGGTCTCGGCTGCAAGCAGGTCCATCAGGCGGCGACCTGAGACAGGCACGATCGCCGGGGCACGGTCGCTGCGCGGGAAGAACTTGCCCGCAGCGTGCATGGCAAGCAACATCGGGGTCCGGGGCGCGTGAGTAAAGATCGCCGAGCGGCGGATGCGCGGCAGAATTTTTGCCACCATCGCGGCCATGTCCGGTGCGTCATAGTGGATTATCGAATCGACGGCGACCATATGGTCGAACTCGCCAAGGTCGGCCCGGGTCATGTCGCCCACGCGCCAGGTTATCCGGTTACGGAGCACTGGATCGAGCAGGCGTTCGGCGGCCGTCTCGACGAGTGTACGAGCGATGTCGATGGCAACGACTTCAGCGCCGCGTTGGGCAGCCGCGACCGCGAATGTACCCGTTCCACAACCGGCGTCCAACACCCGCAACCCACCCATATCTTGCGGTAGCCAGGACAGTATCCCGTTATGCATCGCTTCGCGGCCAGCGCGCACGGTTGCGCGTATACCGCTGACGGGCGCCGTAGATGTCAGCTTCTGCCACGTGACCGAAGCGGTCTCGTTAAAATAGGTCTGCAGCTCGGCGCGACGGGTCTGATAGGCCGTTTCCATCAGTCGAACCCCAGGAAGTCGAAGATTTCACGGTCCTTCATCGGCACGGCATTGACGGGCTCACCACCCAGCCACAACGCCGCCGCGAGGCGAAGGTACTCTTCCTGGACGGCCTCAAGTTCCGGTGAGGGCTCCATTTCGAAGATCGTCGATTTCTTAAGGCGCGAGCGACGAATGACGTCGAGATCCGGGAAATGTGCGATGCGGTGCATTCCAGTTGCGTCACAATACCGGTCGATCTCGTCCGTGGCCTTAGAGCGGTTGGCGATCACCCCGCCGAGGCGGACGGCATAGTTCTGAGCCTTGGCCTGGATCGCCGCAACGATACGGTTCATTGCAAAGATCGAGTCGAAGTCGTTTGCCGTCACGATGATACCGCGTTCGGCATGCTGGAGGGGCGAGGCAAAGCCGCCGCACACTACGTCGCCCAGCACGTCGAAGATTACAACATCGGTATCTTCCAGGAGACGATGCTCCTTCAGAAGCTTCACGGTCTGCCCCACGACATACCCGCCACACCCGGTGCCAGCAGGCGGGCCGCCAGCTTCGACACACATTACGCCATTATATCCTTCGAAGACGAAATCCTCGGTGCGCAGCTCTTCAGAATGGAACTCCACCGATTCCAGAACATCAATGACAGTGGGCATCAGCTTCTTGGTCAAGGTGAAAGTCGAGTCATGTTTCGGATCACAGCCAATCTGCAAAACCCGCTTTCCGATCTTCGAGAAGGCAGCCGAAAGGTTCGACGAAGTCGTCGACTTACCGATGCCACCTTTGCCGTACACGGCAAAAACCTTCGCTGTCCCGGTTTCGAAGCGGCTGTCCAGCTTCACTTGTACGCTGCCCTCCCCGTCCGGACGGCGGGCACCTGGGCGATTGAGTGTGAGCGACGTCATGCGGCGGCTCCTTGATACGGGGTGATACCTTCGAGGCGGTCTTCGATTTCCGCGCTGGCTGCTCGAAGGGCTGCCAGCGTTTCGGGATCAGGCGACCAGTAACGCCGTTCCGAGGCCTCGATCAGCCGGCTGGCGACATTTGCGGTTGCGGCAGGGTTGAGATCGGTCAGGCGGCGGCGCAGCGCCTCGTCAAGAACGAAAGTCTCAGTCATCTGCTGGTAGACCCAGGGCTGAACCTGGCCGGTCGTTGCCGACCAGCCCATGGTGTTGGTTACCTGGGCCTCGATCTGGCGCACGCCCTCATAGCCGTGGCGAAGCATGCCTTCGAACCATTTCGGGTTTAGCGTACGTGTGCGCGTTTCAAGGGCAACCTGCTCGGCCAAGGTGCGCACGATGCCATCACCGCGCGTCTGGTCTCCGATATAGACCGCTGGCTGCTCGCCGCGTACCTTGGCAGCTGCACGCGAGATCCCTCCCAGCGTATCGAAGTAATGATCAATAGTGGTCAGGCCTGTTTCGACCGATTCGAGGTTCTGGTAAGCAAGCTCGACGGTAGACAGGATACTGTCAAAGAGCGCAGGCTGCACCGTGGGGCGGCCGCTACGTCCGTAGGCGAAGCATTTTCGCTTGGCGTAAGCGTCACCGAGTTCGTCTTCATTATCCCAGGTTCCGGAATTGACGAGATAATTGACGTTGGCACCATACGCACCATCGGCATTCGAGAAAACGCGCAGGGCCGCGGTTTCAAGATCGGCGCCGGCTTCGGCCATCCAAAGCATGGCGTGCTTGCGGACGAAGTTCATCTCATGCGGCTCGTCGGCGCTCGCTGCCGCAAAGGCGGCGTCGGCCAGCATCCGTGTCTGGAGGGGTAACAAGTCGCGGAAAATCCCCGAGAGAGTAACCATCACATCGATGCGCGGACGGGCGAGCACCTCCAGCGGGATCAGGTCGGCTCCGGCC
>JBMTYG010000194.1:0-4108 GCA_049454295.1 Pseudomonadales bacterium
ACTCGACCAGATTGCGGAGCAAGGCGCTGAGCAGTCCGCCGAGCCTCGGCCCCAATCGGGCGACCAGGTGCTCCACCAGGTTGCGGAGGCTGACGGCCAGAGGCAGCAGCCCCAGGCCGCACACCACAAACACCAGCAGATGGCCGCTCGCCCCATCGATGCGTTGCAGCAGCCCCGGCCACAGGGCGATGGTGGTGAACAGCAGCAGTGGCCGCCAGGGGGTGGGTAACGCAGTGCTCACAAGCGCTCGACCAGCTGCAGGCGATGGGGGACCGAGCCTTCGAGAAGACGCGCGAGCTGCACTCTGCAGACAAAAATGCCGCCCAGCTTGCTCGACTTATCGCAACTGGCGGTCAAACAGGAGCCCCCGTTTCGTCATGAGTATCTTGATCACCGGCGTCGCCGGGTTTATTGGAACCAACCTCGCTCAGCGACTCCTCGACGAAGGGAACGAGGTCATCGGTCTTGACAACCTATGCAGAGGAACAAGGGCTAATCTGCACAATCTCGAAAACCACCCAGGATTCAGTTTTGCTCAGGTGGATCTGTCTGATGCTGAGGCATATCGGCATGTACTCGCAGACATTGGGAAGGGTCGAGCAATCACAGACGTTTGGCACCTGGCGGCAAACTCGGATATACCCGCAGGAATCGCAGACTCTCAGGTAGATCTCAGAGACACATTCCTGACCACGCTGAATACCCTCAGCATCATGCGTGAGCTGGGTATACCGACTCTCAATTTCGCATCCACGTCCGCGGTGTACGGCGATCTTGGTGACACGCTATTGCATGAGGATGTTGGACCGCTGTTTCCGATATCGAACTACGGAGCCATGAAGCTGGCCTCCGAGGCGATGATTAGCGCGGCCCTTGAATCCTACCTGCAGCAGGTTTTTATCTTCCGGTTTCCCAACGTGATTGGCACACCCGCCACTCATGGCGTTATTCTCGATTTCATGCAGCGGCTGCAGGTCCAGCCGGCCTGCCTGGATGTCTTGGGCGATGGCACTCAGCAGAAAAGCTATCTTCACGTTGACGATCTGGTTGACGCGATGATTTTTGTGCGTCGCCAGGCCGGTGAACGACTCAACTACCTGAACATTGGTCCCCGGGACAGCGGGGTTACGGTACGGTTCATCGCAGAAACAGTCCGTGACCTTGTTGCACCGGCGGCGCAATTGCGCTTCGGCGCGGGCAACAAGGGTTGGGTCGGAGATGTGCCGCGTTTTCTCTATAGCACCGACAAGCTCGCGAAGATGGGGTGGGAGCCTCGGCTGGGATCGGCCGCAGCCATCCAGCGTGCTGCACGAGAAATTGCCCAGCAGCTCTCGCTACCGCTTGCTGCATCTGCTCGATGAAGCGGCAAGCTGTCATCCTCGCGGGAGGGAAGGGCACACGTTTGCAGGAGCGGTTGAATGGTCTTCCAAAACCCCTGATCGACGTCTGCGGCGTGCCCCTGCTCGAACGACAGATCGAGTTGTTAAAGCGCCACGAGTTTAATCACGTCCTCATTCTTGTGAATCACGCCGCCGAACACATCGTTCGGTTCTGTGAAGAGCGGAACAACTGGGGGCTCAATATCATCTGCATCGACGACGGTGAACCCCGGGGAACGGCTGGAGCGACACTCAGCATCGATCATCTGCTCGCTGACGAATTCTTGGTCGTCTATGGCGACACGCTCCTAGAGGTGGATCTCAATCGCTTCCATTCATTTCATGTAGAGGACCCAGGCGCTGCTGCGACTTTGTTTCTTCACCCAAATGACCATCCAAAGGATTCCGACCTCATCGATCTGGATCAGCACGGCGCCATACGAGGATTCTTCAATACACCGCATCCTCCAGACCAGGATTTGCCCAACCTGGTCAACGCGGCACTCTACTGGATTCGCCGCGCCGCACTGAAGCCGTGGATACATGAATATTCGGCAGGCGTTCTGGATTTTGCCCGCGATCTCTTTCCTCGCATGGTTCAGCGTGGTCAACGCCTGCGAGGCTATGTCAGCCCAGAGTACATCAAAGATGCTGGGACACCTGAGCGACTGGATCGTGTGTGCGCAGATCTACGCAGCGGAAAAGTCATGCGCGCGAGCCTTGCCCATCCGCAGCCTGTGGTATTCCTGGATCGGGATGGGACTATCAATCGAGAAGTCGGTTACGTCCGCAGACGCGATCAGCTCGAGCTGCTCCCTGGCGTGTCGGATGCGATCCGGCGTATCAATCGCAGCGACTATCGGGCGTGCGTCATTACCAATCAGCCCGTTATCGCACGTGGAGAAACCACACTCGAAGAGCTGGAAGGCATTCATCGGCGCATGTCGACCACGCTCGGTCACAGCGGAGCGTTCGTCGATCGTGTGTATTTCTGCCCCCACCACCCCGACGCCGGGTTTGAGGGGGAACGGCCGGAATTCAAGATCCCGTGTGCTTGTCGCAAGCCAAACATCGGTCTGATAGAGCAAGCCACCAAGGATTTCAACGCAGACCTGCGGCGTTCCTGGTTTATTGGCGATACCACCGTCGATGTCGAAACCGCTCGCCGATCTGGAGTGCGCTCAATCCTCCTGGAGACGGGGCACGGCGGACTCGACAATCGACACGGGGCGCTCCCGGATTATGTCTTGCCAGACCTTGGGGCAGCGGTAGAGTTCATTCTAGAAGATCACCCCAGGCTTCTTGAACATGCCCGCCCGCTGATCACCGGAGTCGGCGCGGGGGACATCATCCTCATCGGAGGGCAATCGCGAAGCGGAAAAAGCACTCTCGCATCCGCGCTTCGTGAACTGGCTGAAGAGCGCGGTTTCCGAGCCATTGTCCTTCCCATCGATCGGTGGCTGGAACAGTTTCACAAGCGCACATCAGGAGTCAGGGGGCGCTACGATCTGCAGGCCCTAAACGAGGTCATGCGTCTCGTTCAGCTCTCTCGGCAGGATAGTATCACTCTAGATCTTCCCGAGTACGACAAGCTTACCAGGACATCGCGGAGTACTGGGCTAAGCTTGAGTTTACATCCTGCTGACATTGTCATTGTGGAAGGCACTATTGCCCTGGGCTTGAATACTTTCGGAGCGACCGCTGCGCGCAGGATTCATGTTGCGGTCTCTGAGCCCACTCGCCGATTACGCTTCTTGCGTGAATACCGGCGACGGGGGCTCATCGACAGCGAAGCGCAAGCGCTGTACGAGGCCCGACTCGAGGACGAGTTTCCGGACATCGAGGCTATGGCATTCGGAGCACTACGCGTGGATTTTCCCGGACAATCGAGATGATTATCAGCAAGACCCCATTGCGCATCAGTTTCGCCGGAGGCGGCAGCGATCTTTCATCGTTTTATGCTGAGAATGGCGGCGCCGTCGTCAGCTCTGCAATCGATAAGTTCATTTATGTCACCGTCAACCAGAAGTTCGACGATGGCATTCGCGTGTCGTACTCGGTGACTGAGGAAGTCGAATCCGTGCACCAGATACGCCACGTGTTGGTGCGAGAGGCCCTACGCTTCCTCGAGCTTAAAGGCGGTATCGAGATTACCACCATTGCCGACATTCCCTCCCGGGGAACGGGGCTTGGATCTTCGAGCTCCTTCACCGTCGGTTTGCTGAATGCGCTCAACGCTTTTAAGAGTCGCTACGTCTCGCGCGAACAGCTCGGGGCAGATAGCTGCCATATCGAGATCGATGTCTGCGGGGAGCCGATTGGAAAACAGGACCAGTATGCTGCGGCGTTTGGTGGACTCAATCTGATCGAGTTTAGGCGCGATGGCGCGGTCGACGTATCGCCGATCATCTGCCGACAATCAACCGCGGATCAACTCGAACGCAATCTCCTGCTGCTCTACACGGGTATCACGCGCAGCGCGTCTGCCTTGCTGGCACAGCAGTCGCAGGAGGTCGCAAACAGTCACAAAAAAGTCTGCGCCATGCGGCGAATGGTTGAGCTTGCCTATGCGGTACGCAATGAATTGCAGAGCGATAACCTCGACGCATTCGGTGAGATCCTGCACGAGAACTGGGAGCTCAAGAAATCATTGACCAACGGCATCAGCACCAGTGATATCGATGACTGGTACGAGGCCGGGCGAAGGGCGGGTGCTACTGGAGGAAAAA
>JBMTYG010000195.1:0-4072 GCA_049454295.1 Pseudomonadales bacterium
GCGCGCGGGCGCGAGTGGCGGCGCAACCGAAGCCCTGCGCCGCTACGGCCTGCATTTCGGGCTTGCCTACCAGCTCATGGACGACTGGCTCGACTACGCGGGCTCGAGCACCGATATGGGCAAGAACGTCGGCGACGATCTGGCTGAGGGCAAGCTGACCCTGCCGCTCATTATCGCGTTGAGACAGGTCTCTCCCCCGGATGCGGCACGGCTCAAGTCAGCCATCGAAGCCCGCTCTGCGACCGAGCTACCCATCGTCCTGGACATCGTCACCCGCTCTGGGGCGCTCGACGCAACGCGCCAGGCGGTGCTTGCTGAGACCGAACAGGCACGTCGAGCACTGACGCAACTGCCGGACACGCCCTATCGCGCGGCGCTCGATCGTCTCGCGCGCGCCGCCACCGCGCGGGTCGGCTAACCCGCCGATGATTCAGGCAAGCTGAATCGGGTCAGATTTGAGCGTGCTCACGCGCTGAACAGGGACGACTCGCAAGGTTAGCGCTCGATGGTTGTTCCGCGACCATCGCCCTCTTACAATCGCGCCCTTCGTCCGGGCACGCATGCACGGAACGCTTCGGAGTGTAGCTCAGCTTGGTAGAGCACCACGTTCGGGACGTGGGGGCCGGAGGTTCGAATCCTCTCACTCCGACCACTTCCAGGCCGGCAACGCCCGCGCCCTGCCACGGATTATCACGTCGGGAGACACTGTCATGACCAGCCGAACCGGCGGTTGCCTTTGCGGCGCCATTCGCTACGAACTCAAGCAAGATCCGTCTATCGCCGCCATCTGCCATTGCACCCATTGCCAGCGCCAGAGCGGCGGATTGTTCTCGACCAACCTCATGGTCGGCGAAGCGGATTACGCGCAAACCGGCGACACCCAGGTCTACACCGACCGCGGCGACAGCGGCAAAGCGGTCTGGCGACATTTCTGCGGCCGCTGCGGGTCGCCAATCACCTCTCGAGTTGAATCGATGCCCGGCGTCGTGATCGTGAAAGCCGGCACGCTGGATGACTTCAAAGACGTGAAGCCTGCAGTCGAGGTGTACACGGACCACGCGGCACAGTTCCTGCCGCCGCTCGCGAATCAGCGGTTCGCGCAGGGCACGGGCTGAATCGAGAGGAGGCGCGCGATGGATCTGTTCCGTCTCGATGGCAAGCACATCGTCATCACAGGTGCGTCTTCCGGCTTCGGGCACCACTTCGCCGGCGTGCTGTCGGCGGCGGGCGCGCGGGTATCGCTCGGCGCGCGCCGCGTAGACCGCGTCGCTGCTCGGGTCGCGGACATCCGCGCGAGCGGGGCTGAGGCAACCGGTATCGCGCTCGACGTGCGCAGTGCCGACAGCATCCGCCAGTTCCTTGATGCTGCTGAAGCCGCCTATGGCCCGATCGATGTCGTGATCAACAACGCTGGGGTCGAGGCAGGCGCAAAAACCTACCTGATGATCGATGAAGCAGACTGGGATTACGTCATGGAGACCAATCTCAAGGGTCCATGGCTCATGTCCAAGCTGTACACCGAGCGCTTCCTCGCCCATCGACAGAGCCACGGCAACATCATCAATATCTCGTCGATCACCGACACGCGAACCATCAAAGGTCAGTTCCCTTACGCGGTGTCCAAAGGGGCGCTGACGCGCATGACCGAGGTGCTGGCGCTCGAGGCCGCGCGCTATGGCATCCGCGTGAACGCGCTCGCGCCCGGCTACATTCACACCGATGTCAGCCACCTCGTCTTCGAGAGCGAGAATGCCGCCGACTTTATGAAGGGCATACCCATGCGCCGCTTCGGAGAGTTCGATGATCTGGACGGACCGATCCTACTTCTGGCCTCAGATGCATCGCGCTACATGACTGGCTCGGTTATCGTGGTCGACGGCGGACATATCTGCGCCTCGCTCTGATCGCAAGGCGCCCTCCGCCGGCGGGGTCACTCCCGCTGCCACCAGCCGGAGTTCGCCCATGACCGACACGCGCACCGATATTCGACCGTTCCGCATTGATATCCCCGAGGCAGCGCTCGACGACCTGCGAGCGCGCCTGTCGCTGACCCGCTTCCCGGAAAAAGAAACGCCCACAGACTGGTCCCAGGGGGTACCGCTCGCGTACATGCGCGATATCCATAGCTATTGGTCGAAGACCTACGACTGGCGCCGAGGCGAGGCGCGCATCAATGCGTTTCCCCAATTCATCACGACGCTGAACGGGCTTGATATTCACTTCATCCATGTGCGCTCGCCCGAACCTCGCGCGCGCGCACTTCTGCTCACCCATGGCTGGCCAGGATCGATCGTCGAATTCCTGCGCGTGATCGGTCCGCTTGCCGATCCCGCCGCTTATGGCGGCGACCCCAAGGACGCCTTTCATGTCGTCGTCCCATCGCTTCCAGGCTACGGGTTCTCCGGCAAACCCGACGCCACCGGATGGGGGATCGAGAAAATCGCCGACACTTGGGCTGCCTTGATGGCGCGCCTGGGCTACGAGCGTTACTACGCGCAGGGCGGCGACTGGGGCTCCGCGGTGACCTCGGCAATCGGCATGCGCGACACCACCCATTGCGCCGGTATACACGTGAACATGGTCACCGCACGTCCCGATCCGATGGACAACCTCACACCGATCGAGGAAAAAGCTCTCGCCGGCATGAAGTATTACCAAGACTGGGATTCAGGTTATTCAAAGGAGCAGTCGACCCGCCCTCAGACCGTCGGTTACGGTCTCGTAGACTCTCCGATCGGCCAAGCCGCGTGGATCATGGAGAAATTCTGGGCCTGGACCGATTGCAACGGGCATCCCGAAAACGCGCTCAGCCGGGACGACATGCTGGACAACATCATGGTCTATTGGCTTACGGCTAGCGCGGCATCCTCAGCTCGGCTCTACTGGGAAAGCTTCGGCTCCTTCGCCGCGGGGGACATTCACGTGCCCACGGGGTGCAGTATTTTCCCCCGCGAGATCTTCGTGTGCTCGCGCCGCTGGGCTGAAAACCGCTACCGCAACATCGTGTACTGGAACGAGCTTGATCGAGGCGGTCACTTCGCCGCCTTCGAGCAACCGGAACTTTTCGTGACCGAGCTGCGCAACTGTTTCCGGCTGATGGACTGAGGCGCTCGCTCGGTGAGCGCTCTGGAAGAACAGTTCAGCGCCCTCGCGCGCGACCTGGAGACCCTGATCGCCCTGTTGCACGAGGCCGACGAACGCTTCTGGATCATCTGGCTGAAGCGCGGGCTGTCCCAGGTGCGATGCAAGCATCTGGGCGGTGCAACATTTGTGCTCGGGTGTTACGGCGGAGAAGACAGCTTTTCGGACTTCAAGCTCAAGCCCGAGCTCGCTCACGCGGATCCGCTCCGTTACCGCAACCTGAACGCGCGCCTCACCGAGCTTCGCACGCGGGTGTTTCTTTCCGCCAACGCGATCACCGCGCGCCGTGCCTGGTGAGCGCCCCACTGCCCGGTGCAGGAATCAATGCGATGAAGCAGGCTGCAGCTAGATTGCTCACTGCAACAACAAGCAGCGCCGCCGTATAGCTGCCGGTCAGGTCCTGATGCAGTGACACCAGGAAAGGCGCTGCGGCGCTGAAAATCAGGGTGATCGGAAGCCCCGCGCTGCGCACGGCGCCCAGATGACGGCGCCCGAAATACGCGCCCCAGATGACCTCCTGCAGCGGAATCATGCCGCCCCAACCCAGCCCGAGCAGCACGAAACTGGCATAGATCACCACCAGCGCATGGGTTTCCACCGCCGCCACGATGACGAGCAACGCTGCGCCCGTTACTGCCGCGCCCAATGCCGCTAGCGGTTTGGCATCAACGCGATCGATGAAATAGCCCCAGATCGGCTTCGACACGAGCGCGGGCAAAGACGCAACAGCCACCGCAAGCGAGGCCTGAGTGCGACTCAATCCAGCATCGGTCAGATAGGGCACCGTCTGCAGCAGCATGACGATGATATTGACGGAAAACATGCCGAACGCGAACACCAGCAGGTAGAACACCGGCGTGCGCAGCGCCTGTTGACGCGTGAGCGAACGTGCGTCGTCCGCGTCTGCGCGAGCACCCAGGCCAGCGCGACC
>JBMTYG010000196.1:0-4010 GCA_049454295.1 Pseudomonadales bacterium
CTCATCGTCGCCCCAGATTCTCTGGCAAAGGAGTTTTTCTCCACCCCGGACGTTATCCAACGCTATACGGAAGTGTTTTATTTCCGAGGCTGGATGATCCTCGGCCTCGCAACGTTCTGCATTTACGCGTACACGCGAGGAAAGGGAGACGTGTTCGCACTAGTCATCGTCGCAGCGATCAGCGTCAACAACTTTCTGATCGACTTCATCAGCTTCTATCAACTGAAGTTTCAGGCGCCGACACCGGAATTCTCTCTCATTTTCGCGTTTAGATTGATCGCCGAGATATTTGTGGTCACAAATGCTGCACGGTGCCTGCGATTGCCGCCGGTGGGCCAGCGTTGGAATTTCTCAGCTGCGTTCAAAACCGAGCAGCCTCCGTCGTCAACCTTGAGTTGACCAAGCGGAGGTTGCCCCGGGAATGCCCCCGGCAGACCGGCATCTCTTAGATGATGTAGATGATGGGTAGGCTCATGCTATGAGCCCATCTTCACGGCGCAGCGATTTCAAAGCGCAGTGTTCCGCCCTGCACCAGGCTGCGATGCTCGAGCGCGGTGGTCGGTAACGCTACACCGGCCGAGGACACCCGGAGCAACTGATCGCCGCGCCCGCTGCGCTCGATGATCAGCGTCCTGCGTCCCGGGATGCGCAGAACGGTCCGTTCCACGAGCGGGATTCCCGCGACATAGCGTCCGCTCGCCGGCTCGACCGGATAGAAGCCGAGCGTCGCGAACACGTACCACGCGCTCATCTGTCCGGCATCTTCGTTGCCGATGATCCCGCCGGGGCTGTCCTTATAGAACTCGTCTGCGATGCGCGACACCAAGCGATGCCCAGTCTCCGGCCGATCCGTGTAGGCGTAGAGCCAGGCGATGTGGTGACTCGGCTCGTTGCCGTGCGCGTACTGCCCGATCATGGCTTCCTGTCCGAGATACTCCGCGCCCTCGGTAGTGGGCAATCCAAAGAAGAAACGGTCGAGCATCGTCTGCAACTCCGCCTTCCCGCCCCAAACCTCTACGAGCTCATGCGGCCCGTGGAGCGCGGGCGTCCAGGTGTACTGCCAAGCGTTGGCCTCGGTGTAGTCGCCCGGATTGTTGAGCGGCGATGTCGGCGTGAGCGGATCGAACGGTGTGCGCCATCGGCCTGCGCTGTCCCGGCCCCGCGCGAGCCGAGTCTCGGGGTCGATGAGCGACCGCCAATTTCTTGAGCGCTGCGCGAAACGTTCGGCGAGCGGTAAATCATCCAACATGCGCGCCATGTGGGCCGTCGCGGCATCACCGATCCCAGCCTCGAGGGTGCGTGACACCGCTTCGCCCTGGACGAGATCGAACGGATAGAACCCGTACCGGTCGTAGACCGACCAAAGTGACAGCGCGTGATCGCCCGGGAACACCGGCGTGGCGTCCCGGGTCGAGGTCGCAACCATGGCGGCGAGCGCCCGCCGGCCATCGAAACCGCGGAAACCCTTCGCCCACGCATCGGCGATCACCGGCAGCGCCGGTTCGCCGATCATCGTCCCCGTCTCCGCGCCCCAAATCGTCCATTTCGGCAAGCGACCCACCGCATCGTGATGATCGAGGAGCGAGTTAACGAAATCGTTTACGCGCTCCGGCACCAACAGCGTGTACAGAGGGTGCGCCGCTCGGAAGCTGTCCCAGAGCGAGAAGGTCGAGTAACGCAGGCCCTCCGCCGCGCGTCGTATGCGCAGGTCAGGTCCGCGCCAGCGACCATCGACGTCACTGATCACGGAGGGATGCAGGAACGCATGGTAGAGCGCAGTGTAGAAGATCCGCCGCTGCCGCTCGGGAGCGACGATCTGCACACGACCGAGTAATGCGTTCCACTCGCGGAGGCTGTCGCTCACCACAGCATCGAACGCCCAGCCGCCACGTTCGTCACGATTACGGCGCGCGCCGTCACGGTCGGTGGTGGACAGCCCGATCCGCACCTGCAGTGCGCGATCCTTACCGAGTTCGAAGCGAAGCAGGTAACGCGGTGCGGCATCACCGGGGCGCGGTGGCAAGGTCTCGACTTCGGCGATTGGCTTGTTGAAACGGACCGACCACGCGACATGACGGGTGGTCCAGTTGCGGCGCTTAGCTTCGCCCTCGAAGCCGTCGCTGCTAAACGAGTTGGACACCGACAGGATGGGCTGTGCATCGGTACTGAAGGTCAGTCCGTGCTGAAGATCGACGAGCACGCAGACCTGGCCGCCTTTAGCGAAGCGATACCGGTGGAAAGCACTGCGCAAGGTCGACGTCAATTCAACGCGGACGCCGTTGTCAGTGAGCGTCACCGCATAGTAGCCGGGCCGCGCGACCTCCGAAGACTTCGCATAGGTGCTAGCCATATCCGCGCGGCACTCGGCGCCCGGTTGCAGCAAGACGTCGCCCAACTCCGGGATGCCCGTGCCGCTCGCACGGTTTTGCGAGAATCCAATGATGTGCGGCGCGCGGTACTGATAGCCCGAAGTGAACTCCCAGCCCGTATCCGCGTTGTCGGGCCCCGGTTGAATCATCCCGAAGGGTCGACTGGGGCCCGGGAACGTATGCCCCGTGCCATCAGTCCCGATGAAGGGATCGACGACATCCGCAGGTGTCTGCGCCGCAAATGCCGACGGCACCAGGATGACCGAGAGCATCAGCACGAGCGGAGGAATCAAGCCGCGCTTCACGGGACCGACCAAAGGACAGGGTTGAGATACGAGGCCGCAAGGTCGCCGGGCTCGAGACCCGGCAGCCAATGCGCGAGGTCGTTCTGCTGCATAGCGTTGACCGGCTCGGCGATTCGCATGTCGGCATCCATGTAGATGATCGTCATCACCGAACGCGGACATGCGCTGCGGTTAGCGCCCGCGCGATGGAAGGTCCAGCCGCCATGAAAACTCACGTCACCGAGCGCATACGCCGCTTCGTCAATCGGGAACCCCTGCTCCTCCATGGCGGTACTGATTCGCGCCTCGCTCTCCGCCGAGATCGGCAGATCCCTTCCCAACGCCGTCCTGTGGCTGCCTCTGTGGAACGCCAGCGGCCCCATCTCGAGCGGCACGTGCTGCAGTGGGATCCATGCCGTGATGGTCTTGTCGGAGGCGAAGGGCCAGTAGTATTGGTCCGCATGCGCGGGCGTGATGCCGCCGGAAGGCTCTTTATAAACAGACTGGTCGTGATAAAGACGAACGCCGCGCACCCCCATCAACTGCGCCGCGATGCGCGCAAGGCGACGACCGAAGACGAAACGCTGGACTCTCTCCGACTGGCACCAAAGATTCATGACCTGCAGGAACGCCCGATCATAGGTATCGCGCTCGGCCAGCGGTTTGTCTTGGGTGTTAAGAGCCAATGTCAGGCGTGTGATCTCCGCGCCGTATCGCGCGAGGCTATCCGGATTGAGTACCGACCGCAGACGGATATAACCGTCGCGACCATAAGCTTCGATGACATGACCGGGCAGGTCCAACCCTGCATCGAGCTCCGTATCATCGATTGTCATGTGGACGCCTCCATCGAGACACCCGGGATTTTAGACAAATCCGCGAGGTGCCTCGTCAAAATTGAGATCTGACGTGCAGGGTCTTTGCAAAGATTTCTCCTGACCCATTCGGAAAATCGTTCCTCTTCGTTGCTCTCGTCAGAGAGCGACATGACAGCACCCATTGCGTCGATCGGGTTTGCCGTCAGACGTTGCCCGTTGATTGCCAGAAAGACACCCACAGCGAGAAAGGCAACTCGTTTGTTACCGTCGACAAAAGGACGATTACGAACGAGCCCGAACCCGTAAGCCGCCGCCAGGGTGGAAAGATCGAGGCATCCCTCATCGGTGTACTTATTGATCGGGCGCGCTAGCGCAGATTCCAACGACCCCTCGTCGCGCAAACCTTCCGCGCCGCCGAACTGCCCGAGACTTTCCTGGTGCAACAGAGGAAGCGCGCGCTTGTCGACCCAAGCAGGCGCTTTGGTCACTTGGCGAGAACCTTGAAGGTATCTCGGTACTCCTTCATGAACTCGCGTCCG
>JBMTYG010000197.1:0-3977 GCA_049454295.1 Pseudomonadales bacterium
CCCGCGGGGGCCAGCAGCCGCCGCGGGGGTCTTGATGCCGGAGAGTCACCCAGAACTGCCCAACCATGAGCGAATCCCCGAGGGGCTTGCCGAGGCGCTCTATCCGTACATCCGGGCCTGCAGGAAGGGGCGTCGAACCTGCGACCTGCACACGAGCGACATCGCGCACACGGCCGTGCAGGATCTCTTCGTGTTCCTGCTGCGCTGTCCGCGCTTCATCAAAGAGGAGGACATCAGAAGGCTGGGGTTCCGGTTTGCGAAACACGTTACCTTCGATTTCATCCGGAAGGCGCGACGTCGACTTCTCGCCGGCCAGCAGATGCCGGAGGATGCTGATCGCGTGGACAGTTCGGCCCGAGCTCCGGGGTCGGGGTCGTTCGGATCGCCCGGCGGGATGAATCAAGAGTTGCGAACCAGACTTGCAGCCGCGCTGGACACGCTCGATCCTGTCGATCGAGATATTGTCCGGATGCGGAACGAGAACATCCCGTGGGACCAGGTCGCAGCTGCCACGGGCCTGCAAGCCGTAACGGTCCGCAAGCGCTGGCAGAGGATCAGGTCGAGGCTCCAGAGGGAGCTCCGGGACTTCGCTTGAGCCTGGGGCCGGCGCGCGGCGGCCGCCCTGTCGGTTGCCCCTCAGCCCGGGGCCAGGAGGGCCTGCGAGGCGCACCGTGGCGGGGGCTCGGCGCTCTCGCGTTTGCGAGGGCGGTTCGGGGTAGCGGGCCGGACAGCGCCGGAAGGGCCACCCTGCCCCGGAAACGCTCGGACGCTCGGATTGCCGTGAACGGGAGAGCGTGATCGGGGGAGTTGGGAGAAAACTCGGAAATCTGGCAGGAGGGCCGGTCACATCGGGGCGCGTCGGACGGTGATGAGCCTCGCTCAGCCAAACAATGAACCCGATCTGCAATGCCATCAACTACACCCGGGGACGTAGCCCGCATCTGCGCAACGACAAGCATGCCCGAGCCGCCCCGATCCACACGCGATGGGGCGCTGGATGGACAGGTCTCACAGAAACCAGGTCGGAGACCCATCAACCGCCCGTAACTCGTGTCACGGGCAAGCCGCATTCACTGCAGCGAGTAGGCGAAGCCTGCGTCACCGAATAGCCGCATGACTCGCAGAGCCCCGCTGCGAGCCTGGCAAGGCGACGTTGGCCTAGGGCGACGTAGATCACGACTCCGGTTGCGATGATTGGGGCAACTAGACCATAGACAATCGCGTCGGAAACGCTGATGCCCGGACGCACAAGCAGTCCCGCGCAGTAGAAGGCCTGCGGGGGACCGTCCATGTTCACCGTCCCTAGGTCGGGTTCCAGTGTCCCTGCCAAGCAGACCTCAGAATTCGTGATGTAGGCGCGCGTCGTCCATCGGCAATGATAAAAGTGCAGAGTGACGGCAGCCACGACTGCGACTACCCACACCGTGACGGCTTGAGCTTTGCTCATCAGGTCTCTGAATTGTCAGAGAAAGGGCGCCGGGACGGTTGCAATCGCGACTTCAGTACCGCCCGGAAGCTTTAGCCGGATGGGGCGAGATGCGCTCAAGTTCGAACCCGCGCGCCTTGAGACCTGCGCGCGCGCCATCCATCGAACGGGTGTCGCGTCCCCCGCGGCAGGCACCCACATTCGCTTCCATTCTCCGACTGCCACCTCGGCGCCACCGTCGTCCAGCACCATGACCGTTGGGAGCGGCGCTGCATCGTCGTATCGCCGAAGCATGAGGAAGCACTCGGCGCACTCAGCTCCAGTGAGGTCGAGAGACGTCCGATCAGCGAAGAACTGGATTCCCGACCGCACGTCCGCCCGGAGTGTCAGGGTGAGCAACTCGTGATCGCCATAGCGAACCCAGATGCTCTCCGACTTGGTCCCCGGGCTCCCGGCTCGAAGGGTCGTCGCGATGCGCAACTCCCCCTCAGGGGGGATCTCAGATGCTGATGCCGCCGCTTGCGTGCACGAGCAGCTCGCCGATGTGCCAGTCACATGAATTGTCGATCCGGACGAATTTCTCAGCACGAATTCGTGCTTCAGCTCGACCGGACGGTCCTCAAAGAAGACTGTTCCATAGTGGTGCAGCGCGTAGCCAGAAAACGGAGATCCTTCCAGCTTCACAACCTCTGCGTCTTTGGGCACTAGCGCGACGAGAACTGTGGGAGAAATCTCCCCACTCACAATGAGCGCAAAGCCCACCGCAGCCCCAACAGTAACTGCCAAAAGTCCCTTCATGTTCATTCCCGCACAATCTTGTTTCGGCGAGCAGAACTGGCATACAGACCGAATGCGAGGAGACCGCCGATCGCAGCGCCCGCAACCCTGGTAGCGGTGCGGCCGGGTGAATCACGCCGCCAGTCTGAACCAAAGTGCTCTGCGACCCATGCGGCGGAGACAGTACCCCACTCAGCACCTTCATCGCCATTCCGGTCGGAACCGTCGACAGAAAATTCGGTCGATCCGATTCTATAGGAGACCCGCAGCAAGTTGTCATTCACGCGTGCTCCGGTCGGTGGATCGGCTGCGGCCATTCCGTGATCTCGCCTTCGGGCGCCCAACTCCAAATCATCGCGCACTAGTTCGAATGTCTGGGTGCGCGGATCGCGCCGGATATCGGAGGCTATTGCGAGGGCGCTGTACTGGCAGATCGCGCGACGTGCGACGCGATGGGCGCCGTCTACGTCCTGCCAGTCGAGCACCTCATAGCGAAACTTTGTCATCGCGCGACGATCGCTCGTGGATGGCGGCCCATTGTACGCAACCATCTCTAGCGATCGAAGCAAGTCGTGCCTAGGCCCCGTTAGCCGCAGCCGAATGTCAGTTCTGCCAACGCCCAGGTCCAACACGACGATCTCGTCATTGCCTTCGCTCTCAACTCCGACAAGCGTGCAGCGCCCGAGCAACCCAAGAAGGCCGTCCGTCCCGGCAAATGTCCGCATTGGCCATAAATTGAAATATGCCATGCTGGACATCGGCGCCTCGGGGCGGAAGGAACCGTCGACGACAATCACACTAGCGACGCGGTCATAGAGAGTCCACCTGACGCCATCCCAACCGAGGCTTCTGTCAACTGCGCGATCGTCCGACTGGGCCTCGTCAGCGTTCGAGTCGACGAACGCATTTCTGGAAATGTCCCACCGGATTGACCGCGGCGAGTACTCGATCCGGCACCTGGTTTCCGGCCTGGGCAAGGCGATCATCGCATCCTCGCGTTCCACGGATCGAATTCCTAGGTCCCGAATACGGACCTCCGTGTAGCAATCGGCCAGCACTGCAGACTGCGCACGAACCTGCTCGATGAGCAGTTCGAGGCGGTTCTCGGATCCCGCAGATGCAGGAGCCGCCGCAATAAATGCACACGCCAACGGAAGGGACATTTGAGATGCAAGCATCATTAATTGATCAACCCATCGCAACGCGGCGGCGTCATGACGAGCCGCCCAACCTGCAAGCGGCCCCAGCCCGATAAATTCTATAGCAAACTGGCTTCTGGCCAGCCGAGAACGCTACGGCGTTGCGCACTGAACCAGCTTGCACGTATCCAGGGTGCCGTTGTAGTCACAGGACCACTGCACGCAATCAGCCTCTTGTCCCGCACGTCCGTGGAACACACAAAAGGCCGAGAGGTAATCCGAGCAGATCAACTGCGGGGACTTCCGGCAGTTCTGCCCAGAAGCCGTCTTGCAACGACGACTTTGAGTGGGGCTACGCTCACAGTAGTTGCACGCGGTGGAAGCGCAGCAGGTGGGAGCGCCCTTAGCACACTCTCCATCGTCCTGGCACCACGTGTTCGACACAGTAGGGACTTGGCCCCACGCCGGCGGAATCAGGCAGATGCCTGCTGCTCCAAAAAGTGCCGAAGCACAGATAGCGAAATACTGGGTGTGTCTCATGGGAAACTCCTATCGCCGTCCACGGAACTGATCGCATCCGCCAGGGGCGATCTCACTACTGGCGGAAACGTTCGCGGAAACGCTCCGCGAGGTTG
>JBMTYG010000198.1:0-3950 GCA_049454295.1 Pseudomonadales bacterium
GGCGGTAAACAATCCGAACACCGCGCGGCCGCTTGCGATGAGCGCCAGGGCAAGAATCAGCACGCCGGTGCCAATCGCGGCGGTCGCGTATCGCCATTCGACGGCGCGGCGCAACATCGGCAGATAAACGTCTCTCGCGAAACGTTCAAGCGTGCCCGACAGGCGGATCTGCCAGCGTTCCCAGACTTGACCGAGACGACTGGTGGCCTGATCGGCGCGGCGGTGGGCGAGATGTGAGGGCAGTATGAGCTGGGACTCGATCAGACTCATCGTCAGCGCAATGATGACGACGTAGCCAATCGCGCTGAAGAAATCCGCCATCCGCCCCGGCACGATGATGAGCGGCAGGAACGCCGCCATGGTCGTCAGTACGCCGAAGATGACGGGGATGGATACTTCGCGCGTACCGTCGATAGCGGCTTGGACCCGGGGTTTGCCCATCTCTTCATGCGCGTGGATGCGCTCGCCGACCACGATCGCGTCATCCACGAGAATTCCCAGCACGAGGATGAAAGCCATGACCGTGATCGAGCTCATGGAGATATCGGTGTAGGGAAAGAGAGCGATGGTGCCGAGTAGCGCAATGGGAACGCCCGCCGTCACCCAGAGCGCTATGCGCGGTCGCAGAAAGAGCGCGAGAAGCATGGCGACCAGCAGCATGCCGTTGAAAGCGTTGTTGGCGAGTAACGAGAAACGCTCGACCAGCTGCTTCGATTCGTCGTTCCAGAGCGTGATCTCGATCCCTTGGGGCAGGGATGCGCGCCGCTCGTTGACATAGGCTCGCACCGACTCAGCAATGCCGAGTGTGTCCTCTAATCCGACCTGAAACACCTTCACGACGACAGCGGGCTTGCCGTTGAAACGCGCGCGCAGATCACCTTCCTCGAAACCATCGCGGATTTCGGCGACCTGATCGAGAGTGACTCGCGTGCCGTCGGGTCGGGTGAGCACCACGACGTTGGCAAATTCGTCGCCCCAGTAGGCTTGACCTTTGGTGCGGATGAGAATCTCGCCGCCCTCGGTGCGCAACATGCCGCCAGGCAGGTCAAGGGAAGCATTGCGCACCGCCTCTGAGACCTGGCTCAGCGTGATGCCATGTCGGCGCAGCGCGTGCTCGGAGACCTCGAGAGAAATTTCATAAGGACGGACGTAATTGAGCGTGACCTGGGAGATCCCGTTGATCTGAGCCAGGTCGTCGCGGATTTCCTTGCCAAGCTCCTTCAGCGTGCGTTCGTCTGTGTCACCCGCGATCGCGAGCTGTACGACCCCGCGCGTCATCACCAGCTTGGAGATGATGGGTTTTTCGGTCTCTGCCGGGAACGTGTTGATCCCGTCGACGCGGCTCTTGATCTCGTTGACCGTCTCTGTGTCCGCGTTTTCGGTATCGAGTTCTACCATCACATTACAGGCGCCCTCGGCTGCAGTGCTGCGAACCTTGTCGATGCCTTCAACGCCCTTGATGGCTTCCTCGACGCGCAGGCAAACGCCCTGTTCCGACTCCTCGGGCGCTGCGCCTAGGTAGGGCACGGCGATGTTTACCATCTGCGTGTTGATCTCGGGGTATTCCTCCTGGTGCACCGTGAGGATCGCGAGCACCCCAGCCACGCACATGACCGCCATGAGGAGATTGGAGGCGACTGGGTTGCGCACCCACCAGGCGATGATGCCTTGCATGGCTTAACCTCCGGTTGCGGGGGTATCACCCGACGCGGTGTCCGTGACTGGTATCACGCGCATACCGTCGATGACGGTTTGCAGGGGCGTAATGCAGACGCGGTCGCCGCGGGTAAGCCCATCGCGCACGAACACCTCGTCCTGATACAACCTGAGCGGGTCGATGGTGCGGTGCGTCAGCGTGTCCTCGTCGGTGACCACCAGCACCTGGTTGCCGTCGCGCAGCGCGGCGCGGGGCAGGCGGATGACGTTTTCCGCGAGCAGTCCTTCGATCTCGGCGTTGACAAACAAACCGACGGACATCGGCACCGGCTGTGCCGCGTTGTCCACGCGAGCAACCACGTGGATCATGCGGCTTGCCGTGTCGATGGCGGCCTCGGTACGCACGATACGTCCCTCCCAGCGGAGCAACTGCCCGGCGTAGTCTGCCGAGAGCGTCACCCGCGGCTGCTGCTCGGTCGGCAGCTCGCCAAGCGCGCCCAGCGGCATGTTCAGGTAGGCGAGCTGTCGGTCGGCAATGGGCAGCCGGACCTCGGACTCATCGCTCGCATAGAGCGGCGCGACCGGGGCTCCGCGATTGACAAACTGACCCACATCGACGCCGCGGCGTCGTACCAGACCGTCGAAGGGTGCGGTGAGCCGCGTCCTGGTGAGGTCGTGCTGCGCCTGACGCACGCCTGCCGCCGCATCCTGACGTGCTGCCTCGGCAATTCGGAATACGCGCTGAGCGTTCTCGAGCGCGGAACGGCTGGCGAGGGCGCGTGCTTCCAGGCTTTCGAGCCGCTTGAACTCGAATCGGCTGTGCTCGAACTCGGCGTCTGCCCGCGCGAGCGCTGCCTGCGCCCGCTCAAGGGTCGCCCGGTAGTCCTGGTCATCGAGCTTCAGCAGTTCATCTCCGCGCCGGAAGCTGCCGCCGTTGACGAACGCGGGCGAGGTGGCTAACACGCGACCAGCGACTTCGGAGACCAGCTCCGATTCCGTGTTCGGCATGACTGTACCCTGGGAGTGTACCGTCATGCGTACTGATTCAGGGGCTACGGTCAGCACGCGGATGGTGGTAGCCACCGCCTCAGGTCGCGCGGGCGAGAGCTCGGGGCTTGTGGCCAGAAGTGTCATCGCGCCGAGCAGCGCCACGACGAGAATCAGGCCGGGAATGATGATCTTGCGCATCACGGTACATGGCTCCAGATCCGAGAGACGCTCTCTGACCCCTGGGCCTTGAGCGCTGCGAAGGCGCGTTTGGCCACCTCGCGGTTGAAATTGGACATTGATTCGAAAGCCGAGCGCACCCCTTCAACATTGCGCGCGGCGAGGGCCGCGTCGAGTTGCTCGGCGAACGCACGCTGGGCGGCGAGATCGAGCTCGACCAGGCTTTCGAGCGGCGCCATGCGCGGTACGAATTGTAGGAACAGGCTGCGGGCGATGATCTGGCACACCAGATTGCCGCTCGTCTGCATGATCGAGCGCATGAGTTCGAAGCGGGCGATGCTGTTGGCCGTGCGGTTGCTGGTGCCGCGCAGCAGTGGCTGCAAACGCTCTCGGATCGCCCCAATCTGGGTGTCGGTTGCCCGGCGCACCGTGGCTTCCGCCGCTAACGTGATCAGCGCCGTGAATACCTGCATGATCTCGTCGACCAGGTCTTCGTTGGGTACGTCGCCCATGGCCAACAGGTGACCAATCACGTCCAGGCTTGCGTCCTGCACTGCGCAGGCGCGCGCACCGCCTTGATGAATGCTCGCGAGCCCGAGCTGCTCGAGCTTCTTCATGGCTTCGCGTACTGCGCCGCGGTTGGCGTCGAACCGTGCTGCGAGATCGCGCTCTGAAGGCAGCCGTTCGCCGGTGCGATACTGACCCACGAGAATGTCCTGGGTCAGGCTCTCAGCAATCTCCTCGTGCTTGCGCGGCGTCACGACGCGCGCCGAGGGCGGTTCGTTGGGGGAGTGTTGAGTCATAATTGGTCTGACCATGGTGGTCGGGGCATTGTCCAGACGTTGCCGTGAAAGTCCAGTCAAGAGGCGAGGTTTACACAGGGAAAGAACGCCCAGTGAGCGAGGCCGATCACAGTCTGTCGGCGCGAACCGGCTCGGGTTCATCGGCATCCGTCTATCGATGCGCTGCTCGCGGGCCAGTCGCTCTGCTGAGCAGGGTCCGGGAGGGAGGTGCGGGGTAATAAGCACCCCGCGCCCCCGGTGTCGTTCAGCGTCGGTCGAGGATATTGCCGCGATGCAGGAGCTCGCGCACGCGCTGACGGCGCAGCTGCGGCTTCGCCTGGCTGA
>JBMTYG010000199.1:0-3908 GCA_049454295.1 Pseudomonadales bacterium
TCGGTGCGCTGGTCAATGCGCTGGTCGAAATCCGCCGGCGCCATCGGGACTGGCCAGTGATCGTTGCCCAGACTCGACTTCACGACCTGTATCCTCCGGGAGCCGGACATCTGCTCCCTTATCCGTTCATGGGCACCGAAGCAGACTTCCAGCGTGTCGGTGTCCCCCAAGAACTGGCGCGGGCTCTGATCGCTCAGAGGCAGTGCTTCGCATCGATACCCGGTGAGCCGCCGAGCTTTGTTCCCGTCGATTTCACACGCGAGGAACACGGCCACGAGCCACGTCTCTACGGGGCGGAAGCTCTGCTCGATGCGATTGGTCAGACGCAGCCCGCGACCGTCATCGCCCTCAGGGAGATGCAAGACAGGCTCGAGGGTGCGCGCCTGCGGGTCATCCTCCCATGGGCGCTCGTTGCCGCGGCGGCAGAAGCCCCCCCACTCCCTCTGATAGGACTGGTCGGAGCGACAACGGGACAGGGACTGATGCTGAAGGCCATCGCAGCCCGCTGCGGCGTCCCTTGGACATGGGGTCTCGCCTGGAGGTTTCTGGCCGTACTCGGCCCGACAGCCCTCGCAAGCGCGGGTGCCTCAGCCCTTGTCCGCCAGCTCTTGAAGTTGGGTGTCGGTCCGGGAACAGCTGTAGCGGCGGCGACAGCGTTTGCGGTCACCTGGGCCGCCGGAGAGGCGGCTATGGCATGGTTCGGGGCGCTGGGCAGAGGGGAGGAGCCCGACGAGGAATCGGTCCGGTCCGCTTGGAAGAGCGGCTTCGAGGAGGCGGTCGCATGGTGGAAGAAAAACCGGGACGCATAAGTCTGTTACTGCAGAAGCTGCGTCCATGGTGGAGAACCATCCTGCGCGCAGTTCTGTTCGCCGGACCGACGCTCTTGCTCATTCCGCTGGGCATCGTCTGGCTATGGGAGCGGGGCTGGATGGTCGAGTGGCTGATGGCGGGCACAGTCGGGGTCTTCCTGGCAGTGTGGGCTGCCGACCTGTGGAAGCCTGATTTGCCGTCGATCTCGCTGAAGCCTCCTCGCCAAGGTGCGTCCGCGGGTGAACGCGAAGCACGGGCGAGGATCGCGCAGTTCGTCGAGAGTGCGCAAGCGTCTGACATCGCTGACGCCAGCGCCGCGCTCGCGCTGGCCGAGCAGGTTGGGCACGCGATCGCGTCCGCCTTCTATCCCGACGAGAAGAAGCCGTTGCTCCGCGTGACGCTTCCTGAACTCCTTCTCGTCACCCAGCAGACGGCGCATGACATTCGACAGCGACTGCTTATCGACTTCCCGATCCTGCGGGATATCCGCTTCGACATTCTTGAAAACGGCACGGAGCTGAAGGCATGGACAGACCGGGCGATGACGGGCTATCGGGTCGGTCGTTTCTTATGGAACCCTCTGAACGCCCTCATCCAAGAGGCTCAGAGCGCTGCGAGTGGCTTGGCGACACGCGGAATGGCCCATCAGGTGCGGAAGCGGATAGCCCAAATACTGGTTGCAGAGGTGGGTGAAGCCGCAATACGTCTGTACTCCGGAGCTTCGCGGATGGATGCACGCGAACTCATGGAAGCCTCCCAGTTGGATCGAAATCTCGGTGTGGATGAAGCGCCTGCGGCAACTCGCGAACGACTGCGAGTGACTGTCGTAGGGCAAGTCAATTCGGGTAAGTCGAGCCTTGTCAACGCACTGGCCGGCGAGACCCGGGCACTTGCTGGAAATGTCGTTCCAACTCGCAAAGCCTTGGAATTCTCAATCGATCATCAATTGCATGGCCCTCTTGGAGTCACTGACACTCCAGGATTTATCGACGGCGAACCGCCGGAAATAGAATTCTTCATCGAAGCAGATCTTCTTTTATGGCCGATCGCGATGCACCGAGCTGATCGCGGGTTGGATATGAGCGCGCTGGCAGCACTCAGGGCATGGTCGGCGAAGAACCCCACTCGATCCGTACCTCCGATTGTCTTCGTGGGCACCCATCCAGACCGCATAGCGCCATCGCGTGAGTGGTCTCCGCCTTACGACTTTATCGATGGCAAACGGCCGAAGGAAGTCCAAGGCGCGGCTGCGCTTTTAGCCGCGAGAACCGACCTTGCGTGGCCCGAAGGTCGCTGGGCCATCGCGGCGCTCGGCGGGGGCATCCAAGTCTGGAATATTGATGCCGTCCGACTCGCGATCGCTGAGGCTCGGCCTGAAGCCGAATCTGCGCGGATTCTGCGCTTGAACGCTACCCGAGGAAACATCGCCAGAATATCAGACTCGGTCCGAACGCTCCAGGGAACCGGACGGCTCATCATTGGGGAAGCAAAACGTGGGGTTCCTGCTCTCCTGCCAGGAAGGCAGCAGGACAAGTCATCGCCCGGTCGGTAGCTCATGTAGCGAGTCCGCTGAGGCAGGTTTCCAATCAAGATGAAATTTGCGGCGGTCCTTGCGGCGGTATTTTTCTCCCTACTGTTGACACAAATGGAGTAAAAAGTGATGATTATGAGTGGTGCTCATGCGAGAATGGAGCTTATGGTATTGGAATCGAGAGCCGAGAATTTTGGAAGCCCCGAATTCGACGCAATTTTCACAAACGCCGGCCTACCTCCAGAGGTTGTGCTTCGGCTCAAGGTACTTTGGGGCGAAACGTTAAGAATCGGCGACAAGATACTTCGAATTGGCAAACTGGTATTGATAGAACTCGCTAGATTCGTTAGAGAAAACCCGAACCTTGCCGTCGGTGTTGCGCTCGGCGCAGGTATTGGTGCGCTTGTCGCAATGGTTCCTGTTCTTGGCCCATTTCTCGCTCCGTTAGTAGCGTTGCTGGGGGTGGCAATCGGTTCGATTGCTGGTTTTCGTTTGGACAGAGGTGCCGTCGCATCCGAAGGGGCCATTGGAATTGCTCAGGAGACGATTATGATCGCCCGGAAGTTTTTCGAGCTTTTTGCGGCAATTCTTACGACTGTTTCCGCTGGGATGAAAGCTGAGTGATGAAGCATCTATCCGAAAAGGAGTACGTGTCCGCGCTGGAAAAAATGAAGCGCAGCCCGCGTGACCGGGTCGGCATTCTGGGTGAGCTAGGCGTAACAGGATTGAGCGCCGCTGCTGGTGCTGCCGTTTCCGGTGCCGTCGCCGGCGCGGCCGGCGCAGCAACGATTGCGGGTTCTACAACGTTAGCCTCGATACTCGGTGGCGTTCTCGTGACTACGACGCCGGTCGGATGGGTTATCGGCTGCGTTGCTGCTGGTGCAGGCCTTGGGTACGCTGCCAGTAAACTCGTGCGCAGTGGCGCCAAAGCTGATGTGTACAAAATCTACTCCGTCCGAGAACTCGAGGAGCGGATTAGAACGATACGAGCACAGGCGGCAGGTTCAACCTCCTTCGAGGAGAAATTTCGTCGAGTTATTACATCCGTTCAGCATTTGGTGGCCAGCGGCAAATTGAGTCAGGAAAAATCAACGGAAATCATCGTGGCAATCCAGCAACACCGAATAGATGCCGAGGAGGCTTTCGACATCTTGGAATCGCTGATACGTGAGCAGGTTTATATAAAAGCTTAAGAAAACTTCACATTTGATTCTTCACAGAACCCTTCTCATCGGAGTCTGAAATGCTCTC
Organism: Pseudomonadales bacterium; assembly: GCA_049454295.1. Lineage (GTDB taxonomy): Bacteria > Pseudomonadota > Gammaproteobacteria > Pseudomonadales > Azotimanducaceae > UBA7803. Next base: position 3,593 of record JBMTYG010000199.1, read on the forward strand.
AATCAGCAATCCAATAGTCGTAGCCATACAAGGTTTATACGGAATAGCAGGCAGCATTAATGACTTCATGGATACGCACATCGAAGCCCTCAAGCGATCGACCAATGAAACCATGCGCGCAACCGGGAGAATACTGGAAGGCGCCAAATTCGGATTTGGCCTCGGGTACTCGACACCCCTCATGCTGACAGCGATAGGGCAAATGATTCTGGGCAATCCACTTGCTGCAGTGGGCGCAGTGGCCTCAGGCGTGACATTATCCAATCCGCTTGCGATGACATGTGGCGCCATTGGAGCCATATATTACGGATGGAAA
>JBMTYG010000200.1:0-3907 GCA_049454295.1 Pseudomonadales bacterium
CTCGCGGTGCGCTGGGCGCGGCACTGGCCGATGCGTTGAAGAAGCGCTAGTTCCTGCGCGCGCTAGTTCGCGCGCGCGTCCTCGAGCATAAACGCGGCGCCGCGCTCGGCAATCATGACCGTCGGCGCATTGGTGTTACCGGACGTGATCGTGGGCATGATGGACGCATCGACCACACGCAGCCCGCTGATGCCGTAGACACGCAAGCGGTCGTCCACGACCGCCCGATCGTCCTGGCCCATGCGGCACGTGCCTACCGGGTGGAAGATGGTCGTGCCTAATTCGCGCGCGGCGTCGAGCAGCGCGGCGTCGTCCTGTATTTCCGGTCGGGGTTTGTCTTCGCGCGGACGAAAACGCGCCAGCGGGGGCGCCGCCATGATGTGACGGGTGAATCTGAGACCTGCGACGGCAATTCGCGCGTCGTGCTCCGTAGACAGGTAGTTGGGTCGGATGGCGGGCGTCGCAAGCGGGTCCGCAGACCGGATCCAGACGGATCCTCGACTTGATGGTCGGAGATTGCACACCGACGGCGTGATGGCATCCCAGGGATGCAGCGGGGCGCCAAAACGATCCAGGGACAGTGGTTGGACGTGCCATTCCATATCGGCGCTCGCCACGTCGTCGGCGCTACGCGCGAACGCGCCAAGCTGGGAGGGCGGCATCGTCAAAGGGCCCGTGCGGAACATGAGGTACTCAAGGCCCATGAGCGCCTTGCCCCAGAGCGTGCGCGCGCGGCGATTGAGTGTGACCGTGTTTTCTACGCGCCAGATAGAGCGAATCTGCAGATGGTCCTGAAGATTTTCGCCAACACCGCGAAGGGCATGAACCGGCGCAACACCCAATGCCGACAGCCGATCAGGATCGGCGATACCAGACAGCTGGAGTAACTGCGGCGATCCGATCGCACCCGCGGCAAGAACGACCTCCCGCGTCGCATGGACCTCGAACGGCTCACGATCGCGTCCGCGATACAGCCGTACGCCCTGCGCTCGGAGCGCGCCGGTTGGATCGCGCTCCAAGACCAGGCGTTGCACGTGGCTCCGAGTCCAAATCTCGAGATTGGGACGATCGCGCGCAGGATCGAGGAACGCGCGGACGCCACTCCAACGCACTCCGCGCCGCTGATTCATCTGGAAGTAAGCTGTTCCGAAATTGTCGCCCCGGTTGAACTCGGTGATTTTCGGTATGCCGCACCATGCAGCCGCATCGCGCCAAGCATCGAGTATCTCCCAGTTGACGCGCCGCTCTTCGACACGAAGCTCACCGCCCGCGCCGTGCCACTCATCCGCACCGTGCTGATAGTCCTCCGATTGCCGGAAGATTGGCAGCACATCGTCCCAGCCCCAGCCCCGATTACCGAGCGCCGCCCAGTGGTCGTAATCGCTCCGCTGTCCGCGCATGTAGATCATGGCATTGATGGAGGAACACCCGCCAAGCACCTTGCCACGGGCATAGATAATCTCGCGCCCATTCAGTCCGGCATCGGGCTCGGTGCGGAAACACCAGTCGGTGCGCGGATTATCGATGGTAAAGAGGTAGCCGACCGGGACATGGATCCAGGGATAGGAGTCTTTGCCACCGGCTTCAAGCAGCAAAACACGGTAGCGCCCACCCGCCGAGAGTCGGTTGGCCAGAACACAACCCGCCGTGCCGGCACCGACAATGATGTAATCAAAGACGTGTTGAGATGATGCGCTCGCGACCACGCCTACCCCCTATCGTTCGCGTCGCATGATGCCATTGCACTGGGGATGCCGATAGCACACACCCTCGTCAAGAACTCGCGGGGCCACGGCGCTATCGCCAATCGACTGCCTCGAACGCGCCCACAGCAAATCCCTGATTTACGGCGCCATAACCGACGCTAACCTGTGCAACATTCCGCGTCAGAATTTGGATGAGCAATGTTGAGAACGCAAATCGATGACTCCCTGCCGACGAGCTGGGGTCCTGTCGTTGCCCATCACTATCAGATGACCCTGGCAAGCTGCGTCGGCGAACTTCGTACGCTCACCCTGCGCCTTGAGCGGGACAGCGATGATCTCGTTCACTGCATCCTGGACGGTCGCTTTGCCAACGGCGAAAGACTACGGGTGGAGGGAAAGCACGCAGACGGCGAGAACGCCATCAGCCATGTCATGGCCCGGGCGCGCAGAGCGCTGCGGCGGCGCCACACCTACCGGCAGTTTGCCTGACTGGAGCCCCTGACTTTTCTGCGTCCCGCCCGACCCTAGCTGGACGCCCGCGCTCTTTCCATGAGGCGAGCAACCGCGGGGTGAGAAATCTTGCGTTCGGGGGATATTGCGAAATAGCTCTCGGTCAGCGTCGCTACGCGTCCGATCAGTTCGACCCCGTACATTTCCTGCAGGGGGTCGTGCAGCACCGCTGGAGCGGGAAATACACCCACTCCAGCTCTCGCAAATGACTTCATCAGCGCGCTGTCATCGAACTCTGCAACGATGCGAGGTCGAATCCGCTCGGCTTCAAACCAGTCATCAAGGCGACGCCGCAGCGCGCTCGTATTGAGCGGCAGTAGCGTCGGCGCGCCATTGAGCGAACCGGGAAAATCGTCGCGTAACTGTGAGGCAAGGGCGGGCTGAGCGTAGAACGCGATCTCACTGTCGCCCAGATGGTGGTTATAAGCACGAACGCTCAAACCGGTCGGAATCGGATGGTCGGACAACACCACATCAAGCCGGTGTACCGCGAGGTCGCCCAACAGTTTTTCCAGGTCACCCTCCCAGCACACCAGGCGGATATTACTGTCCATCGCGAGTGCCGGCGCGAGCACCTCATACGCGGTGAGTTTGGCTATCGAGTTCACGATGCCCACGTTGAGCTGAAACGGCGCGCCCGGCTGTTCGTTCTTCATGCGCTGGGCAAGCTCTGCGCCCAGCGAAAAAATCTCATCCGCGTATTGGTTCACGACCTGGCCAGTATCTGACAACACCAGCCGCCGCCCGACACGCACAAAAAGTGGTTTGCCAATGGCTTCCTCGAGCAGCTTGAGCTGTCCGCTGATGGTCTGGGGCGTGAGGAACAGAACTTCGGACGCTCTCGCGATACTGCCTTCCCGCGCGACAGTCCAGAAGTAGAGCAGATGGTTGTAATTCAGGTGGCGCATGCCTTGTCCTCCTGAAGCTGGCAGGGAAGAGCACACCGACCTTCGCTATTGTGCCAGCACACTGGTGCGCAGAAAAAACCTGTTTAACCGTCGAGTAGCATCGCTTTTTTATTCCTAAAAAGCGCGTCCGCATGCCGTCCCGAAGCGCTGAACCTTCAGTTATCATTGAGATAGATGGCCGTGCGGCAAACCCTTTCGCCCGACACCCTGGTTCCATCACACAACATGACACCTGCTCACAGGAGATAACATGCAAGGTCCCTCCCGCGCTATGACACTCGACGAGATCTCCGGCTACGTGGGCAAGGAAATTGGTGTCTCGGACTGGTTTGTGCTGGATCAGGACCGCATTAACCGGTTTGCTGATCTCACCGAAGATCACATGTTCCTGCACGTCAATCCGGAAGCGGCCGCCGCCACGCCATTCGGCGGCACGATCGCACATGGATTGCTGACGCTATCGATGATGCCGGTCATGGCTTATCAGGCAGTGCCTGGTGTCAGTGGCACGAAAATGGGCGTGAATTACGGGTATAACAAGGTGCGCTTCATGGCGCCGGTGAAAAGCGGCAAGCGCATTCGCGGACGCTTCGCGGTGAAGGCGCTCGAGCCGCAAAGTGGCGGGAGAATGCAGATCGTGCATGAGTGCACCATCGAGATCGATGGCGAAAGCAAACCCGCGCTCGCCGCGGAATGGATCACCATGGTGTGGATGTAACGGGCCCATGCTCAGGCGCACGCTACTCACTGCCTCGGGCGCCCTGCCCCTGGTCGCACTTGCTT
>JBMTYG010000201.1:0-3842 GCA_049454295.1 Pseudomonadales bacterium
GAGGGCGTCGATCCCGCCGTTGTCGAAAAAGAGAAGCGCTATTCGCGCGCCGCCTTCATCGCCGGCATCCCCACCGCAATTTCCTTTGATGTCGTCACCAGCGGCAACCGCTTCGGGATCGCGTACGAACTCCTTAATGCAGAGTCGCTCGCCACCCGCATGCGTCGCGAGCCGGAGCGTCTGGAAGACCATGCCCGACTGCTGGCAACACTCGCCCGCAAGATTCATGTTACCGAGGCTGATCCGGAGGTGTTCCCGGACATGAAAGCAGATGCCGCGATCTGGATCGATGACCTCGCTCCACAGCTTGCCGCCGACGATGTCGCGATGCTCAAGGCAAAGCTCGCTGCAATACCCGAGGCGACCACGTGCGTGCATTTCGACCTGCACGGTGGCAACGTCATGGTCCAGGGCGATGACCCGATCGTCATCGATATGGGCGATTTCTCCCGCGGCAGCCCGCTCTTTGATCTGGGGCTGATAGCGACCATCTACTCTCCGGTCGTGGGGATCTGTGAAGCGGTCACAAAGATTCCAAACGAGATCGGCGCTCGTTTTCTTGAGCACTTCCTCGACCACTATTTCGATGGGCTTCCGTCCGAGGAGCGCGATCGCTTCGAGCGCGATCGCCCCTTCTTGGCATCACTGCGATTGCTGCACTCAGTTCGACTGCTGGGCGCGCAGCCTGATTTCCGCGACCGCATCTGGACTGCGGTCACGGATCGGCTGATTCCGGCGATGCGCTGAATCACCCGGGGAGATTGCAAAATCACCCCCAGTCAGCGAGCTTCTTCCACACGACATGCTTTGGAACATCAAAACAATGAAAAAACTTGTTATCGGTTCATCACTGGTCTTCTTCGCAGCAATCGCCAACGCCGAAGAACACACGTTGACCACTTACTCCGTGATGAGCGCGCCTGAGTTACTCGATGTAACACCCTCGGGCCCGTCTGTCGGCGACATGTATCTGCGACGCGGCGAAATCGCCCTGTCTGCTGACGGTCCTCCCGTCGGCGAATATTACTCTCAGGCCACAATCGTCTATCTCGACGCGGACAAGATGGCAAGCGCTCGGAAATACTCCATGGAAATGGCCCTGAGAGAGGGTTCCATCTATGCCATGGACTTCGTGCAGACTGAAACCGCCAACCCCACAGAGAAGGAACGCGACCACAAACACGAAGGCACCATTATCGGTGGCACTGGCGCGTATGCAGGAATTCGAGGAACTTACACCTTGGAAGTTCTGCCGTCCGGCGAGGAAGGTAAAATCGCCAAAACCGTTTATACCTACTGGCTAGGCCAGTAGGTCGTCTTCGGGGGCGCCTGACCGGGGCTGAGGTAAGTCACTCCCAGCCCACCTGTCGTCGCCGAGGCGGGGGCTGTTCGAAGAAGAAGCGGTCTTCATCGAAAGCCGGTTTCAGTTCGTCCAGCCAGGTTGCCGATTCGTCGTAGCGGGCAAAGAAGGGTCGCCCGACCCACTCCTGCTTGCGTCCACGCAGGAAGCTAAGGACGAAAACCTTCTCACCCCTGACCTGCTGGGTGCCATGGACTACCACTTTTCCGGGTGTCGCCGACATCGAGGGACCACGAACCGTACGTGCCAACCCCGAGACGGAGCTGAAGGCGCGCCTGAAAATGTCGTGTGCCTCAGCCAGCGAAACCGCGAAGTAGCCCTTGGGGCCGGTATCCCTCTCCACAAACATATAGTAGGGCACGCAGCCGAGGCGAACCTGCCGACGCCACATGCCAGCCCAGACTGTCGCCGAATCATTGACATGGCGGACTAGCGGAGCCTGGGTTCGTATCATCGCCCCAGTCGAGCGGATCCGCTCGATCGCTTTCTCGACCATCGGGGTTTCCATCTCCCGCGGATGGGTGAAATGAGCCATCAGCGCCAGGTGACGACCGCTCGCCACCACTTGCTCGAACAGCCTGAGCAGGCTATCCGCGTCCTGGTCGGTCACGAACTTTCGTGGCCAAAAGGCCAGCGCCTTGGTGCCGATGCGGATATGGCGGATATGCTCCATCCGTGGAGCGAGCAGCGGCTCGATGTAGGACCGAAGGTGCCAGGCCCGCATGATCATGGGATCACCGCCAGTGAACAGAACGTCACTCACCTCGTCGTGGCGCCTCAGATAGCGGTGGAAACTCTGAGTCTCACGCTGGGCAAATTTCAACTCGTCCATGCCGACAAACTGCGCCCAGCGAAAACAATAGGTGCAATAGGCATGGCATGTCTGGCCCCGGCTTGGGAAGAACAGCACGGTGTCGCGATACTTGTGCTGGAGGCCTGGCAACGGCACGCCGTCCAGGCGCGGCACATTGTGTTCCATTTGGCCCGCCGGGTGAGGATTGAGCTTCAGGCGGATCTCGTTGGCGGCGCGGCGCAATTCCTGCGTCGGTGCTGACTGCCGCAGCAGCGTCGTCATCCGCGCCAGGTCCTCGGGATCAAGCATCCCGGGTTGCGGGAAAGTGAGCTGGAAAATCGGGTCATCTGGGATATTGTCCCAGTCGATGAGTTCGTCAGTCACATACCGGTTGGTGCGAAACGGCAACACATGCGCCACCGCGCGCATGGCCAGCCGCCGGCGCTCGGAGAGCCCCTCGAGCTGGGGGATCCGGTCCATCGTCTTTAGCGTGAAGGCCTCGTACCGGCCGACTTGGTCTGCTCCCATACAGATTCCTCGCGGTTGGCGGGGCCGAGGAAGCGCAGGAAGAGTGCCTAACGAGTCATCGACTCCGACAGTGCGACAGCGAAGATTGCCGCACCTGTTGATGGGTCCGCAGCCAAATACTCGCGACCCTTACTCAGGACCGTACCAGATGGGGGGGGGCTTGACCACCTTCAGAACGGATCAGTCTCGGATTACCAGCAGCCGGATCTCGGTCATGTCCTCGATGGCGAACCGGACACCTTCACGTCCAAGACCCGAGTCTTTCACTCCCCCGTAGGGCATGTGATCGACACGCCACGAGGGCACATCGTTGATCACTACCCCGCCCACCTCCAGCACATCCCAAGCGCGCATGGCGCGACGCAGGTCATGGGTGAAAATACCGGCCTGCAAACCGAACCGACTCTCGTTGATGGCGCGCAGCACGTCATCGAAGTCATCGAAGGGTGCGAGTACGGCTACCGGCCCGAACGCCTCTTCACACGAGACCTCGCAGGCTGCTGGCACATCTTCGAGGAGGGTCGCCTCGAGCATGGCACCGTCGCGCCGCCCGCCGCAGAGCAGACGCGCACCCGCGGCGCAGGCGCTCTTGATCCAGCGCTCGAGGCGCTCCGCTTCGTCAACCGCAATCATGGGGCCGATGAAGGTGGTCTCCTCACGCGGGTCTCCCATACGTAGCGTCCGCACGGCGGTAACCAGGCGATCCCGCAGGGCCGCATACAGGGAGCGGTGAACGTATATTCGCTGCACGCTGATGCAGCTTTGACCGGACTGAAAGAAAGCGCCAAACACCAGCCGTTCAACCACGGAGTCGAGGCGATCCGCCTGATCTCCATCCACCACGCAGGCAGCATTGCCGCCCAGCTCCAGCACCACTTTCTTGCGCCCGGCTTTAGCCTTGAGCTGCCACCCAACATCTGGCGAACCGGTAAAAGAGAGCAGCTTGAGGCGATCGTCTACCGTGAACAGATCAGCCCCTGATCGCTGCGCTGGCAGAATGGAAAACGCGCCCACGGGCAGCGATGTCTCCGCGAGCACATCGCCGATGATCAACGCGCCAACGGGTGTTCGACTCGCTGGTTTCAATATCCAGGTACAGCCTGCCGCGATAGCCGGGGCGATTTTGTGGGCAGCCAGATTGAGTGGAAAGTTGAATGGGCT
>JBMTYG010000202.1:0-3838 GCA_049454295.1 Pseudomonadales bacterium
ACGGACGTGGTGTTGTTGCAGGGCGGGCGGCAGTTCTGCGCATAGGTCCTCACCACGTATGCCGATCCCGCGGAGGCCGTGATGGAGGGGCTCGAGCGGGTGACGTCGGCCGCCGCAATAGCGCCCGGGTCGATTGCGCTTGTCTTGCACGGAACGACTCTCGCGACCAATGCGTTGATCGAGCGACGCGGTGCAGTCACAGCGCTCCTGACCACGGCGGGGCACCGCGACGCGCTTGAGATGGCGCTTGAGAATCGCTTCGATCAATACGATCTGGCGATTGAGCGGCCGCCGCCGCTCGGGCCCCGAACACTCCGTCTGACGGTGCCCGAGCGACTGGACGCGACGGGTGCCGTGCGGGTGCCGCTGGACGAGGCTGCCATCCTCAACCTGATTCCAATGCTTCGTGCGGCGCGAGTGGAAAGCCTCGCCATCGGGTTTTTACATGCCTATGCAAACCCGGTCCACGAGCGGCGCGCGGCGGAGCTCCTGGGGCGCGCCTGTCCGACGCTCTCGTTGTCGCTGTCGTCCGAGGTGTGCCCCGAAATTCGTGAGTATGAGCGCCTGTCGACCACCTGCGCGAACGCGTATGTCAAACCGCAGATGGCGCGCTATCTCGCGAGCCTCGAAACACAGCTGCGACGTGCGGGATACGGCGCACCGTTGCTGCTCATGACCTCAGCCGGTGGTTTGACCGATCTCGCCACCGCGCGCGCGTTCCCGATCCGGCTGGTCGAAAGCGGTCCCGCTGGGGGAGCAGTCCTCGCGTCGCACCTGGCTCGACGGTATGCGCTTGACCGAGTGCTGTCGTTCGACATGGGCGGTACCACGGCCAAGATCTGTCTCATCGATGATGGCACGCCCCTCGTGTCCCGTGCGTTTGAAGTCGGCCGCGTCTACCGCTTTCGCAAAGGCAGCGGACTGCCCGTGCGTATACCTGGGATCGAAATGGGCGAGATGGGCGCCGGCGGCGGCTCCATTGCGCGGGGCGCCCGCCTGCGACGATTGCAGGTCGGACCGGACAGCGCGGGCTCTGAACCTGGGCCTGCCTGTTATGGCCGGGGCGGGTGGGCGCCAACGGTAACGGACGCAGATCTCGTGCTCGGACATCTTTCCGCTGAGTGGTTTGCGGGAGGCACGCTCGTGCCGGACCCGGTCGCCGCTGCGACTGCTATTGCGTCTGCGGTGGCGGAGCCAATGGGGGTTGGCGTGGTCGAGGGCGCGTCGGCTATCTTGTCTGTGGTTGAGGAGAATATGGCTGCGGCGGCTCGAGCCCATGCGGCTGAGTGGGGCAGCGAGCTTGCCTCGCGTACGCTCATCGCCTTCGGCGGTGCCGGCCCGCTGCATGCCGCGGCGCTGGCCGACAGTCTGAACATTGATCGCCTGGTAATTCCGGCGCATGCGGGCGTGGGATCTGCGCTTGGATTTCTGCTCGCACCGGTGCGCTTTGACGTGGTGCGGACGCGCTACCAGCGGCTGCAGACGCTCGACGTGGATGCGGTGCATGATGTGTTTGTCGACATGTGGACTGAAGCGGCGGCGGTGCAGCGTCTGGCCGCGCCGGACTCGTCGACCTGGCGCGTGCAGCGTCGCGCTGCGATGCGCTACGTGGGGCAGGGGCACGAACTGGGTATCGAACTGCCTTCTGACCTGTTTTCGTCTGCCCCGACACCGGACCTTCGCGGGCGCTGGCAAGCGGTGCTGCGAAGCGCGTTCGAGCGCGATTACGAGCGCCTGTATGGTCGCCAGATACCGATGCTTGATGTGGAAATACTGAGTTTCACTCTATCGCTCACAGCGGAGGCCGAAACATCGGTGGCTGCCGTTGCGTCCATGCGTGTAAGTGCAGCCAATCAGTCGTCCGTGGCTTCGGGGCAGCAACCGTCGTCGACTGCGGCGCTCCTGTGGCGCGATGCGCTACCGGTCGACACCCTGATTCCGGGTCCGGTGCTCGTGGCCGATGGACAAACAACCGTCGTCGTTCCCGCGGGTTTCAGCGCGCGAGCAGATCAGGACGGTCATCTGTGGCTCGAACGCCCCAGAGCAGGTGGCAACGCTTTGGAGTCATGATCATGCGCAACCGTCCGGCCGTGCTCACCACCCAGCTCATTTGGGATCGGCTGCTTGCCATCGTGGAAGAGCAGGCGCAGACGCTCATGCGCACGGCCTTCTCGACGGTCGTGCGGGAGGCGGGCGATCTCTCCGCCGGTGTGTTCGATACGCGCGGTCGGATGCTGGCACAAGCCATTACCGGAACGCCGGGTCATGTGAATGCGATGGCGGCTGCGGTGCCGAAGTTTCTCGCGCTGCATCCGCTCGACTCCTTGAGACCGGGTGACGTTCTGGTGACGAATGATCCCTGGGTAGGCACCGGGCATCTGAATGATTTCACCGTGGTCTCACCTGTTTTTCATCGCGACCGTATCGTCGGTCTCTTTGCCAGCACGAGCCACATCGCCGACGTGGGCGGACGCGGCTTCGGACCCGATGCCAGCGACGTGTTCGAGGAAGGGCTTCGCATTCCGGTGTGTCATCTGTTCCGCGAGGGTCGTCGGGACGAGACGCTGATGCGTCTCGTATTGGCAAACGTTCGTGATGCTGCGACAGCGGAAGGGGATCTGCATTCCCTTGCGGCCTGCAACCATGCTGGCGGCGAGGCGCTGGTCGGGCTGCTCGAAACATTCGATGTCGACGCGCTCGATCCGATTGGTGAGGACATCCTGAGCCGATCGGAGGACGCCATGCGCGCGGCCATCGCGGCTCTGCCCACTGGCACCTGGCAGCACGCAATGACCATCGACGGTTATGACAGCCCTCTCGAATTGCGCTGTGCAGTCACCGTTGGCCGTGATGATATCCACGTGGATTTTGCCGGGTCTGCCTCTGCTTCGCGCTTTGGCATCAATGTGCCGATTGCCTATACCGAGGCTTATGCGTCTTTCGCCGTGCGCTGCCTGGTGGGGAATGACATCCCAAATAATGCCGGATCGCTCGGAACCATCAGCGTCGTCGCGCCGCCGGATTCGCTTCTCGATGCGCGCCATCCGCGGGCGGTGTCTGCGCGCCACGCGGTAGGACAGATGCTCCCCGATCTGGTGTTTGGATGCCTGGATCAAGCGCTACCGGGACAGGTGCCAGCCGAAGGCGCGTCTTGTATCTGGAATCCTGTGTTCAGGAGCGTACCTGGTGCGCGAACCTCCTTCGTGACTAATCCGATCTTCAACGGTGGCACCGGCGCGCGCCCCGGCAAGGACGGACTCTCAACGACGGCATTCCCCTCCGGCGTGAGAACCACGTCGACGGAGATCAATGAGGTCACGGCACCGCTCATCATCTGGCGTAAGGAGTACCGCACGGACTCGGCGGGGAGTGGGGCGCTGCGCGGCGGATTTGGGCAGGTGATTGAAATTGGGCATCGCGACGACGAGCCATTCCTGGTTGCGAAGATGTTCGATCGCGTGCTGCACCCGCCGGCGGGGCGTCGCGGCGGTCATGCTGGTCTAAGCGGCGCTGTTCGGCTCGACTCCGGTATAGCCTTGCGTGGCAAAGGGCTCGATGAGGTGCCTGCGGGCGCGCGCCTGATTCTCGAGACCCCCGGCGGCGGTGGGCTAGGGGCTCCCGGCGCGCGCGATCTGGCCGCTATTGAGCGCGATCTCGACGCCGGGCTGGTCAGTCCTGCTGCCGCACAGCGTGACTACGGGTTTGACCGATCATCCTAGCGGACCGTGACGCGCGGCTCGCGCGCTTGCGTTTCAGGTTCGTTTCGGCACAATACGCGCCCTGTGCGGGAATAGCTCAGTTGGTAGAGCACAACCTTGCCAAGGTTGGGGTCGCGAGT
>JBMTYG010000203.1:0-3787 GCA_049454295.1 Pseudomonadales bacterium
GTCGGACTTCCAGGCTTTCTGTGAGAAAACCGCGAATAGAACGCCCGCAAGGCCTTGTATGTAAAGGTAACGTTTGCATTGGTACGCATGATGCTAACCGTTCGTTAACACATAACGTGTTAACGAGAGGTAATCATGCACAAGTCTACGAGTCGATTTCTCAAGAGTCTCATAGCCATTGGTCTGCTCGCTGGGGCCACAACAGCCAATGCCGCTTGGATTCGAGTGGTTGATCGAGATCCCCTGGATAGCGCGTTCAACCCGGGCGGTCTTGATCCGAGCATGGATCCTACCAATCAGAATCCCGACACCGTGGCAGCCTGGATCGAGGACCTTGTTGGACTCCTGCCGGGAACGCTGAACCTGATTGATCAAGGGGACGACACACCCTCTTCACTGAGCGTGTCTTTGCTTGCAACCTATATCAGCGTTCACTACGGGAATTACGGTGGTGACGACGATCCCTTGGACAGAGCGACGATCGCTTACAACTGCGCCAATGACTGCGGCACATTCACGCCGGAGACCATGCAAGGGATCAGCGACTACCGCGTCTACTCGGGCGGCCGGCCGGATCAACCCGTTCCTACCCCGGCTCTACTGCCCCTGCTCGGCTTGGGTCTGATTTCACTGGGTCTAATGCGACGTAAAGCCTGACCCGAGACCGGGAATAACCCCTCCGGCTGCGCTCACGCGCTGCCGGAGGCCAACCCACGCCGATCAACCTTACCGTTTGGGCTTCTGGGAAGTGTCAGCCGGAGCTCAAACTCCTGCGGAACCATGAACGGTTCCAAACGAATCAGACTCTCGCGTCGCAGTCGACGTACATCCAGCGCATCGCCCTCCTCCAGAACCACGAAAGCCTTGAGGCGCTGCCCCAATAGGTCATCATCAACCCCAATCACAACCGCCTCGAGCACGCCGGGTATCGAGGCGAGCGCCCGTTCTACCTCCACCGGACTGACTTTCTCGCCACGCGTCTTGATGACTTCGTCACTGCGCCCGAGAAAATAGAGGCATCCGTCCGAGTCCATTCGAAACCAATCGCCAGTGCGAAGCACCCAGTCGCCCAAAAACTTGCCCGGAATCAGCATCCGCGCGGTTCGCTCAGGATTGTTCCAATACCCACGCATAAGGTGGGGCCCGCGCACATGCAGAATGCCCCGCTCGCCGATGGGTACCGGGCAGCCTTCCTCATCAAGAATTTCGACGGTAGTGCCAGGAATCGGAATGCCGACCGAACCCGGCTTTGCATCTACCCATTCCGGCGGCAGATAGCTGATTCGCTTGCATTCCGTGAGCCCATACATGGGGAAAATCAATGCATTCGGAAAGATTTCACGAATCACGTGTATATGTTCAGGGGGGAGCGCCGCCGCCGTGTTGGTCACCCGCAACACGCTGGGATAAGACAACGACGAGCGACGATGCGCACCAATCAACATCGCGAACAAGGTCGGGACGCCCGGAAATACGGTGACCTGATGTCGCTCCACCCGATCGAGAATTTCACCGGGAAATGCGAATGAACGCTCAAGAACCAGCGTCGCCCCTAGCTCAATCGCGAGCAGCAACTGATAGAGCCCGTAGTCGAAAGCCAGCGGAAGCACATTCAGCATGACATCCTGCGGGGTTATTCGCAGATACTCCGCGATGCTGTCGCGAGCGAACGTCATGGATTGGTGCGTATGCATCACCCCTTTGGGAGTGCCCGTACTACCGGACGTGTATATCAACGCGGCGAGGTCACTCGGAATGATACTCGGCGGCTCGAAGGGCGCGTCCGGCACCGCAAGGATATCCTTCAAGAACCTTGATTCATGCGCAAAAGGAGCTTCGGAATCTGCGCTTGGTAAGTCAGCGAGAATGATCTCAGGCACTTCCGATGCCGCGGTGAGCGCGCCACTCACTGCGCCAAGAAGCGACTGCTCCGTCAGCAAGACGCGCAAGTTGCAATCGTCAATGATGTACCGAAGCTTGTCCTGCCGCGTTTGGGGATTTACAACGACGAAAACCGCCCCCGCTTTCAGTACACCGAAAATCCCGATCACCGTCTCAATACGATTCTCGAGGAACAGCCCCACGCGATCGCCCTTCTTGACGCCGCGAGCGATCAAATGTGCCGCGAAGCTGTCCGCCCATACCCGTAGCTCGCCAAATGAACACGACCTGTCCTGAGTCGAAATCACCGTCTTGGACGGGTGGCGCAGCGCACTTTGATCGAGAGAATCGTGCAATCGCCCTCGATAACGCGGCGTTGCGCCGCTATTCAGATCAGACATGAGTGCACTCCGAGCAATGCTTGTCTGTCACCTTAGGCAATCGACTGCTCCTGTATGAAGCGTCGATGCCAGAGCTGAGTGCTCAAGATGCCGACAAAGGCCATGTTTTCGCGCGCACTCGTCTGCCGTCCCCGGCTCAACTTGCGCAGCAACAGCTCGACCCGATGGGGATCGAACAACCCAGCCGCGCGAACGGACGCAGGGGAGAGATGGTCCTCGACATAGGCCGGCATGGCGCCTGACACACCAAATGCGGCCGCATCAGGCGCTCGGTAGGGTTGTTTGGGACGTTTGAGGATATCCGCAGGCAGCAAACGTGCGACCGCGCGTTTAAGCAGGTACTTCTCATTCAGCCCCTTCATTTTCAATCGAGGGTGGAGCTTCGACGCAAATTCAATCACCCGATGGTCCAGGTACGGGAATCTACCCTCAACGCCATTCGCCATGAGCATGCGGTCGCCCTGGCTGCACAGTAAGTAGCCCGGTAGCAAAGTCCTCAGCTCAAGGTACTGGGCTCGATTGATAGGGTGCCAGCGGCCAAAATCAGCCGGAAGAGATGCACGCAGTGGAGCCGCAACCGCCTCTGCGCTTTCGCCGCGGTGATCGGGCAGCAGGAATCCCCGTAGCCAATCCCCCATCTGCCAGCGCAGCTGATGCGAAAAATCCCACGCTTCGGGCTGATCGAGACCTTGACCGAAGAACTGCTTGAGATACGGCAGCCCCATTCGTTCACCAAGCCCGAGCCACGGATAGAGGCGCTCAAGCAGGCGCGGACGGCTGACGGACTCCGGCTGAACGGCCCAAAAGCGCCGGATCTTCGCCTCCTTGAAAAGGTCATAGCCGCCCAGCACTTCGTCAGCGCCTTCGCCGGTCAGGACCACCTTGTAACCCTTGTCGCGAACATGCCCCGACAGTAGCGCAAGGGGCGCCGGCGCGGTGCGCAGGATCGGCTGTTCCGTTCGCTCGATGACGCGGGGCATCAGATCGGCAATCGCTGCCCCACCACAGTGGACCTCGGTATGCTGTGTCTGCAGGTGGCGCTGCACCTGGGCTTGAAAGACGCGTTCGTCCAAACCAGGATCGTCAAAGGTGACGGAAAAGGTGCGAAGGTCCTCTTTACCCGCCTCAAGTGCCAATGCGGCTACCGCCGACGAATCAAGCCCTCCCGACAGGTAGGCTCCGACGGGCACATCCGCACGTAATCGGAGCCGCGTAGCGTCCAGCAGGAGCTCGCGCAGAGTCTCGGCGAGATCATCGATACTCGGACCCAGATTACGCGCCCCCAGAAAATTACCGTCAGTTGGGAAGGTCCAGTCCCACCACTGCCAACGGCGTACGCGACCACGCTCGATACTCACCATCTCGCCCGGGCGAACGGAAGCGACCCCGGCAAAAAGCGAGTCCGGACCAAGCGGCCCCCAGAACGTGAATACCTCTTGCAGCGCTTTTGAATTTACCTCAGGTCGCGAGGGAAGATCGGGAAGTAACGATTTGATTTCCGATGA
>JBMTYG010000204.1:0-3711 GCA_049454295.1 Pseudomonadales bacterium
CCGGCACACCCGATGACCCCGATACGGACTGCGGCAGCCGCGTGGTACGCGGGGGCTCATGGGACTCCACCGCCACGAACGTGGGCTATTCTGATGGAGAGTTCGCCAACCGCGAGGGCGACGATCGCGGCCTGCGCCTGTTGCGTGAACTCTGATTTCGACATACTCGCCGCCGTCAGACGGCACCATCAGAACGGGAGGAACGGGTCATGCTGCAATGGAAGGTTGGAGACATCACGATCACCCGGGTGCTCGAGATGGAGATGCCCGTTCCCTACCATCCGCAGTATTCGTTCATCCGCGAAGCGACCCCAGAGGCGCTGCGGGAACTGCCCTGGCTCTATCCGCATTTCGTGACCGAGGAAGGGGCGCTGCGCCTCTCGATCCACGCGCTGCTGGTACAGGCGCCGGGCCTCAACCTGATCGTTGACACCTGCGTCGGCAATGACAAGCCGCGATCGCTCCTGGGCAATCGGTCACTGTCGACCACATTCCTTGACAGTCTGGCCGCCGCCGGCTGCCCGCGCGAGCAGGTCGACGTGGTCGTTTGCACGCACCTGCACGTGGACCATGTGGGCTGGAACACGATGCTCGTAGAGGGCGAATGGGTGCCGACCTTCCCGAAGGCACGCTATTTGATCGGGCGGCGCGAGTACGAGCACTGGAGCCGGGACGGTGACGCCGAGCAGCAAGCGATCCTCAGCGATTCGGTTCGACCGATCTTCGACCGCGGACTGGCGACCCTCGTCGAGATGAATCACCGCATCTCACCCGATATCTCGCTGACCCCAACCCCGGGGCACACGCCAGGGCACGTCAGCGTGCAGATCGAATCCCGCGGGGCGCGGGCGCTCATCACCGGTGACATGCTGCATCACCCCTGCCAATTCGGTCACCCGGAGTGGTCGCCGAGCTTCGATAGCGATCCCGTATCCGGCGCCAACATGCGCAGGTCGGTCATGGAGCGGGTGGCTGGCGAGCCCGTACTGGTGATCGGCACCCACTTCGCCTCACCGACCGCCGGTCACGTAGTCCGTGAGGGCGACGCCTTCCGCTTTGATGTGAACTGAGCATGTTCGACTGGGTTGGCCGGTTCGTTCCGGCGCTTGGCGTTCTGCCGGACTATACCTTCCGCCATGCCCGGCAGGATGCGCTGGCCGGCATGACCGTGGCCGCCGTGGCTGTGCCCCAGGCCATGGCCTACGCCATGATCATCGGACTGCCGCCCATCTATGGTCTGTATACCGCGATTGTGATGACTGCCATCGGCGCGCTCTTCGACTCCTCGCGCCAGCTCATCAACGGACCCACCAACGCCATTTCGATCGCAGTGCTGTCGGCTGTGGCCATGATCGCACCGCTGGAGCAACGGCTCGAGGCCGTCATCCTGCTCGCCTTCATGATCGGGGTGATCCAGCTCTTCATCACGCTGTTTCGGCTTGGCGACCTGACGCGCTATATCTCGCACTCGGTCATCGTCGGGTTCACGCTCGGCGCCGGCAGCTTGCTGGTCATCGACCAGATGAAAAATCTGTTCGGGATTCCAGGACTTGGCGCCGCGGACGATCATCTGCTTTACCGATTCTGGCTGACGTTTACCGAAGGCAGCGGTCTCCACACACTCACGACGGTGCTCGGCCTCAGCACTATCGGGCTCATTCTGGCACTGCGCTGGCTGAAGCAGGCGCTCAACTGGCCGCTTTTACCGGAGCTCTTCATCACCGTCTGCGTCATGTGCGCCATCGTGGGCGTGTTCGGTCTTCAGGATCACGGCGTCAAAGTGGTCGGCGCCATCCCCGCCTCACTGCCCAGTTTCGATCTGCCGACGTTCGATCCCACATTGATCGAGGAACTCGCCACCAGCGCCCTCGCCATTGCGTTGCTTGGGCTGCTCGAGGCGATATCGATGGCAAAGGCCATCGCCGCCGTCACACGGCAGAAGCTCGACATGAATCAGCAATGTCTGAGCGAGGCTGTTGCCAACATCGGTGGCAGCCTTTTCCAGTGCATTCCGGGTTCCGGCTCTCTCACCCGCTCCGCCATCAATCGTCAGGCGGGTGCAGTGACCCAGTGGTCGGGCGTTGTTTCCGCCGTGGGGGTCACAGTGATCATGCTGGTCCTTGCGCCCTACGCCCAATACCTGCCTCGGGCAACGCTCGCCGGCATTCTCCTCGTCGCTTCCTGGGGCATGGTGGACTGGAAAGCGCTCGCCTATCACTGGCGCACCACCCGATTCGATGCCGCGATCATCGCGACCACGGCCTTCTCGGCGATCGCCATCTCGATCGAGTTCTGTGTCCTCATCGGCGTGCTCATGTCGTTCATGCTGACCGTGCCGCGCGCGGGTCGTATGCTGCTAAGCCAATTCGTAATCGCGCCCGAAGGTTATGTCCGCGAGATGCTGCCCGGCGAACGGCCTTGCCAGCGTCTCCTCATCTTTGGTCTTGAGGGCGAGATGTTCTTCGGCGCCACTTCCACGATGGAGCAGCACCTCGCGCGCATTGAAAACGCGGTCAGCGACGAGACCCGCGTGGTCATCCTGCGGCTCAAGCGGACCCGCAATCCCGACGCGGTCGCCCTCGCAGAATTGGATCAATGGATGGAACGGCTCGAGGCTCGGGGTGTGCGAGTCATACTCTGTGGCGTACAGGCCGGCATGCTCAACGTGATGGCTAAGGCCGGCATGGCGGCACGCCTGGGAGAAGAACGCCTGTTTCGGGAAGAGCGCATTCGCCAGACCAGCACCATGCGCGCGGTCGAGGCCGCCTATCGCCTGCTTGGCGGCCGTTGCGAAGCCTGTGCCTGGCGCGGCATGCAGGATCTAACCGTCATTGCCCCCATCGCGAAATCTGGCGCCCACTAAACCCGCGGCGCAATTCGGGAGGGGTTTCCCCCTCCCGACACCTCATCACGACCGAGCGCGACCCAGCTTCGAGTGACGAACGCCGTACGCGAAATACAGCAGCACACCGCCCGCAAGGTAGATGAGGAAGAAGTTGCGCGTGGCGTCGTGCGCAATGAGCGAGAGCATGAGGAAGAGACACATGGCGGCACCGAGCACGGGTACCAGAGGATACAGCGGCGCCCGGAACGGCCGCGCGAGCTCCGGTGCTTTGGCACGCATGTAGATCACCGTGAGGCACACCATCGCGAATGCCGTGAGCGACCCGATGTTGGTGAGAGCCGACAACGCATCAAGCGACATGAAGCCCGCAAATCCTGCCGCGATGATCCCAACAACTACCGTACCCACAGCGGGCGTGCGAAACCGAGGATGCACCTTAGAGAAAATACCGGGGAGCAGACCATCGCTCGCCATGGTGTAAAACACCCGGGTCTGGCCGTAGAGCAGCACGAGCATCACTGAGGACAACCCCGCAATCGCCCCGATCTTCACCAAAACGGCAAACCAAGGCAGACCCATCTCGTTCACGGCCATGGCGATCGGGGCCGGGTGGTCGAGCTGGTCGTAAGGGACAATGCCCACCAGCACGGCTGCAGTGAGCACATAGAGCACGGTGCAGATGAGAAGCGAACCAATGATGCCGATGGGCATGTCCCGGGCAGGATTACGTGACTCGGCACCCGCCGTCGACACGGCCTCGAAGCCGATGTAGGCAAAGAAAATCACGGCCGCGCCGCTGATAATGCCGCCAATACCGTACTGCGAATCATTGGTTCCCGTGAGCACATCCCCAAGCGCGCGGACGA
>JBMTYG010000205.1:0-3744 GCA_049454295.1 Pseudomonadales bacterium
GTCCAGGCTATAGTCGTCTTGGTTCGAAAACCAGAGATCATAGTTCCAACGCAGCATGCCAGGGCCCTCTGCATGCTTGAGCCACCGTGCTGTTCGCATGAAATAGTCATCAATGCGCATATCTCCGCGATCAAGACCGAGGGCCGCTTGTTTCAGGGCATAGGTCAATCTCGAAGCGATAATATTTTTCAGGGTCCGGGTGATCAGGATCACCACAGCCTGATGGGGAACAAAGGGGCTGCTCGGTTCGATGGCGTAGTCTTCGAGTGAAATGATTACGACGTGGGACTGCTTGACGGATTCTCTGTGCACTCGAAGCTTTTTGGCAAAGTCGAGCGGTCCTTCCCAATTGGCTTCATTGAAATGGATGATGTTGCCAGTTTCAGACAGAAACACGCCGGGGCCGAGACGGGAAAAAGCAACGGCATGACCTTCGAGCGCGTTCGACAGCCATTCGATGCAGGCATGGTTGCCACTCCTGCGCAAGCCTGTAACCACGAGGACTCGCTGCCGACGCAAGGTCCAGGTCAGCCAGCGACGCCAGATTGCTGTGACAAGGGTTCTCATACCGTGTTAAGACCAACAACCATTGACTGAAAGACCTGCGATGCTCATGAATCTCTTTCAGTATGGCACTCATCTGCAAAGCGTCTCGGGAGGATGGTGGTGCATGGGTGGCCTGAGCCAGTCGGGTTGGCAACCTCCCCGCAGGCGACTATAGTTTGCGGGTCAACCATCTAGGTCCTGCGTGAATCACTCTGTACACGAGTCGGGTCTCCTTCTGGCGCTGCTGCGACTGCCGGCGTAGCCGGCATATTCCTGTTCGAACAGGGCGCAATGCCCGACCTGTCCCCGGATCCCCAGTACAAGGCAAGTGCAAAAGCGCATTGTTGTGCATACGCACGGCAGCAAGAGCGAGAGCAGTTTCATGAGCGAGCAGCGTAGTCAGGCGAGCGAACACGTACCCAATGCCCCCGGAGGGCGTCGCGTGGGGGCCATGCCATTTGGCAAGTATCGGCGTTTCGAACCCATTCACCTGCCTGATCGGCGGTGGCCTAACGCCGTGATTGATCGCGCGCCGCGCTGGTGCAGCGTTGATTTGCGTGATGGCAACCAGGCGCTGATCGATCCGATGACGGTGGAAGAGAAGCTGCGATTATGGGATCTGCTGCTCGAGATCGGCTTCGCTGAGATCGAAGTGGGTTTTCCAGCCGCGTCGCAACCCGATTTCGATTTCATTCGCCGAATTATCGAAGAAGATCGCATTCCGCCGGGGGTGAGCATTCAGGTGCTCTGTCAGGCTCGAGAAGAACTCATTGCTCGAACCGTAGAGGCTCTGCGCGGCGCGCCGAGCGTCATCTTTCATCTATACAACTCGACTTCGGAGCTGCAGCGGCGAGTGGTATTCGGGATGGATCGGCAGGGCATCATCGATCTCGCCGTGCGCGGCACGGAACTGGTGAAAGCGGGGCTTGCGACGCTCGATTCGAACGTCACCTTTGAATATTCGCCGGAGAGCTTCACTGGCACAGAGCTCGATTTTGCGGTGGAAATCTGCACGGCGGTGGCTGATGCCTGGGGTGCGACGCCGGAGCGGAAGATCATTATCAATCTGCCGTCGACCGTGGAGATGGCGACTCCCAACATCTATGCGGATCAGATCGAGTGGTTCTGTCGCAACTTTCCAAGACGAGACAGCGCCATCATCAGTCTGCACACCCACAACGATCGCGGCACCGGTGTAGCGGCGTCCGAGCTTGCCCTCATGGCGGGAGCAGATCGGGTGGAAGGCACCCTGTTTGGCAACGGTGAGCGCACGGGCAATTGCGATCTCATCACTATGGCCATGAATCTGTTCAGCCAGGGCGTGGATCCAGAGCTCGATTTGCGAGCAATGCCGCACATTCGATCCACTGCCGAGGCAGTCAACAAGCTGCCGGTACATATCCGGCACCCCTATGCGGGGGAACTCGTGTTCACCGCCTTTTCTGGCTCACACCAAGACGCGATCCGCAAGGGCATGTCGCGCGTAGACCGTGGCCACTGGGAAGTGCCTTATCTGCCGATCGATCCGGAGGACGTCGGTTCGTCCTACAAGGAAACCGTGCGGGTGAACAGCCAGTCCGGAAAAGGCGGCGTAGGGTTCGTGCTGGAGGAACATTTTGGCGTTTCTTTGCCGCGCGAAATGCTCGTTGAATTCAGCGCTTGCGTGCAGGGGCTCACCGAGAGTCTCAAGCGCGAGATCAAGGTGGATGAGATTTTCGATGCGCTTCTGCGCGAGTACGTGGTCGAGTCCGGCCCCTACAAACTGCTCGACTATGACCTGTTGACCGCTCGGCAATCGGACCAGCGCTGTGTCGCTCGCGTCGAGATTGCCGAGCAGCAGATGACCATCGATGGCGAGGGGTCCGGCCCAATCGAGGCTTTTGTCAATGCGCTGGTCGCATCGCTCAACGAGCCGTTGAACATCATTGATTACCACGAGCATGCCCTCGGAACGGGCAAAGACGCGCAGGCGATTTGTTTGGTGGCAATCAACAACGGGACTGAAGGACGTTGCTATGGCGTCGGGCTTTCGCGCAATACGATCACCGCTTCATTCAACGCCATCATGTCCGCTCTCAATCGGCGCTGGCGCGGATAGCCGGGTGACGCGTAGTGCGCGAATGACGCTGCCCTGAATGAGCAGCGTTTCGATCCGATAGCGGCCGAGTGCCAGGGAGACGTTGCTTTCGGGCAGCGCTTCCAGATGTTCTAGAACGAGTCCGTTGAGCGTCTTTGGGCCCTCAACGGGCAAGTCCCACGCGAGAGAGCGATTAATGTCGCGCAGGTTGGCGCGACCATCGATCACGACGCTCCCGTCGGGTTGAGGCGATATCTCGGGTGCACTCGCAGTCAGATCCGTAGTGAACTGGCCGACGATCTCTTCGAGGATATCGTCCAGCGTCACCAGACCCTGAACGTCCCCGTACTCATCGACAACGAGCGCAAGCCGGCGCTTCTCACGCCGAAAATGACCGAGTTGTACCTCGAGCGACGTGCCCGAGGGGACGTAGTAGGCAGGCTCGAGCAGATTAAGCAAATCGTTGAGAGACAGGTGGCTCTCAAGTACGCGGTGCGCGACCCGTCGCAGGTGTAATACGCCGGAGATCACGCGCATTCCGTCCTGCCACACCGGCAATCGCGTATGTTGCGCGGTCGATAGAATCTCGATGACCTGCTCAAACGGTGCGTTGATATCGATGCCGACAATCTCGTCGCGAGGCACCATGATGTCATCGACGGTGATTCGATCCAGATCGAGCACGCCAAGCACCATGGCGCGATCAGCGGGTGATAGATTGGCGGCATCGGTCACCATCGTGCGCAGCTCATCTTCACTGAGACGAGAATCCGCGCTGACAGGGGAACTGAAGGGGCGCGCCAGGCCGCGGCTCAGCACGTTCATGAAAGCCGCCGCCGGGCGCAGCAGCACCAGTAACGGCTGCAGTACATAAGCGGACGGAAAGGCGACCGCCTCTGGCCGCTGCGTAGCCAGGGTCTTCGGCGCGACGTCGGCGAATAACAGAAATAAAAGTCCGATCAGGATGGGCGCCAGAAGCACGCCGTCCTCTCCCAGAAATCGCATGCCAAGGGCGGCGCCTAGCGCTGCCGCAGTGAACTTGACCAATCTGTTGCCAAACGATAATGCGGCTAGAAGTCGTTCCGGTCGTTTTAACAGACGCTGCGCTTTGCGCGCGCCGC
>JBMTYG010000206.1:0-3696 GCA_049454295.1 Pseudomonadales bacterium
GTGCGGGGGCGCTGTCCGAGGATGATTCGGGCGCGGCTCTTGTTGCAGGACTCGTTCCGCGGCTCCGGGTCCTCGCTGGCGCTCGGGGCTTGCCCCGGGAAGTTGTGGACCCGCCGGCGCTCACGCTGCCCGGGTCGCGCGCCGAAGCTGAATGGGCGCCGCTCTCTAAGTCCTCGGCGCCGCTGCCCCTGGGCGCACCTCCGATGCTCGTTCGGTCGGACCTCGGGTCCGCAGATGCCGTGGCTGTACCCGAGCGGCAAGCAGAAGAGCCAGCAGCGGCGGATGACGTGGTCCGCGTGCGCCGTAGTCTGTTGCGCGAGGTCGAGATGCTCGCCCAAGAGTCAGGAGTAGTTCAGGCCAAAATCACCGAGCTCCTTCGCGCGATGGAGCAAGACGCTGTTGCTGACCCGGGTGTGAGTGCCATGGTTGCAAAGCGCAACGATATCCAGGCGCTTACAGAGCGCTGGGAGCGAGCACAGGGGCATCTTCAGGATCGTCTGAAACGAGCATCCATGCTGCCGTGCTCCCGATTGCTTTCAAGACTTCGCGCCACTGTGTTGTCGGTAGCCAATGCGCTCGGCAAAGACGTGGAGTTCGTTTGCTCGGGCTCGGATGTGCTGATTGATGGCGAGCTGCTGTATGCGCTGGCCGCGCCGCTTGAACACCTGTTGCGCAATGCCGTGGATCACGGCATCGAGACGGCAGATCGTCGCTCGAAACTCGGTAAACCGGTCGTTGGGCGCGTTAGCGTTGCTTTTCAGCGTCTGGGCACGGAGGTCGCGATCGAGGTGACCGACGATGGTGCCGGGCTTGATCTGACCGGGATTCAAGCGCGTGCCGAGACGCTAGGGCTGCTGCCCGAGACGGGAGCTCTTGATGCCGACTCGCTGCGCGATCTGATCTTTAAGCCCGGGTTCTCGACGTCTGCCGAGATCTCGCAGATCTCCGGCCGAGGCGTTGGACTCGATGCTGCGCGGTATGCGCTGGAACAATTGGGAGGCAGCCTCAGCTGCACCAGCGAAGAGGGGGTTGGCAGCGCCTTTCGTCTAGCCCTGCCGGCTGCCGCTGTGTTCGATCGGGTTCTGGTGGTGCGCGCGGGCGAAGCGCGCTATGCCGTGCCCATCGACTCTATCGAGGCTGTGTTGCGCGTGAACGCGCATCTGCGTATCGAGGACCGTGCGGGCGCGCTGTGGCTTGAGTTCCGCGGCGCTGCTTACACGCTCAGATCCCTTGCGGACAGTTTGCAGGGCAGGCCCGCTGTTCCACGCGTCGAGGAGCAGTCAGCAGCGGTCCTCCTGGTGGGCAACGGGGCGCGAGGCGTGGCGTTCGCGGTCGATGCTGTGGAGGTCGAGTTTCTGGAACAAGGGCGAGAGCTTCTCGCACTGCCGGTCGGGCCAATGCTGCGCGGTCTGCCCTGGCTTGCCGGCGCGGCCGTTTTGGGTCAGGCGGATGTCATGCTCGTTCTGGACCTGCCAGGGCTTGTGTCGGCGTTGCCCGAAATTGACGCTGGTGCTCGGGAATTCGTCGAGAGCGCCTCGACATGAGCGCCAGTGCGGGTGAAGCGTCAATTGATTGCCTCCTCCTGCCGGTCGGCGCAGGCGATTGGTTGCTGCCGGCCGTGTGCGTGGTCGAAGTCGTGCGCTACCGACCCCTTGCCCGGGTAGCGGCACCCGATGCCTGCATCGGGCTTCTCGGCTGGCGGGATGGGGATGTGCCGGTGATCGATGTAGCGCGGCTTGAGCGCGACCGGGCGCAGGCTGTCGCTGCATGGCCCTTGATTGCAGTGCTCAACCGAACCGCAGCCGACGCGCCCTGGCCCTTCTGGGCGGTGGCGTTGTCGAATCTGCCGCGCAGGCGGCGGATGTCCGCTTCCTCGGTTGCGCTGGCAGAAGTGCAGGCAGCCGGTTGCCCAGGCAGCTGGGTTGTTGCCGATTCCGGCCGCTGTCTGATACCGGATCTGGCATGGCTGCAACGAGAGCAGCTGCCACCACTCACCTGGTCGTAGGCGACCTAGAGCGGGCTAACCACGTACACGGCGAGTCTGCGCCCCGTTTTCAGCACCAGCCGCGCGAGTGGCGAATCGCTGCGAGCGCCGCGAGCGGCGCGGTTTCCGCACGCAGCACGAGTTCGCCCAGGCCGCAGGCGCGAGCGCCGCGACTGAGCGCGAGCGCTCGCTCGCTGGCAGCGAAGCCGCCCTCCGGACCGACCAAGATAGCCACGGGACCGTCAGGAAGTTCGCGCGGCAGTGTCGGAGCACCGGGATCGAGCAGGAGTAGCGTTGTGTTGGCGACGCTGTTCAGGGCGTCGGGCAAAGTCAGCGGGCCATGCAACGCTGGCAGATGCAGCTGCTGGCATTGGGCAGCCGCGCTCTCCAGAACCCCAAGCCAGTGCTCGCGCTTGCGTTCCACCCGCTCGGCCCCGAGGCTTACGTTGCTCCGAGCCGACTCGAGCAGCCAAATATCGGTTGCGCCGAGCTCGGTCGCTTTTTGCAGCACGGTGTCCATCGCGGCGCCCTTCAAAAGCCCTTGCAGCAGGTGCAGGCGCTGGGCGGGTGGCGGCGTCAGCGCGTCTTGATGGATGAGTTCCGCGCCGTAACTGCGGGTCCCAATGCGTACCAGCGTGCCTCGCCAGAGGGCACCCGCACCGTCGCAGCAAAAGATGTCGGCGCCGGGGGAGAGGCGCAGCACGCGCAAGAGATAGTGCGCCTGCTCGGGCAGCAGCGGCTTGATCGTGCCGGCTGCGAGCCCTCCGGTGAGGAACAGCCGAGGGGTCACGAGGGACTGAGTAACCCCAGATTGCGGCAGATCGCCGCTGTCGCGCCCCAGCGGTTCAGCGTGTAGAAGTGAAGCCCTGGCGCGCCGGCTGCGAGAAGATCCTCGCAGAGGCGAGTCACAACGTCGATGCCAAAGGCTTTGAGCCCCGCCTCGTCATCCCGGAGCGCCTCCAGATGCTTGCGGATCCAGCGCGGGAGATCGGCGCCGCAGCTTTCTGAGAAGCGCACGATACCCTCCAGGTTGGTGATGGGCATGATGCCCGGCACGATCGGAACCGACACCCCGACACGGCTCGCGCGCTCGGCGAAGTTTTCCCACGCCTGCACGTTGTAAAAATATTGGGTGATAGCGCCGGTCGCGCCCGCTTCTACCTTACGGCGAAAAAACTCCAGGTCCTCCCCGGGGCTGCGCGCGTCAGGATGGGTTTCCGGGTAGGCCGCCACCTCGATATCGAAGTGGTCGCCGCTGTGGGCGCGGATCCAGCGCACCAGTGTTTCCGCATTGTGGATATAGCGCGCGCGGCCGACGCCGGAAGGCACGTCACCGCGCAGAGCGACGATGCGCCTGACGCCGAGCGCCCGGTATTCGTCGAGCAGCCCGTGAATCGTTGCTTCCGAATCCGTGCCGATGGAAAGATGCGGTGCCGCGTCCAGCCCGAGTTCGAACAAGTGCGCCACGGTCTGCCGCGTCCCGTCTCGGGTCGAGCCGCCGGCGCCGTAGGTACAGGAACAGAACAGCGGGTTCGCCGCCTTGAGGCGTCCGACGACGGTGTTGATGCTCGCTATGTCACCGTTGCGTGGCGGAAAGAACTCGAGCGATATTCTGGTCGCGCTCGCCGTGAAGGGCGTGGGCGACTGACGGTCGACGCCTTTGGGCATGCCGGGTCTCCTTCGAGAGGCGCTCAGAGCGCCGCGGCCCGCGC
>JBMTYG010000207.1:0-3657 GCA_049454295.1 Pseudomonadales bacterium
ACAGGCGGGAAGTATTGATGGCGTTCGTGACCTCAAAGAGCCTGCCCCAGCCTGCGGCGACCAGATCATGCCGGCCGGTGGCAGCGGCGATTTCGGCTTCCTTGCCGACGATGGCGGCCAGGGTGGAGAGGTTGGCTGCGCCCATGGGCACGCGTGGCGGTGGTTGGGACAGTGAAGCGTTTTGAATGAAGGACTGGAAGGTCACAAAAGCGTCGTTGTAAAGCGCGAGAGCTTTCTCTCCCTCCTGAGCGCCTGCGGCGATCTTTCCGAGTTGATACTGCGCCAAGGACAGTTCCCGATACGGCGGCGCATGGATCGGATGTTCCTTGATCAGGCTTTGCAGCAAGCTGGCGGCTTCTTCGTAGTTGCTGCGGGCCTGATCCGTTAAGCCGAGATCGCGCAGAGAGCGCGCATGGTTGTTCAGCGCCAGAGCGAGCTTCTCCTTCTGGTCCGGCTGATCTGCACCGGCGATGAGCATCTGCCGACGCAGGGAAAAAGCCTTGGCTGCCTGTTCCTGATAGGCTGCGGCATCGTTGTCAGCGATCGCAAGCGCGGCAAGCCTCTCGTGGCTCGCCGCGAGGTGATCACTCATATTGTTTTTGCGGATACCTTGAGCTTTTTCCCAGGCTTGCTCGATCAGGTTGTGGGCTTTTTCGAGGCTGGGTTTATCATCGGCGGAGAGAAGGATGTGCTGGGAACTGAGCAAAAGTGTTTCGACATCGTTCCGGGGCAGCTTGTCCAGCAAGTTTCGCACGGTCACGAGATGCTCGCGTTTTTCCTCAGGAGGCGTGATGGAGGCGAGGCTCAACAAAGTCTCCACTCGCTCACGCAACACTCCCGGCAGGGTGATGGGGCGTTGCAATGTCTCAGCTTCCTGCAAGTCGGCCATGGCGCGTTTCTGGAAGGAGGCATCCTTGAACAAATCCCCCAAGCCGAGCTGGAAGCCGGCGTGATCACGCAGAGTGGAGGCCAGCTTGGCGGCCCAACCACGGTTGTCTGGCGCTTCGCGCACCAATGCACGCTGGGTTTCCAAGGCTTCATCAAACAGCGCTGAGCGCTGCGGCAGCGTCAAGGTCGGGCTGGGATGCGCCGCGATTTGACCGCGAATGCCTGCGAGCAGAAACTGTCGGTGCAACTGACCCGGCGTGGCGGCTTGCTCCGCGCATCGCTCCGCCTCGCGCAGACTCGCAAGTGAATCGGCCAGATGTCCTGAATACCTTTCCATGACGCTTCGAATGAGAAGCGTCTCGGCCAGTGCGACGAGCCAAGGGTGCGAGTTGGAAGCCTGATCCAGATGCCTTTGCGCAATGGCGATCGCTTGGCCAACCGAGCTGGCGGCATCATTGGACTTGTTGTTCCAGTGACAGACCTCCGCGTGGCGCTGCAATGCCAGAACGTGGACGGCATCCAGCGCGGGTGCATGTTTGGCGGCGAGGGCCGAAGCCCTCTCATAAGCGGCGAGGGAATTCCCGATGTCATGGTAATCCCGCCAAATATCGCCCAAGGCAATCTGCGTGCGCACCAGAGCTTCCACCGCAGCGATATCGGTGGCGCTTGGATCGAACAATCCCAGCGCAGTCTCGCACTCTCGCCGTGCCGCTTCATTTTGATCCTGTCCCCATGCCAGGACATCGCCCAGGAACGCGTGTAGCCGCGCAAGATGCGCCTTGGATGGGGCATCGGCCGGTAGTTCCTCCAACGCATTTCTCGCGCGACTGACCGCCTCTTCCAGACGGCCCTGGCCGAAAAGAATCCGCGCCTGCTGCAAACGCAGGTCCGCAACGAGGTCCGGAGGTGCGGGATTCTCCGCCAGATGCGTGTCCACTTTTTCGACAGTGGATGATAAGACGTCGAGACGGCCCGTTTGCGAAAGCTGGTCATGCAGATCCGTGAGCATGAATCCCACGAGGTCGTTGGCCGAGTTGCGCGCTTTCACTGCCTCGATCCGCTTGCGATTGGCATACAATCCCGTCAGCACGGCAATGGCGAAGAGAACAGACAGCGCCGCCGCCACGGCGCGGAAAATGCGCGCGCGCTTGCGCGCCAAGGCGAGTTGGTAGGCCTGATCCCGGCGGGTCAGAGTGGCCAGCGGCACCGCCAGCACAGCGGCGGCGAGCTTGAGGAAAGCCAGATGCGACTTCTCCCGGTAAGCAGCGACCAGGCGATTCCGCTCGGCGGAAGATACCTGCGGCTGGGAGCGGAGATGCCGGTCATAGAATGAGGCATCGGTGAATCCCTCCGTCCCGTCGGGCAACCGGAAGTCCGCCGCCAGCGGCTCGACGGGGGCGTCAGCATCCGTCTCACGGAGCGGGTCAGGGAACGCCTCCCGCTGGGAATCTCCCGGCTCGCCATCCAGCAAGGCAGGCACGATGCGATCTGCCCTGCCCAAAGATTTGAAATGACGCACCTCCGCTGCGACATAGGGCGACTGCACGGCGCGCGGGGAGCAAAGCACAATCAGCGTCTTCGAGCGCTGCAGCGCATCGCAGATCGCGGGAGCCAGGGCGGCTTCCGCAGAAAACTCCTCCTCATCCCGGAAGACAGGATAGATGCGCTCGGGAACAGGCTCGCCGCGGAGATTAATCGTGCCGACAAGTTCCGGCGGCACCGCATAGGTTTCCAGCGCTCGGTGCAACCACGTAGCCCAGCAACGGCCCATCTCGCGATTGTCCGCGTGGCGGTAGGAGATGAAGGCCAGATAAAGCGGCCCTTGCGTGATGGCCTCGCTTCTAATTTGGGACGTCCTCAGTCGAAACTCCCTCGCTTGGCCTTGGTCTCCAAGAAAGAGTAATCCGCACTGCCGTCGCCGGCCTCGTTCTGAATGGCCGTCCAACCTTTTGCCGTGAGCCGAAACTGCCCCCCATCTTCACCCAGATAAACGTATCCGCCATCAATCCTCCCGGGCGGCTCGCCCGATGAATAAGAGTCAAACAAGGGTCCGTCGAAACCGGAGAGTTTTACCGAATACGGAGCACCGGTTTTTGGATTCCGACATGAGGCGAGCCCCTGCCCCACATATTGCCACCGACCGTCCAGAAGACGCCGCTGTGCGCTCCCCATGTCCAAGTCTGTCACGCGCGGACCAAAAAGGTTCAACGCCGTGACCTTTCCTCGGTGGGCCCCTTGGCCAGCCACTTCCAGAGAGACTGCCAAATCTGCCAGTGGAATGCCTGCCAGTTTACTGCTCCTGATGATGACGGTTGCCGGACTTGGTATAACGCGATGCTTCGTGGGGAGCTCCTCGGGATTAAACTTATCTCCATCAAGGGCAGGTTTCAGACTGAAAGTCACCGCCGTGGTTCCCCCTGGTTCTTGTTTGCTTGAGACAACGGTCGCATCAAATTCGATGTTCGACATGGCGCGCTCACGTCCGGACTGAAGCACGCTTTGGTCAAGGTTAGTCTCAGGCGCCACTTCGAGCGTGATGTCCTTGACGCCAGGAATGGCAGGGAGGCCGGCATTTCCTACCTGCGTCGCAGTCGCGCACCCACCCAGCACCATCATTCCGACACCCAAACTTAGACTGAAGGATGAGAGCAGCTTCATGTCGGATTACTAAACGAGCCTTCGTGTGCGCGCAATTCCGAATAGTTTCGCGGAACTAGGCGCGGTCTTCAGTGATAGCAGAGCGCCTAATGCGCCCAGCCAGCCGAAGCA
>JBMTYG010000208.1:0-3552 GCA_049454295.1 Pseudomonadales bacterium
CCGACGAGCGCGGTGAGGTCCATGGGGCTCCAGGTCGCCGGCACGAGCGCCGGGGCGTCGGCCATCTCCGAGCACATGGTCGCGAGCGGCCGGCAGGGCGTCCACCCGCGCAAGGGGATGCTCAACCTCGTGCCGGGCCTCGGACTGCTCGGGCGCGTCATCATCGACCAGCACTTCTCGCAGCGCCACCGGCTCGGCCGGCTGCTCTCGATCGTCGCGCACAACCCCTTCTTGCTCGGCGTCGGCGTCGACGAGGGGGGAGAAATCGGCATCGCGCACGGCACCGCGGTCGGGGATGCCGCGACTGATCGGCGCACCCTGGGGAATACCGGGACTGCGGAAGCCAGGGCTGCTGCCGCCGGCAGCCGCTGGCGGGGAGCCAGGCCCCGGGGCATCGCCCGGGCGGCGCCCAGGGGCCGGCGGGGGCCGCCCACCCGGAGGGCGCCCCCGGGGGCCGCGCCGCGGAGTTCGTCGTACAGCGCCATGCCGCGGTGCAGGGCGTCGGCGGCGTTACGGCTCCAGGCGTTCGGGAACTCAACGATGGGGAACGCAACCTGGCAGCGGATGCCGGTCTCACGCGCCAGGTGGGCAACGGTTTCCGGGAAGAAATACATGTCAGAGAAACAGGTAGTGCCTGATCGCAGCATTTCCGCGATGGCGAGCGCGGTGCCATCGTGAACGAAATCGGTGCTCACGTGGCGCCCCTCGAGCGGCCAGATCGTTTCTTTCAGCCAGGTCTCGAGCGGCGCATCCTCCGCCACCCCCCGCAACAGGCTCATGGCGGCGTGTCCGTGGGCGTTGACCAGCCCCGGCAGCAGCGCGTGTCGAGGCAGCGCCAGCTGGGTCGCAGCGGACCATGCGTGTTTCAGTTCGGGGGCGGGACCCACCGCCAGGATGCGCCCGTCACGAACCACCAGAGCGTGACCGGTCAGCACGGTGTTGTCTGGTGCCACCGGCAGCAGCCAGCGCGGCTCGAGCAGAAGATCGCAGGGTTCGGGACGCATCACGCGAGTATACGCCGAGACGCCCCTCGGGAGCCGCTTCTGCTAAAATGGTGCGCTTCGGAACGGAAAGCGCAGCTCATGGCAGAAAGCGGACCAGATCAGCCACGCGACATTCTGGCGGTCAACATCGAGGACGAGCTCAGACAGTCGTACCTCGACTACGCCATGAGCGTGATCGTGGGGCGCGCGTTACCGGATGTGCGGGACGGGCTCAAGCCCGTGCACCGTCGGGTGCTCTTCGCCATGAGCGAGCTGAACAACACGTTCAACCGCCCTTATGTCAAATCCGCCCGCGTGGTCGGGGATGTCATTGGCAAGTATCATCCCCATGGCGATGGCGCGGTCTACGACACGGTCGTGCGCATGGCGCAGGATTTTTCCATGCGTTACACGCTGGTGGACGGCCAGGGCAATTTCGGCTCCATCGACGGCGATCCCCCGGCTGCGATGCGCTACACCGAAGTACGCATGGATCGTATCGCCGCGGATCTTCTCGCCGATCTCGACCACGAAACCGTGGACTTCGTGCCCAACTACGACGGCACGTTGCAAATGCCGGAGGTGTTACCGACCCGGATTCCGAACCTGCTGGTCAACGGCAGCGCTGGGATCGCGGTGGGCATGGCGACCAATATCCCACCGCATAACCTGCGCGAAGTGGTGGACGGCTGCCTTGCGCTGCTGCGCGATCCCAGTCTTGGCGTTGACGACCTCATGGCCTATGTGCAGGGCCCGGATTTTCCGACGGCGGCGATCATCAATGGTCGCGCCGGCATCGTGGAAGCCTACCGGACCGGGCGCGGTCGGATCTTTGTGCGCGGTCGGGCCGAAGTCATCGTGGACGAAAAGTCGGGTCGCGACACAATCGTTGTGCACGAAATTCCTTACCAGGTGAACAAGGCTCGTCTGATCGAGCGTATCGCGGAGCTGGTCAAGGAGAAAAAGATCGAGGGTATCAGCGAACTCCGCGATGAATCCGATAAGGACGGGCTGCGCATCGTGATCGAGCTGCGTCGCGATGTTAGCGGCGAGATCGTGCTGAACAACCTCTACAGTCAGACCCAGTTGCAGTCGGTGTTCGGTATCAACTGCGTGGCGCTGGTCGACGGGCAGCCCCGGCTGTTGAATCTGAAGCAGATGCTTGAGGCGTTCATCAAGCACCGTCGCGAGGTGGTCACGCGGCGTAGCATTTATCTGCTGCGGCGCGCGCGCGGGCGCGGACATATTGTTGAGGGACAAGCGGTTGCGCTCGCCAACATCGATGCGGTGATAGAGCTGATCAAGGCGTCCCCTGGCGCGGCTGAGGCACGGACGGCGCTCATGTCTCGCGGCTGGGAATCCGCCGGCGTGCAGCTGCTGCTCGAGCGGGCGGGTAGTGACGCGTGTCGACCCGACGGTCTCGATCCCGCGTTTGGTTTTCGCGACGGTGTCTACTACCTTTCCGAGGAGCAGGCGCAGGCGATTCTTGATCTGCGGCTGCAACGCCTGACCGCCCTCGAACAGGACAAACTGCTCGAGGAATACCAGGGCATCCTCGATGAAATAGCGGATCTACAGGAAATCCTTGCGTCCGATACGCGGCTGATGGACGTCATCCGCGGAGAGCTCGAGGCGGTTCGGCAAACCTATGGCGACGCACGCCGGACCGAAATCCGCGAGTCGCACGAGGATCTCACGATTGAAGATCTCATTAACGACCAGGACCTCGTGGTCACGGTTTCTAATGATGGCTATGCGAAAACGCAGCCGCTGGACGCGTACCAAGCCCAGCGCCGCGGAGGCAAAGGCAAGGCCGCGCTGTCAGTAAAGGACGAGGATTTCGTTGCCCAGCTGCTGGTTGCGGGCAGCAAGGACACTCTGCTGTGTTTCTCTAACGTGGGCAAAGTGTATTGGATCAAGGTCTGGCAGATCCCGCAGGGCAGCCGTACCGCCAAGGGCCGGCCACTCGTTAACCTGTTGCCGCTCGTCGACGGTGAGCGGGTGACGGCGATCCTGCCGATTCGGACCTACGAAGAAGATCGCTTCGTGTTCATGGCGACCGCGAATGGCACGGTGAAGAAGACGCCGCTTGAGCAGTTTTCCCGGCCGCGCAGCGCGGGACTCATTGCGCTCGAGCTCGATGAGGGCAATACGCTGATTGGTGCAGCGCTCACCGATGGGCAGTGTGATGTCCTGCTGCTCACAAGCGCGGGCAAGGCAGCTCGGTTTGCGGAATCGGATGTGCGCGCCATGGGTCGAACTGCGCGCGGTGTCCGAGGCATTGCGCTGCGTGGCGATCACCGCGTGATCGCGCTGATCATTCCGCGCGTCGACGGGTTTGTGCTCACGGCCAGCGCGCGCGGTTACGGCAAGCGCACGCCAGCGGAGGAATTCCCGCGCAAGGGTCGCGGTGCTCAGGGTGTCATCGCCATGCAGACCAGCTCTCGCAATGGTGACCTGGTGGGCGCAGTGCAGGTCTTTGCGGGTGACGAGATCATGCTCATCAGTAATCAATCAAAGGTAGAGTTGGGATCGGTGTTATTTTGTCTAGCTAATTGGGGTGTTAAGG
>JBMTYG010000209.1:0-3491 GCA_049454295.1 Pseudomonadales bacterium
CTACGTATGAACCGCGGTTGACAGCTCTGGTCCGCTGCCGAAGGTCCCCGGAGCCGCGTCGTTTATGAATGGCGAGGCCCCCCATCTACCCTCGGTCACCCGGCTGGCGTCCTCTGCACATGCGCGCTTGCAGTTTTGCCTTCGATAACAACGGTCCACCAACAAAGGGGTCAACGTATGTTCCGCAAGCACCCGCTCGCGTCTGCGATCAGCACCGCGCTCGGCACGGCGAGTACACTGCTGATTGCGCCTGCCACGGCATTCGCCGAAGAAGCTGGCAAGATCGAAGAACTGGTCGTCACCGGCAGCCGCATCGTCAAACCTGATTACGTCTCAACGAGCCCGATCACCACGGTGACGTCTGAGCAGCTCGAGGCGATCAACGCCATCAACCTCGAATCCGAGCTGCGCCAACTGCCGCAGTTCCTGCCCGGCGACACGGAATTCATCAATAATGGCAACCCCGGTGCTGCCACGATTAACCTGCGCGGGCTGGGCTCCAACCGCACCCTGGTGCTCATGGATGGCAAGCGTCTGCCCCCCTTTGGCACGTCTGGTGCGGTTGACATCAACCTCATACCGCCATCCCTTATCGAGCGCGTCGATGTGGTCACGGGTGGCGCGTCCGCCGTGTATGGCTCAGACGCCGTCGCAGGTGTCGTGAACTTCATCACCAAGGAAGACTTCGAAGGTCTTCAGATCGATGCCGACGTCTCGGAATATGACGAAGGTGACGGACGCACCGAGAACTATGCGGTCACCGCGGGCGGCAAGTTCGCCGACGACCGTGGGTCAGCGGTAGTCTCGTTTGGCTATACCCAGCGAGACCCTGTACTGCAGGGCGCTCGGAAGTATTCCAACTACAACATCTTCGCGGCGGACGGATACGTCTACAACGGCACGCTCTATGCGTACTCTGACAGCATCTTCGGTGAAGATCGCCGGCTGGGCTCCTCCAATGCCGGCGCTACGCGCGCGCGCATCCGCAGCAGCACGGGCGGCTTCCTGACCCGGCACTTCACTCCCGACGGGCAGCTGATCAGTGCAGGGGCCCTCGCAGCGAGCGACTACGCGGGCAACAACACCTACAACTACAACCCGTATAACTATTTCCAGGTGAAGCAGAAGCGGACCTCCGCCTACGGCTCTGTGACCTACGATTTGACCGAGTCGGTAGAAATCTATGGCAAGATCTTCGCCGTAAACTCCGACGTGCCGACCCAGCTCGCGCCGTCGGCCTACTTCGGCGCAGCCGACCCGATCAAGGTCAACCTGGACAACCCGTTCCTCAGTGAGGGCCAGCGTGCAGCGCTGATCGACGCCTACAACTTTGAGGTCGACTTCCCAATTCCTGGTCAACCCGCGCACGGTCTCTATGATCCAAGCGCAGCGCCTGGCAGTCAGCTGGTCCAGGTCACCGGTCTGCGCCGGCGTCTGCCCGAACTCGGCAATCGGGTCGGTGTATCGGAAATGAAAACCGTGCAGGGCACCGGCGGCATTCGCGGCGACATCGGCGACACCGGCTGGACCTTCGATGTCTCTGCCCAGTGGGGCCGGGTAAACGCGTACAGCGCCACCGAAAACGACGTAAACAAAGAACGCGGGCTGAAGGCGCTGATCGCAGTGGCGGGTGCCAACGGTCCCGAGTGCCTCTCCGGCCCGCCGTGCGCACCTGTCAACCTGTTCACGGGTGACGGCGCCATCTATCCCGATAGTGGCAACCCCATGACCGGCACGATTTCTCCGGCGGCGCTCGACTACATCCGCACGGCGTACAGCGCCGACCAGTCCACCGAGGCGCATAACGCGGCAGCGGTGGTTTCGGGCGAGGTACCCGCGCTGCAATTCCCCACGGCCGAGGCGCCGATCAGCCTGGCCTTTGGGGTGGAGTGGAATGAGAACGAGACGGACTACCGTCCGGATGACGTCACTCAGTTTGGCGGCGCCTACGGTCAGGGTGGCACGTCGCCGCCGCTACAGGGCAGCCTTGACAGCACGGAATACTTCATCGAAGCGTACGTGCCGCTGGCGTCAGGTCGGCCGGGCATTGAATCCCTGGGGCTCGATCTCGGTTACCGGGTATCCGACACCAACCTCTCCGGTGATTTCGACACCTGGAAGGCAGGTCTGGAATATTCCCCAGTGCCCAGCCTCCGTACGCGGGTAATGCTGCAGCGCGCGGTGCGCGCCCCTAACCTCGGTGAGCAATTTGCCCCAGCGGCATTCGGCCTCACCGAAGTTCGCAGCGATCCCTGTGCAGGGACCGCCCCGATCGACGACCCGGCGATCGGCGAGAAGTGTCTCGCTCAGGGCGCGCCTGCTGGAACGCTCGGATCGATCTCCCCACCGGCAGCCCAGCAGGCCGCGAACATCACCGGCGGTGCAGTGGCGCTCGGCGTCTCGCTCTCTCCGGAAGAAGCGGACACTTTCACCGCGGGCTTCCAGTTCATGCCGGAATTCCTGCCCGATTTTGCGCTGACGGTCGACTATTACAGTATCGAAATCGAAGGCGGTATCTCGAGCTACGGCGCGCAGGAGATTCTCGACAACTGCTTCAACAACGACATCGCCGATTTCTGTTCCCTCGTCGTTCGGAACGCGGTAGGCGAACTCGAGGGTGATGGTTTCGGTATCATCCAATCGGTACGCAACCTGTCGACCATCGAAACTGAAGGCGTCGATTACTCTGCGACCTATTTCTTCGAAGCAGGTCCCGTCAACGTCACGCTCGGGTTAAATGGCAACCGCACGTTGAAATCGTCCTTCCAGACCAGCTCGCTCTCTCCGGAGATCGAGTGCGAAGGCCTGTATGGCGATATCTGCGGCAGCCCCACGCCGGAGGACCGGTTCACACTCTCCGCCAACTTCGATTGGCGCGAGTTCTCGGCCGGGATCTTCATGCGCCACATCGCAGAGGTTGAGGTGCAATCACGGAATGATCACCCAGACCAGGTCGGTCGTAGCATCTACCTGATCGAGGAAATTCCGGACTACCAGTACATCGACCTGTCGTTGAGCTGGCACTACAAAGAGGCGCTGCGTGTGACCTTCTTCGCGCAGAACATCACCGATGAGAAAGTGACCGTGGTGGGCAACATCCCGGGCGCAAACACGTCGATGAACATGTACGCGGACACCTACGATCCGTTGGGTCCAAAGTACAGCCTCGGTCTGTCCTACAAGTTCTGATCTGAATAGGATCGGAACCCAAAGGGGCATCGCTTGTGCGATGCCCCTTTTTTTTCGTTCGCGCGCATGGGCACACTGCAGCAGCCCACCACCGCAACTGCTTCAGGAAAAGCCATGGCCAATGAAGAACCACTGTCCGCTGACATCCGTCTGCATTTTGATCGGGCTAATAGCGCGCTGCGCGACGGCACACCCGAGCGTGCGATAAACGAGATGCAGCGACTGCTCCAGCGAGAGCTAGCGGACGGCGTTCGTGCCGAGGCCAACCTATGCCTGGCCGCCGCTTGTCGTGCGCTCGGGCG
>JBMTYG010000210.1:0-3460 GCA_049454295.1 Pseudomonadales bacterium
GTCCGCCGCGTTGCCCACGAATTCCTTCAGCGCAGCAGCTCAAGAAACGCGGCGCGATGCTCAGGCGTCATCTCGCGCCTTGTCCAGAACTCGGTCGGTGCGTCCCCGACACGCGCGAGCGTGATGCCCCAAAGCGGGTCGATCTGATTGGGCACCATCGAATAGCGCACATCCATCACCTCATTCGATGATCCCGGCACCAGGGCCACAAAACCGCCGGAGAAGCGGCTAAAACGCTCCAGATCCCGTGCCTGCCGCGAAGCGGGCGTAAGCCACGGCAGATCCCGCGCCGGGTCGAGCTGCGCCGCGCGATCGCCGGAATACGTCGTCACCTGCCTGCCCGCGCGAACGGCGTCCACCCACCAGAAACCTTGCGCGCCATACACCGATTTCCACAGTAACAGGTTTCCAAACGACGGCTTGACCTCGACCCTTTCCGGCGCATGACCACGTTCCTGCGCCAGCGCCCGCGCCGCGTTTTCCGCACGCGATGCCTGCCAGCCGCCAAGCGTGAGGTAAAACGCGGCCCACGCGCAGGCGAGGACAGCCCAACTCGGCTGAATCCGCCCCAGCGCGAACACCAGCAGGACGATCAGCGGCAGGGTAAAGAGCGGATCCACAATCGACACAATGCTAAGCGCAATGCGCGGGTCCGCGAATGGCCAGAAGAGCGCGGTGCCGTAGGAGGTGCACGCATCGAGCAGACCGTGCGATCCCACCCCGATCGTGGCGCTGACATATCGCTCCACGGGGCGGAGGCTGCGTTTGAGAATCGGTGTGACCAGCACCGCGACCAAGAGCCCAAGTACCGGCACCATAATGAGCGCGTGGGTGAACTGGCGATGGTACTGAAGCGCAAGCAGGGGATCGTCTGACGAGCGGATGAACACATCGAGATCCGGAACAAGCCCGCCCACGGCGCCTGCCAGTGCCCAGCCGGCAAGTCTTCGCCTGGACGAGGGCTCTGGATCCTGCGCGTAACGACCATTCACCATGGGTGAGACCGCAACCGCCAGCGCTGCTCCGACCGCTGCTTGGGTCAGGCTATCCATCGCGGTTGGTCAGTAGGGCTGTTTGCGAATGCCGAGCCGATACATCCAGCGCGACATCACCAGCGAGCCGAGGAGAAACAGCAGCGTCAGCACCGATATGGTCAGCGCGTCGAGAGGAAATACCGTGCGCGCGTACACGAGTGGCAGCGCCGCCTCCGGAATCTGATCGAGGCCCGTGGCTCGACCGCTGCTGGCAATGCCCAAGCGACGCTTGAGAAAACTGGAGCAGAGATCGCCGGCGAGCGAGCACGCGCCGAACACGGCTCCAAACAGGGCGCCCAAACCGAGCACGCTGCTAAGCACTGCGCACGCTGCTATGCCCGCCACAAGGCCGCGCCAGGTCTTGCCGCGCCCGAACAGCGGACGGCCATCCGGCAACAAGAGCCCGGCATCTACGGGGAAATTGCCGCGATCGCCAAGAAGCCGCGCAAGCAGCACGGGTGCGCCGTTCGCAGCCAGGAGCAACAGCAGAAGCTCGATGGCAACGACCAGAGAAATACTCACCTATAGACCGCCAGGGCCACAATCGTCCCGTAAATACCCCGTGAGAGCCTGGTATAGCGTGAGCTGATGATCGAAGAATAGCGTGTCCGAAAAATGGTCAGCTCCGTCGAGTTCAACGTACCGATACGGTTTATCGGCGCGATCGAGCGCATCCAGATAACGGCGCGCATGCGCAATGGGAACACGCTGGTCGACGCTGCCATGCACGATGAGCATCGGCACGTTGACCTTGCTGACCTCCTTGATCGGGTTAACGCTGTCCTTCCACATGGAGAGCTGTTCCACCTGGGCCGCGCCGCGGAGCAAGTCGCGGTAATAGTTGACCTGCATCATCGTGTCCGCAACCGCAGCGCCGGCGATGACGCATTGGTAGATCTGTGGTGTTCGGCTGGCCGCCACCAAGGCCGCGTAGCCACCGTAGGACCAGCCAAACATGGCGAGACGATCAGGATCCGCAAGGCCCTGACGCACAAGGTCGAGCACCACGTCGTCTTTGTCGTCCTGCATTGCCCGACCACCTTCCCCTCCCTTCAGGAACGCGGCAGTGTAGTGCTCGGTGCCGAGACCCCGTGACCCTCGATATTGCGGCTGAACGACCAGATAGCCCCTGTCGGCAAGCAATTGGCCCCATTCGTCATAGCCAACAAACTCCTGCACGAAGGGTCCGCCGTGGGGCACCACCACCGTCGGGTACGGTGCTTTACCGGAGGAAGGGACCGTCACGTACGCCGGGACGACCCGCCCGTCGCGCGCGGTGACCTTGATGAGCCGCACGTCGCTCAAGCGCTCCGCTTCAAGTAGCGGTTGTTTGCTGCCCACGCGCGCCAGCTTGCCGTCACGCACGAGGTGAAAAGAGCCCGGATCGCGCGGACCATCGTTATAAACAATGAAGCTGTTGCCATCACGCGAACGGCTCACGATAGACAGCGAGGCCGCATTGGGGATGAGATCAGAGAGCTGACGCATTAGCGCGTCTTCTTCCGCATCAAAATACTCAACATGAAGTCGATCGGTCGCGTAGACGACGCCCGCAATATGATCGGGACGCGACCAGCGCCGACTATCAAAGCGGACACCCGCCACATCCACGTCACCGCGCCGATAAACAACTTCTCGATACGTCTTGCGCTCGACATCGAATTCCCACAGCCCGACAGTATTGCGACCGTTATTGGCCATGACGAAAAAGATGTTTCGCTGCTCGGGATCAAAGCCCACCACCTCGAATTGCTCGAAGCTAGCTTCGCTCAGGCGATGAAACTCCAACCAATCACGAGAGCCGCCAGGTCGGTGGAACCAAACAAAATCGCCGGTATCGATGTCGAAGCCGCGGGCAAGCCACGGGTTCCCTTCGCCGTCGAATTCAATCTGACCTAGCGACAGCTTGCCGCGCAGCAGCAACCGCTTGTTACCTGTCTCTAGATCCAGGGAGTAATAGGCACGCGGACGAAATGCTTCATCGATCTTGGAATCCCGATCGCCCCCCGGCTGAAAAGAAATGATGATGCGCCGCGAGTCGTTCACCAGAACGGATTCGACCCGAGGATCCGATTCATTGAACGATCGCAGCGCCCGGCGCTCAATATCCACCTTTGCCAGCCGATACTCGTAGACGCCCTCGTTGAAGCCATCGATTCGGTCGCGCACGCGTTGCCGCAGCGTCATGACGATATCGACGTCGCTCACCCAATAAAAACCGGTGATTTCCATGGGATCGGCATTGACCCGAAAGGGTTCGCGGGTCAGGTCTGCGGCGTCATAGATCTCGATAACGGGGTCGGCATCGCGGCTAGCGATCTTCAACAGTGCGAGGTGTCGTCCGTCGGGCGACAAACGCACGTTGTCGATCACCTCGCGCAGAGCAATGTACTCCAGCGGATAAGGATCGGGGGCGGGTTCCGCAG
>JBMTYG010000211.1:0-3446 GCA_049454295.1 Pseudomonadales bacterium
CACGCCCTGCCCAATTGGAGCTAGATTCATACGGATTGGCTGTCTGACGATCGGCCGATGCTTGATCCTTCAGGTTTATGTATCCGATCGGCTCAAGCAATCGGTAGTGGTTGAACCATGCGACCTGACCTACCCCAGTCATACTGAATCTGCTTCATGACCGGGGCATTCGATATTCGGGGCGTTGCATGATCCAGCTGGATTGCTATTACGTGGGATAAAGAATGGAGCCATTGAAACTGCGCGAGCCCAGCGGAGCGGGCAGTAAGTCTGGGGCACAGACAAAACCAGAGGTGGCGAACGCGCTGCGAACCTGCGATGACGCGCACGGGATTCGACATCATCGGCATGCCGCGAAGGAACAACGCCAGGCCGCCGGCCAGGCCAATGAGCATGGGTATGAGCGGAAGTGACTCGTAATGCATCGAGAGGGTTACCGGCAGATCTCTGCAGTCGTGGCACCAGCAGTGCGCAATCTCTGCAGCCACACTGTCACGGCGGGGATGCCATAACCATCGGCCAGGGCGAGTCTGCCTTATCCCGGCTATCTCTGTGCTTCTCCATGATGAGTGCCATAAGTCAGGCGACTGCCGCGCGCTTGGCCTTGCGGACGGTGGCGTCAAAACGTCACGACGCTCTAGCGTTATAGCGCTATGGTGCGCCCCGTCTCTTCCAAGGAGCAACCATGGGCAACCTGTCCAAACGATCCACGATTTACTTCGACCCGGACATCCACCAGGCGTTGAGGATCCGCGCCGCGAGCGCCCAGATTTCGGTGTCGGAATTGGTGGATGAGGCCGTCCGGTTGATGATGCGTGAGGATCAGGAAGATCTCGCCGCATTGGAGTTGCGCGCCGCCGAACCGGAGATCAGCTACGAAGCGCTGCTGGAAGACCTGCAGGCGCATGGCAAGCTCTAGGGTCTGGACCGTCACTTTCAGGCAATCCGTGACGAAGGATCTGCGCGGCATTCCGAACGCGGACGTGCGACGCATCCTGAACCGCATCGATACGCTCGCCAGCGACCCGCGCGGCGACGGATGTGTGAAGCTGTCAGGACAAAACCGCTACCGCATCCGCCAGGGCGCGTACCGCATCGTCTACGAAATTCACGACGACAGAGTGGTCGTCATGGCGGTCAAGGTCGCGCATAGGTCCAGCGTTTACGAATCGCGCTGAAGCAATGCGGCCAGGCTGCCGCTCGACGCGATGGCGAAACCGGTGAGGTGAGGATCGCCGGTGATTTCCCGCCCTACGAATTGAGGTGGCTGATACGCCCTGATCTGCGCCTCGGTCGCACGCTCCGCTTCGAAGATCCACAGGTCGGCTTGCGGCTGCACGTACACATCCAGGGAGCCGCTCTCCATTGAATATCGCCGCTTGAGCGACCGACGGGCAGGCAGGCCGACCAGGAGCGCGTACTCCGCAGCGTCCAAGTACACGTTGACGATCCACTCGAATCCGCCCGCTTCGGCGGGATACTTCTTGCCGAGTTTCGTCGTGACGCCGCCCTGCGCATCCGTCACCCTGCGCAGCCTCAGGCGGGTTCCAGCAATGTACCGGTCCTCGATCAGCCGGGCGTCCCCAAGCGGACCCGGCACCGACGACATGTTCGCCACCAGCCAGCGGCGCTCGAATTCAGGCACGGCGTACTTCGGTGGAACGGTCATCAGCTCTCCTTACCCGGGCACGCCCGTGCGGCACGCGTGACACTCCACCGCCCGTGCGTCGATGTCCCCCTTGGCAACCTCGTAGTACCACTTCTGATCGGCCGCCCGCCAGATCTCGCGCTTACCGCAGCAGCGACACGTGAAGGGCCGGTCGATGTAGTACTCCGGCAGCGTAGCGTAGGTGTTGATTCGGTCGAGCGCGGCGCGGTCCGCCTCGATCGCCAAGCGCTCGCCGGTGTAGGAAGCTCAAAGATACGGCCTCTCCGCCGGCAACCCAGCCGTGCCCCACCAAGGCTACCGCCACGACGCGCACCTTCCGATACCACCTATCCCGACCTGTTTGCCAAACGCCAATAAATCCGAGGCGACCATCCCGGCTGCGCGTACCATTTCTCGGCTTCCCCGTTCACCCCGACACCCGTACGACAACCGCCACTACGGACGTAGCCGCCGACCGGCCCGAAGGCGATGCCCCAGAACTGGAACGTACCCAGCACAGGTCTCAGGACGGGGCCGTCGGTTGTCATGTCACCCCGGGGCAGGATCAGTCCAGGGCTGGTTCTCAGTTGCCGCAGTAGTTCTTCTTGGCCTCACCCGCGGCAACCGCGATCGAGAAGCGCCCGCAGGATGTGGAGCTCACCATCTGCCGGTAGGTGCGGCTCTTTCCGTTCGCGCCGCTGGGTCGCGACCGGTCGTACACGACCAGCTTGCCGAAGTCCCCGGCGTACGTCTTCGCGATGCTGCTGCCGTCGGCGAGGAAGAAACGCATAAAGGAGTGGTCCGACACATCTACCGAGATCGGCGGGCAGCCCACGCCCTGATAGACCAGCATGTTCCCCCTGTCTTCGGCCCTCAACCCATCCATCTCCAGGCAGGGCTCAAAGGCGTAGGATTCCCTGCTGTACGCAACGACTTGTACGGTGCTGCGCAAGGATTCGATGGTCCTGAAGATCCATCCTGCACCCGTGAGGTCGACGTTGAAGAACGCGCCCACTCCCAGTTCCTTGAGCACTCCCCTACAGCCATCGTACGAAGCCGCGGTCAACTCGCAGACCACCTCGCTGTCGTTCATCTCGAACCGGTTGTTGCCCGCCCGGATGCTGGGGGACGGGGACTGGATGTGCCGTACCCCCGTGTCCACGACCCTCAGCCGGTCGACGTAGACGTTGTGTGCGCTCGAGGCCACGTAGATCTTGCCCACCGAGGCGCGCGCGCCAGCATCGGCGGACAGGAGGCGCAGGTGCAGGAACTTCTCGATGTAGAGGGGCTCCGGGCAATACCCGCTTACGCGCACCTCGTAGGCACTCGCGAACGGATGCAGCGCGTTCAGCGCATCCTGCAGCCGGGTTCCCGTGCCGT
Organism: Pseudomonadales bacterium; assembly: GCA_049454295.1. Lineage (GTDB taxonomy): Bacteria > Pseudomonadota > Gammaproteobacteria > Pseudomonadales > Azotimanducaceae > UBA7803. Next base: position 3,029 of record JBMTYG010000211.1, read on the forward strand.
CGCAGGTCACGTCCACCTCGACGGTGGCATTCTGGGGCGCCGCCAGCGAACCCGGTGCCTCGGCACGGGACACGGGCACGCCGGCCAGCAACAGGCTCAGGAAGGACAAGGCTATCGACCGCATGCCACCCATGAGGCGCCCCTGCACACTATGTTGTTGATTTGAAGGACGACGGTATCTGCCAAGAAACGGCTGCACAAGTCCTGGTCGATGATCCGTAACAGCTGTGGCTCGATCTGCAGCCCTCAGACACGCTGGATCATCTGAACGCCGCCTCGATCCGTTACCGGATCGCTTTCGACCACGGCGCCGGCGGCAAAACCCTAACTCTCAAGAACCCGTACCGAGACGGCACCACCCATATCCTTTTCAGTCCAGCCGACTTTATCGCCCGCCTTGCCGCCCTCGTACCGCGCC
>JBMTYG010000212.1:0-3425 GCA_049454295.1 Pseudomonadales bacterium
CAGGCGCGTCCTGCACGTAATAACAGTGATCATGATGCCGGATCGCCGCGCGGAGTGCGTCGATCCGTTGCGCTGTCACCGCGTTCATCCGGCGCGGATCGACATCCGCCGTCGACAGAATTCCGCCACGCGGCTGCGATAGTGCTCCAGGGTCTGCGCCGTAAGCACGCTGCGGCGCTCATCCTTCAACTCGCCGCCGAGACGCTCTGCAACGTCCCGCGCGGTGCGCTGCATGTCCTCGAAGGCATCAAGCGGATTCTCCGGCCCGGGCAGGCGCAGGAAGAAGCACAAACCCGGCGTGCGAAAATCATCGATCTCGGCGACGTCAAAGGTGCCGGGCTCGATCACGTTGGCAACGCTGAACTGAAAAACCCGTGTAGCCACGTCCACGCGATGAAAAATGTTCATCTCACCGAACCTGAGACCGTTGGCACGCAGCGCCTCGACCACCCGAGGACCGGTAAAGGGCTGTTCGCGGGGTGCGAGCACATTGATCAGAAAGAGTTCCTCCGGCGTGCCCTCAGCGGCGGGCTCGCGGCTCGTAGCAGCGCGACCCGACGTAGCGCCGCGCGCGGGCACTGCTGCGCGCGTGGGCGTTGCTGGTCGGGTGGCGGGGCGCACGGGTTCGGAGTAACGACGCGGTGCAGGTGCGGCATCTGCCGCCAGGCGCGCGCCGGTCTCAGGCGCTACCGGTTGCTGCAGCGAGGGTTCTGGTTTCTCTGTTTGCCGCGGAGCTGGCTCGCTCATCGCTTCCCGCGCTTTCCCCTCTTGCGCTAGCTCGTCATAGGCCGCGTCAGCAGGCGCTGCCTCATCCCGCGGGGGCGCTGGCGACACGATCGGCGCGGCTTTGTTAGCGCCCAACGACTCGTCCCGCGAGGCCCCAGACGCGTTGCCCGCAAGCGGGTACTCACGGCGCTCGGACATCGCCTGTCCCGCGCGCACCACGCGCGCTCCACCGTTCGGAAATTCCGTCTGCGCGGGCTCGCGATCGACCACTGCCGCGATCAGCCGCTCGTCGATCTTGAGCTTGAGCGGATCACGCCGCGCGCGCCAGGCAACCCATACGCCGTGGGCAACCACGGCCACGATGAGCAGCGCTCCCCCCAGCAGGATCAGGTCCTTCAAGTCCATTGCACGCGCCTCCATCGATCGCGCACCGCTTCACGCCGCCCACGAGCAGCGCGTCTGTCGCTCACTGTACCGCTAGCGCGGCTGCTTCTTCCACATCCACCGTCACGAGGCGCGACACACCCGGCTCATTCATGGTGACCCCCAGCAAATGATCCGCCATTTCCATCGTGATCTTGTTATGGGTGATGACAACGAACTGAACGCTTTCCGACATTTCCCGGATAAGGTCAGCAAACCGCTGTACGTTGGCATCGTCAAGCGGCGCATCTACTTCGTCGAGCAGACAAACCGGGCTCGGATTCAGATGAAAGATGGCGAAGATGAAGGCAACCGCGGTCATGGCTTTTTCGCCACCCGAGAGCAGATTGATGCTGGCGTTGCGCTTGCCAGGCGGTTGCGCCATCAGCGTCACCCCGGTGTCGAGCAGATCCTCGCCGGTCAGTTCGAGCGCCGCATGACCCACGCCAAATACCCGAGGGAATAGCTCGCCGAGCCGCGCGTTAACCTGGTCAAAGGTCTCCTTGAAGCGCTGGCGAGTCTCTCGGTCGATCTTGCGAATCGCGTTGAGCAGGGTTTCAAGCGCTTCCTCGAGGTCCGTATTCTGCTGATCGAGGTAGACCTTGCGCTCAGACTGCGTCTCGAACTCCTCGATCGCTGCAAGATTGATCGGTCCAAGCCGTGTGATCCGATTGTCGAGCGACGTGAGGCGCTGGACCCAGTCGCTTTCCCGCGCGTCTGCCGGCAGCTCCGCCCGCACCGTCTCAACGTCAAAACCAGCCTGCGTGACAAGCTGAGAAAGGTTGCGTGCCTCGACCCATTGTCCCTGCCGTTCTACCCGCGCCGTCTCAAGTGCCGTGCGTAGGCCGGCTAACGTCGACTGGATCTGACTTCGATTATTCTCGAGCGTGCGGATCTCGTGATCTATCGTTTCCAGCGCCGACCGCACAGCGCCCAGTTCGTTCTCGACTTCGAGACGCAAAGCAAGCAAGCCATCTCGCTCTGCGGCAAGCGCCGGAAGTGGTCGGGCGCTCTCCTCGATTCCCACTGAAACCCGCTCGCGCTCACCGCCAAGGCGAACCGACTGCTGCACGAGACGCTCGCGCGCGCTCTGCACCGCCGCCAACCGGGATTCGAGGCTACGAAGCTCGCCATTGGCCGCATGAAAACGATCCCGCGCGCTGCGCGCTGCCTGACGCGCCTCCTCGAGGCCGCGTTCGAGATCAACGCGCGTGTCAGCCACGGCGGAGCGTTCGCTGCGTGCCGACTCTCGCGCACCTTCCGCCGCGGTCAGCCGCGGGCGCTCTGCCTCTAGCCGCGCCTGTTCCTCGATCATCTGACGCACCAGATCTTGCCGATCGCGCTCGAGCCGCTCGCGACGCGCGTCGAGTTCCGCGAGCTGCATGCGGCGCACGCTATGGTCGGCGCGACGCTCCGCAATTTCGGCGGCAAGGCGCGCAAGTTCGCGCTGTGCCTCGTCCCGCGTGGCTTCGCATTCGAGCACGCGGGCGCGGGCCGACTGCAGTGCCGACTGCTGCGCCTCCAGCGTGCGCTCAGCGTCCTCGACGCGCAGCCCCAATGTTTCGATGACCTGCCCACGCTCGATAATGCCAGCCTCATCCTCAGCACGACCGAGCACGCGCACCCAGTCCGGCCCAACCCAGACACCAGCGCGGGTGATGATGCTCTGACCGGGACTGAGTGCTCCCCGATGGGAGAGTGCAACCGATACGGATTCTGCGGCGAACACGCCGTGCAGAAGTGACCCAAGGCGCAGTCGCCGGCTGCGCACGAATGCAGCCAACGCGGGTAGCTCACCCTCCGTCGTGGGTTCGAAACGCGCTTCCGCAAGATTGAGCGCACCGCCTGCCCAGCCCGCTCCGCCAAGATCCGTGAGCGCCGCCTCGAAGGCGTCGAGACGAGGCACGACAATGGCCTGAAGGTGGTCGGCAAGCACCGTTTCGACAGCCCGCTCCCAGCCGGGAGCCACCGACAAATCCTCGCCCACGCGCGGTGCAGCAGTGAGTCCCTGGCCTGCGATCCAGTCGGCAGAATCAAGCGCGCCGCGGCCCAATGCGACCTGCTGTACCGCATCGAGACCCGCAAACTCGTTGCGCAGAGCGAGCACCGTGCGGCGAGCGTCTTCCTGCGTCTCGTCGAGCGTTTCTACTGAGGCGCGAGCGAGCGCAAGCTCGTCGAGCGCGTGAGCGACGCGACCCTCAACCACGTCACGCGCGGCTTCCGCCTCCGCAATGGCGTCAGCAAGCAGGGTCACCTCGTCCGAATCACCGATCGGC
>JBMTYG010000213.1:0-3416 GCA_049454295.1 Pseudomonadales bacterium
CCCGCGACCCCCGGCGTGACAGGCCGGTATTCTAACCGACTGAACTACCGCTCCGTGGTGCCCCCTGCGAGGCTGGTGGGTGTTGCAGGGGTCGAACCTGCGACCTACGGCTTGTAAGGCCGTCGCTCTCCCAACTGAGCTAAACACCCGACGTTCAGAGGGGCGCTATCTTAGCCACCCCCGCTCGAGAGTCAATGCCAAGGCCGGGCTTTGCTGACACCCGTCTTAACATCTTGTGCCAGCGTGGGCGTTCTTACCTCCGCGCCGATGTCCGACCAAGGACAAGCACTATTTACGCACGCGATCATAGCCATCAGCCCCATCGGGCGCGCGACGGATTTCGATGCCGAAAACATTCGTGCTGTCCGTGCCTGCCGCGCTTGACGCTGCCTGGGCTGTAGCCTCTGACGATTTCTGCTGCGCTTGCGCATCCCGGCACACCGCAAGCAGCTCCTCGCGGACGCTCGCTTCGGTACTGGCATCCAGGCTTGGCGCCAGCAGTGCAGCACTGGTGTCCACCCGAGCACTGCACCAGTCCGTAGTAGCCTGTGATTGGCTGGCCAACAACAGCGAGATGGCTGCGAACACCACCCTGCCCGAGTTCATGTTTCCGCCCATATTTTGCTTTTACCTCTCGTTAATTGAACCCGTGGTGATGGGCACTGTTCGGGGCATCAGTGGAACCACGCATCGCCAACGCAAGACAGCGCACCCTGCGGGTCGGCACAATGCCCTGACCTGATACGGGCACACCCCCTATGCTGAGCTTCGTGTTCGCTTCTGCGGTGGCCGGCTTCACGCTGATCCTGTGCCTGATCATGCATTACGAAGCCATGAACCTGCTGGAGCGCATGAGCCGGGAGATGCGCCGGCATCGTTGGATCGTCCTTCTCACCATGGGCGGGCTGATGCTCGCACATATGCTTGAAATCTGGTTATTTGCAGGGGCTTTTTATGCAGCCGAACACCTGCTCGGGCTGGGTACCGTGAGCACGCCCACGGGCGACTGGCTCGATTATGTGTACTACTCTGCAGTGGTATATACCACCGTGGGGTTCGGAGACATGGTGCCCAGCGCCGGGCTTCGCATGCTGACCATGGCCGAGGCTCTGACCGGCTTATCGCTCATCACCTGGTCTGCCTCACTCACCTTTCTGCAAATGCAGCGGCTATGGCGAACCTGAAGCCTTTGCCACGCTGGCTGCTTGCAGCCTCCCGTCAGGATGTTCTTGAGCGCGTGCTTGCGGGCGCACACCGCAGCGGCGCCTTGGTTATGCCGCAGGGCGGAGGCTATCGTTTCGAACTGGTCCATGACGACCATCCGCGAGCAAGTCTTGGACTGACGCTAACTCCCCTGCTGCCCCAGTCTTCGGCTGGGCCCACGGCTGAGCTTGCCTTATCTCTGGAACAAGGGTCGAGGCACCTCGCCGATCGAGTGGCGGCTCTGATCGCACTCGAAACCGAGCTGATTCCCGCACGTTTAGACTCAGCGGCGCGAGCAGAAGAGCGAGGTCCCGATCCCGCGGTGCTCAATCACCTTCAGCCGGATTCGCGCTGGCAGGATCTGTTTCTCGCGCACCTGAAACAACTGTCCGAATGCTACCGATGGTGGGAGCCGAGAGCCTGGGAGAGCCTGTCAAATGATGGCGTGCATGAGCTGCGGGTGACCGTGCGCCGATTACGGGCGCTGCTCAAGCAATTCGCACCGGTGCTGCCTGCCGAACGCGGGGTGCCGCTAGGTAAACGGCTTCGCTGGCTTGGCGCGGTGTTGGGCTCGGCCCGTGATCTCGATATCCGGCTCGCCCGCTGCCCGGCCGCTGAGCCCGCGCTGGAAGCGTACCGACAACATCTGGTAGCGGAGCGACGGGCCGTGCAGTTGAGCCTGGTCAAAGCGCTCTCTGGCGCCGAGGCTCAGATACTGCCTATCGAGCTACATGATCTGGTTAACGCCACACGTCATCTCGACTACGACGTGACCATCGCGGACGCTGCACCAGCCAACCTCGAAGCTCTGATTGCGCGCGTTCAGGCCCTCGGACATCGAACTCTGGGACGCGAGCCTTTGCCCCGAGCGAAAGATTTGCACCAACTGCGCCTTGCCGCCAAACGCCTGCGCTATGGGGTTGAGAATGTCGCGCCTGTCATGGGTAAGCCATTGATCGATCTGGCACACGCAGCCCGCGAACTGCAGGAACAGTTGGGTGAACTGCGGGATGCCGAATCGGCCGCGGCAAAGCTGCGCGCCTGGCAGGAGGCAACGGTCACATCCAGAGCCACCGAACGCAGCGCCCTGCATTGGATCGAGCGAGAAAACGCGCACGCCCGCAAGGTGCTGAAGCGCCTGCGCCGCGACTGGACCCGATTTCTCACCAGGAGCCGCGCTCGGATCCTGTGCTAACCTCCTGCGCTTTCCCGATGAGATGGCGCCAATGGATAACCCTTTCTGGTTCGATCGCGCGCTTGCGACCCCGTCGACCGATGGTGTCGTCAAGGTGGACGGGGTCGACATCCATTACGTCACCTGGGGCGATGTGGGCAAACCCGGCATCGTCCTGGTTCACGGCAGCAACGCCCACCTCGAGTGGTGGCGCGTCGTGGCGCCGTTCCTCGCCGACCAGTTCCGCGTGGTTGCGCTCGATAGCTCAGGCAACGGCGACAGCGGTTGGCGGCAGCGCTACAGCGGCGCTGTGCTCGCAAAGGAAGTCTTCGAGGTATGCCGAGCCGCCGAACTCGGGCCAAAACCATTCGTGATCGGGCATAGCTTCGGCGGCTTCGTCGTGCTCGAAACCGGGCATCACTACGGCAAAGAGTTGGGCGGCATCATTTTTCTCGATTTCACCACGGCACCGCCGGAGCAGTACGTCGAGTGGGGGTTACGTGCCGAGCGCGAAGGGGTGCAGCCCGGGCGCGCCACGCGCGTCTACGCAGACCGCTCGGCGGCCCTCGCGCGCTTTCGCTACATGCCCGAGCAGCCGGTGACGCATACCTGCATTCGCGACTATATCGCTGACAAGAGCCTGCGCCCCGTGCCAGGCGGCTGGACCTGGAAGTTCGACCCCACGCTGTTCGATCATCTTGAAATGGGCATTACTCAGCGCGACAAGTTCGCCGGGATGGTCTGCCGCAGCGCGGTCGTCCTCGGTGAGCAAAGCGCGGACGAGGGCGCGTTCTGGTCAGCCCACATGTCCGAGATCACGGCTGGCAAGCTTCCGGTGTTCCGCATTCCCGGCACGCATCATCACCTCATGTTCGACGAACCTGTGGCCGTCGCCGTGGTGCTAAAGGCGATTGTTCTCGGCTGGATTGCCGAGGACGGGCGCGAGGACATGGCTCGAGCACTCGCGCGAACGCTCGCGAGCTAAAGGAAGTCGGGATCAACAAGTATTTCTCTATCTTCCGAAATCCCATCGAGAGCA
>JBMTYG010000214.1:0-3390 GCA_049454295.1 Pseudomonadales bacterium
GGCGTAGGCGTGGTTCTCCCACGAGTCGTCTTCGATGTTCGAAAGCGCAGCGGCGGTCAGGGACCGCGCCGACTGGCGCCCGCTACGTACCAGGGCGACCAGTTCTTCGATCGTGTACTGACGGAAATCCATATGCCCCCCTTCGACCGCGCCGCCGATCGAACGACCTGCGCCCCCCGACCCGAATGCTGCCCGAGCCGACGAGTCCACGCCAGCCCTCTTTCAGGTGTCCTGAAACTGTAGCGCGTGCAGGCGGGCATAAGTACCGCCTTGTGCCAGCAGCTGCGCCGGTGTGCCAAGCTCACTCACGCGGCCGTTTTCCAGCACCAGCACTCGATCAGCGTTCTGAATCGTCTGCAGGCGGTGGGCAATGATGATGGACGTGCGATCACGCGTCAGCGTCTCAATCGCCGCTGCCACGAGCTGCTCCGTTTCCGTGTCGATGCTCGCGGTGGCCTCATCCAGCACCAGGATTTCCGGGTCCGCTGCCAGCACCCGGGCAAAAGCAAGCAATTGCCGCTGCCCCTGGGAGAGCGTCTGACCCCGTTCCGCAAGCACGGTGTCGTAACCCGCCGGCAGGCGCATGATGAAATCATGGGCATTCGCGTGACGCGCCGCCGCCTCAACCTGAGCTGCATCAATATCGGGGTTGCCGAGACTCACGTTGTCACGCACGGAGCCCGCGAACACGTGAAAGTCCTGCAGCACGAGCCCAATCCGGCGCCGCACCGTCGCCGAAGGCAGATCCATGATGTCCACCCCATCAAGCAGGATGGTGCCTACGGGCACGTCGTAGAACCGCGCGAGGAGTCGAATCAGCGTGCTTTTTCCAGAGCCAGTCGGTCCGACGATCGCAAGGCGCTCGCCCGGCTCGACCACCAGCTCAAGATCGCGCAGCACGGGAGCGCCGGGTAGGTACCCAAAATTCAGCCCGCGAAACTCGATACGCCCGTGCAGTTCCGCAGGCAGACGCGCGGGCCGCGCGGGTTCATGGATCGCCTCATCCCAATCGAGCGCCTGAAAGATCCGCTCCCCACTCGCCATAGCGCGGAACAGCACGTTGTACTGCTCGCCCACGACCACGACCGGCCGAATCAACATGTCAATGAACTGGGAAAAGAGGATCATGCTGCCAAGGCTCAGCGTGCCCTGCAGCGCATCGCCGCCCCCGATCCATATGATCACGCCCATGGCCGCCGGGCCGATGTTTTCCATGAACGCCCCATACCAGGTCTCAAGCCGGATGGCAGACGCTTCCTGTTGCCGGTTTTCGCGGTTGATGTTCGAGTAACGGGCGAGGTTCAGAGATTCGCGCCGATTCAGCTGCACCACGGACATGCCGGCAATGTTTTCCGCCAGGTTCTGATTCATGGCAGAAACACTTTGCCGAATGTCGCGATACACGCGGCGCGTCGCGCGACGATAGAAATAGGTGCCGACAGCAACCAGCGGAAGCGCGAGCAACAGCACGCCGGTGAGCTTGGCGCTGATGCTGAGCATCAGTACCAGCGCAACGATGAACGGCGCGAATTCCCCAAGTAGCACGCCAAAACCGGACAAAAGCTGAAACAGCTGTTCCACGTCGTTGGTCACCCGCGTCATCACGCGACCCACCGCCACCCGGTCATAGAACGCCGCCGGCCGGGTTTCCAGATGAGCAAACAGGTCATGACGCAGATCACGCAACGCAGCAAGCATGCCCCGGGCGAGGGTTACCCGATGATAATGAGCACTCACCACCTGAAGACTGGACAGTGCCAGATAAAGGACAGACGCCGCCAGGATCGGTCCAATGCCGAGCCAGCCGGCCACCTGTCCCGTTAATGCCGTCAATCCGAGATCAGGCAGCGCGAGCGGCGCCGAACTCGCCAGCAGTCCATCAATCACAACGCGGGACACCAGCACCGGTAAAGCGATCGCAAGCACCGAGGCGATGACCACGAGAACGCCGCTCAGAGCGAGTATCCGTCGGTGCGGCTGCAGCCAGCCGAGAAGTCGACGCAGAAGCGCGACATCGAGGGATTTACCGGCTATGTCCGCATCAAACATCCCATAGTCCCGCACCGGACGGTCAGCCGGCGCGGACGCTGGGGCAGGACTGCTCGCTCCCGGCGCGGTCACCCCGGAGCACCCGAGGAAAGTCGCTGTGACCGGGCCAGCTCTGCATACCAGCCCGGCGCGTCGAGCAAGGCCGCGGGGCTGTCGAACTGGGTCACCCGACCGGACTCGAGAATCAGCACGCGATCCGCGTGACGCGCCGTGGATACTCGGTTGGTAACGAGCAACGTTGTGCGCCCGGTTCGCGCCGCGAAGAGACGATCCAGAATATGTTCCTCGGTAGCCGTGTCTACGGCGCTTAGGCAATCGTCAAGCACCAGCACCGCGGCATCCTGGATCAAACCGCGCGCAAGAGCGGTGCGCTGTTTCTGTCCGCCGGAAAGGGTGACCCCGCGCTCACCCACCGCGGTCTCAAGCGCATGTGTAAGCTCGCGCACGGTGCGTTCGAGATCAACATCCTGAAGGGCTTGCCAGAGCGGCTCCTCCGGACGGTCCGGCGTGTCATAGCTCAGGTTATGGCGCAGGGTTTCCGCAAAAAGAAAAGGATCCTGCGGCACGAGCACCACGAGCTCCCGCAGTCGCGCGACCCGATAGTCGCGCACATCCTCGCCGTCGAGCAGCACGGCGCCAGGCGGCGGATCGAGCAGGCGTACCAGACAGTTGAGCAGCGTGGTCTTGCCCGAACCGATGCGTCCCATGATGGCGACGACCTGCCCCGGCTCGACAGAAAAAGAGACCCGGTCGAGCGCCGGAGCCGTGGCTCCCGGATGCACATAACTCAGGTTCCGAACCTCAAGCGCGCCCCGTACCCGCTGGTCGTCGCTCACACGAGGTGCGTCGATCACATCGGGCTTGGCGTCTAGAATCTCGAACAGACGCTGGGTACCCGACGCCCCGCGCTGCCACAGCGTCACCATTTGTCCGAGCTCGCGCACCGGTCCGAGCACCATTCCCACATACGCGAAGAAGGCTGCGAACGTACCCACAGACAGGGATCCGTCGCGCACCATGGCCCCGCCCAGACCGAGGATGATGAGGGTCGAGAACCCCGCGAGCCACGGCATGACCGCACTGATAAACGAGTTGAGGCGCAGCAACGCGAGAAAGTGATCAACGTACGCGTTGCTGATTGCATCGAAGCGCCGCACCTCGTGCTGTTCCTGCACCAGCGCCTGAATCGTGCGAATGCCCTGCAAGCTGCCCTGCACCTGCTCGGAGAGGGCGGCAAAACCATCCTGCACGGCAAGCGAGCGACTGAACACACGACCTGCCGCAACCCACCCAACGATTCCAACCGGAATGAGGGGCAACAGCAGCCAAGCAGCCAACGTC
>JBMTYG010000215.1:0-3363 GCA_049454295.1 Pseudomonadales bacterium
TGCGTCGTGAGCGGATACGCAACGGCGCCGATGTCCTGAGCTGCGAACAGATACAGCCTTTCTGACGCAATGTTGATCTGATCCAAATCCGGCAGCGCGTTGTTGATGCGACCATTCCGGGATTTGACCGAGACTTCGCCCGTCGAGGTGATGGACGTGACCGAGACGTCGCCGGTCGCATCGAGTTCGACACGACCGTCGGCGCCGTTGATGGTCGAGCCGCTAGCCATCGTGATCGCACCGCCATCGGCCTGGAGCGACACCAGCGGCGCACCGGACTTCGCGTCGATGCCGGCGATCGGTGAAAGCGAGATGAACGTGCCGGCATGGAAGGTGATGCTCCCGCCACCGCTGCGGACGGCGGCATTGAGCGCAAGCCCCTCGCTGGCGGTCACGATGATCTCCGCGCCACCGGAGTCGATGGCCTCGTCGAGCGTGAGCGTGCTGGCTAGCGTGAGATGCAGTTTCCCGGCTCCCTGCAGGCCCGCAAAGTCGCTGGAGACTCCGCCCACCGTCATGTCGCCATAGTTTTTGATCCACATGTCGGCGAATGATCGCGTCTCGAGCCGGTTGAACGTGGTCTCGAGCCAGTTGGCTTCGCCGCCGATGCCGTTGAGGGCCCGCAGGACGGCGCGGTCCGCAACGATGTTGACCAGGCTGTCGGGCTGTGGCGTGACGTCTTCGTCGCGACGGTCGAGGATCGCGCCGTTCGCAAAGAAGCTGAGGAGCCCCCGCGGTACGGCGATCCGCCCGACCCCGGCGGTGCCGCCGATGTCGAGGACCACGTCGCCGAACTCCGCATCGACGAGCGAGAGATCGAGTGCATTGGCACTCCGCAGGAAGACGCTGCCGCCGTCGGACACCGCCTCGGCCGACGTCGCATCGACGTCGATGAAGGAGGTCCAGGTGCCGATCGAGCCGACTGCCGCCAGCACGACATCGTCGGCCGCGATTCCGGAGCCGCCCGCCGCCTGAAGAATACTGCCGAAAGGAGCGCAGAGGCTGACGGTCTCGTCGGCCGTGATGCTCTTGAATGACAGATCTCCGGAATACTTGGTCATGTGGATGCTACCGCCGGCTGTGGCCGATGTGATCACTCCGCCGATGTCCAGAACAAACGGAGCCGCCTCGGTGCCGATGCTGCCGGTCCCCGCCGTCACGACGAGATTCCCATTCGCGGTGGTCGTGGTCACATGCGGCCCCGCACCGCTGGCAATGATGCTGCCGGGGGCAATGAGCCGCACTTCTCCCGCCGCCGTCACGCTCTTGACCTTCATGTCGCCGACGACGTTCTGTAGAAGGGCGGAACCAGTCGTTGCAGTTGCCTTGATCAGCCCGTTCGCACCGATGAATACCGGTGATACCTGGGTGATGCGGAGGAAAGCGAGCTCTATGATTCCAGGGGGATACTGCCCATCACTCGTAAATTGGAATGGAGCGGTTGAACCTGTAGAAGTCAGGCCATAGTAAGTTACGTCGCTCGAACTGGCCACGGCGATCGCTGCAGCCTGCACGTCGGTCAGCGTGCCATCGAAGAAAGCGTTGGCCGAGATATCGATCGACGGTACATAGCGACCGACGTTCTTCGAGACGTGAAGGGTTACATCGCGTCCACTGATTGTGGCGGTACCACCACCCACAAAGGGCGTGCGCTTCAAGGAATTAAGAAGTTGGGCGTCTGTCCATTGGGAATTCGCTGTGAGGGCGTCGCTCTGTTCGTCAGATGGATTGTATGCAAAGCCAGGATCGTATGTGGTGAATGGACCAGACCAGCGCCAGTTAAATCCCAGGATCGGCCCGAGCCCTCGAAGCGGTGCTGTGACTTCGGCCAGTCCGAGGCTAACGTCGGCTGGCAGAACCACGTTGTCGAAAAAGGCGACCAAACTACGGTAGAGCCAATCCGCGTAGGCCTTCACCTGCTCATCAGTCGGCGCACTGATATCTAACGCTGTGGCCGTTCGTGGCCTGTAAAAAGCGACATCGTCATCCGACAGCGTGTAGACTCCATTGTTGACGGAGCCACTGAGGAGAAGTCGCCAGTACTCTGCGTAGCGAGCGTTAACCTGCGTCTGGAAGGCCTCGACCGTTCGCGCGTTGCGGTCGCTCGCATCGGTCAGGCTCAGGCGGCTCCAGATCGCCTGGATCTCTTCAGGGGAGAGGACACTCGCCGATGTCTGTGCAGCAGCATCGAAAACATTTCCGTCACGCACGGTGACGAACACGTCGCCAGCGGCGGAGGTAATCGATCCCACCCAGAGGTCGCCCGTGCGTTCATCGATCCCGACGGCGCCGCTGGCAATCACGGTCACGACACCGGCACGTGAAAACCTGTTGTCATAACTGGAATCGATGACGATCGGGTGAGCGTCAGAACCTACCGCACCCAAGCTGCTTTCGAGCGTAATATTTCGACCGCGGACATTGGTAGCGGTAACGGGTTGGGTAGCCGAACGCGTTAGCGAGTCACGTGCTGAAATCGAAACGTCACCGTAAGAAGTACCTGAAGTAACGGCGGATACCGTCCCCAGGACCGCTCCGGAGTCGAGCGTGAGGTAAATGCCCTCAGAGCCCGCAGAAGCCGAAAGCGTTCCCAGTTCGTTCTCGTCTTCCATAATCGTCACTGGAATCGGTCGTGCGGGCGAACCGATACCCGCTGTCGTCGTCACCGACAGATTGTGCGTGTCGATCGACCCATCGGCGTTGGCAGTGACACCGCCGATCGCCGCAATCGTGGTCGTTCCCTCGGGGTTGTTGATGTTGCCGGCCAGGACAACCATGGAATTTGACACGATCGCGACGTTGCTCACTGCGCGACCCGAGAAATCGATGGTGACGGGATTATCCGCCTTGACCGACATCACCATCGTGAGCTTGGCGTAGTTCGGATAGTAGTAAGTCCAGCCGGCACGACCGGCCGAAGTTGGTGAGCCGTCGGCATAAGCGGGTGAGATGAATCCAAAGTTTCCAAAGCCATAATTGACTCGCCATGAATCGTATTGCTTGATAGATGAACCGCTGATCGTCTGCTTGAAAACAGGATCGCTTGCTGACCCCGTGACCAACTTACCGGTAGGAGTGGAGGTAGTGGTATAGCCATTGGCACCGACGTAAAGCCATGGGTTGTTCGCTGTCCCCGTAAAGCCCCAATTGCCAACCGACCAGGTATTTGCATTTCCTGAGATTTCTCTTTCGAGATCAGCCTTCATGGTCCACTGCCACCGCTGATTGGCCTTCGGCTGATAGGTTACGGCTGTACCGCCAACGGGTGTTCCGCCCCTCGCGATAATCGTATCGGCATCTTCACCCACGTTCCCAACATACACCGTCGTTCCAATCCCGGGGCGTTGACATAGATCGTCTGCG
>JBMTYG010000216.1:0-3300 GCA_049454295.1 Pseudomonadales bacterium
CCGCTCCCGCACTCTCCACTCATAGTTCCTGATAGACCATGTCATGGGTCCAGCGACCCGGCGGCTTCACATTGATAGGCTGGCTCGTCTAGGAAATACCAGAGGGTCTGGGTAGTATTAGAGCGTCGTTGATCCAGGGGTTGAGGGGAAGCACGTGCGCAGACCATTCGGCGGCGGTCGCCAGCAAGAAAACGAAGAGCAAATCAACCTGACGCCGATGCTCGACGTCGTGTTCATCATGCTCATTTTCTTCATCGTGACCGCCTCGTTCATCAAAGAAGTCGGACTTGATGTCAGTCAGCCGCCCGACGACAAGCCCAAGACGGTCGACCCGGATAAAAAGAGCATCGTCGTGCGCATCACCAGCCGTGACCGGATCGTGATTGCCCAGCGCGACGTGGATTGGCGAGCCGTGCGAGCAAACATCGAACGTTTGCACGCCGAAACTCCGGAAGCGCCCGTGGTGATTCAATCCCATCCTGAATCGACGACCGAAGCGCTCATCCATGTGATGGACTCGGCGCGTCAAGCGGGCGTCTACAACATCTCCATGGCGGCCAACTAACGCCAAGGGAACGCCTTCCGGCTGGGGCGCCTGAGGCGCCCCGGTTGTCGACAAAGACTCACACCCTCGTCACCAATCCAACAATGGCGCCAGTAAGGTTGCCGACCAGCGTGCCCGACACGAGTGTCCACGGCGCGGTGGCGAGGATTTCGGCTCGGCGCTCAGGCACCAGAGTGGCAAGACCGCCCAACAAAATACCGAGACTGCCGAAATTCGCAAAACCGCAGAGCGCGTACATCATGACGAGCTCACTCGAGCCGCTCAGCGTCCCCGCCGGTAGCGCCGCCAAGTTCAAGTAGGCCACCAGCTCGTTCAGGATGAGCTTTGCGCCTAACAGCGCTCCCGCGGATTGCGCCTCCGCCCAGGGAATGCCGATAAGCCAGGCGACCGGGCTGAAGACCCATCCCATGATGCGCTCCAGGGTCAGCGCGGAGCCTTCGGTCGGCAGTGCGCCGAGCACGTTGTTGACCAGAGCAACCAGGCTCACAAGCACTACCAGCATGGCGCCCACGTTCACCGCCAACCGCAATCCGTCGGCCGTGCCCCGCGTGATGGCGTCCATGTTGCTCGTGTAGCGGAGATCGCTGTTGGCATCGGCATGGGTGCTGTCGCTGGCGGGAGGAATCATGATTCGAGACACGTAAACCGCGCCGACAACGTTGATCACGGACGCGACGAGGATGTGTCCCAGCGCTCCGGGAACGACATCACCGAGAACGCCCGCGTACAGCACCATGATGGATCCCGCCACGGTCGACATGCCGCAGGTCATCAGCGTAAACATCTCCGACCGTGACAGTGACTGCAGGTAACCGCGCACAACCAGAGGTGTCTCGATCATTCCGAGAAACACGCTGGAGGCGGCGGCGGTTCCGACCGGGCCGCTCACACCCAGAGACCGATGCAAAATCTGCCCAAAGAATCGGATCACCGCAGGCAGAATGCGCCAGTACCAGAGCAAGGCAACCAGAACGCTGAATACGATGATCTGTGGCAGAACGCGAAAGGCGAAGAGATAAAGCCCCTCGGGATCACTAACACTAAAGGGCTGCTCACCGCCCGCCAGATACCCGAATACGAAGCCGGCTCCAGCGGCCGTCGCGCGCTCCACCGCGTTTACGAGTGAATTCATCACAAGCAGTACGTCGCCGACCATCGGCACCCGCAGCAGAAGTACAGCCAAGAGCCCTTGCATGAGCAGACCGATGCCGACGACTCTCCATGGGATTCGCCGGCGGTCGCTCGAGCAAAGCCATGCGATCCCAATCAATACCACAATGCCAAGAAGTGCTTGCAACGAAAATTTCCCCTCAAATCACTGCGACGACGGTAAAGACGTGCCTCGCATCCTGCCAGAAATAACCGCGCGCCCGTTGCAGTTGGGCAGCCAGTCCCGCTGTGTCGGCGACCTCGCCGTTGGCGGCTGTGAACTGCAATGGTCCGCTTGTCAGGACTCGAGCAGTCATCGAATGCGCCTCCGGATCGAGCAGCACTTCCACTTCGTGAAAACCAATGTAGCGTCGAAGCAATGGGTGCAACGCCTTATAGATGGATTCTTTGGCGCTGAAAATCAGTGTCGCTTGATCTCTCCGCTCGCTTGCCTCCCGCTGGAACAGCTGCGCATGCTCCCGAGCGGTCAGGACCCGGGGCAACACACGCTCCCCCACCCGACCGCGTTGCTCAAGGTCTATTCCCAAGCTGACGGCGACCCCGGTTTTGGCTACCACCGCGGCCACCAAATCGTGTGTGTGAGTGATGCTGCCCGTGCAGCCGCTCGGCCAGACCGGCGATCGGTCCGAGCTCCGCCCCACGGCGCTTGCGAGACCGAAACAATCGCGCTGGCACTCTCCGGCGAGCCATCTTCCGGTCGTGAACGCATTCCGTCGGGCGCCCGCGAGCGAGTTGGCGACCGCTTGCTCTTCGACCAGGAGATCGGCCGTTCGGTCTCTGGGGGCCCCGAATCGGATGGCGACGGGTTTTGGAAGCTCGAGGACTTGCTGCAGGCGTTTCGGAACGGTGCGAGCGATGGCGACTTCCGAATCTGTTGGACTGCATTCGTCCAAACCGGAGTGTGGTGGCACAGGGTCTCATCCGCTCGGCAAGGATCCGTCAATTGTGGTGCACCCACCTACGGGATACCATCCGGCGCATGACGCCCGGTAACATCATTTTCCTGAACGGCTCATCGAGCGCGGGCAAGACGACGCTCGCGATGATGCTTCAGCAGTTGCTGCCTGAGCCCTACCAGCATATTGCGCTAGATCAGTTTCGCGACGGGTTGCCCGGTCGCTATCGGGGGCTGAATTCGCCGCAGGGTGCGCCAGGTGCACAAGGCCTGAATGTAGTCCCCGTACAGCGCGAAGGCCAGCTCATGACCGAGGTGCGCTTCGGCGATCATGGCGAACGGGTCTTGCACGGAATGCGCCGCGCCATCGCCGCATTTGCCCGTGTGGGTAATCACGTCATCATTGATGACCTGCTGTTCAAACCTGATTATCTGCGTGATTACGCGACAGTACTTGACGGTCTTGATGTGTGGATGATTGGGGTACGCTGTTCGATCGACGTGGTCAATGCCCGCGAAAGTCAACGCCCGGGACGTTTCCCGGGGACCGCCACGTCTCACTATCATCAGGTGCATGCTCACGGTAGCGAGTATGATCTCGATGTCGACACCAGCGATGCGTCACCGCGCGGCTGTGCCGAACAAATCATCGAACGCTTAAAATCGCCAC
>JBMTYG010000217.1:0-3281 GCA_049454295.1 Pseudomonadales bacterium
GATATCTGGTCATCCGTCGGCGCCACAGCTCGAGCGTGATCAGCTAGAGTGCTCGACCTCCTTAGGCAGCGGGTCGGGTAATGCTGAAGCGATGGTTGGCGCGCGGCGTGCTCCGCATTGGCGGTTGGGCGCTGGAAACCACCGTGCCTCCAAAAGCGCGCTATGTGCTGCTTGCGGCGCCACACACATCAAACTGGGACTTTGTCTGGCTGCTCGCGCTTGCCTGGTCGGTGGATGTCGACCTCCACTGGATGGGAAAAGCAAGTTTGTTCAGCGGCCCACTGGGTCCCCTTATGCGCGCCCTGGGGGGAATTCCTATTGAGCGTGGGACTCGGTCTCGAGTGGTGGACACGACCGTGGCCGTGTTCGCGCATCGACCGGAGTTCGTGGTAACGATCCCCGCCGAGGGCACTCGAGGCGCGGGGGCGTATTGGCGCTCGGGCTTTTATCACATTGCTCGGCTTGCCAGGGTCCCCATTGTGCTCGGTTACCTTGACTATCCGCGCCGTCGCGGCGGGCTTGGCCCAGTGCTCGAGCCGTCGGGTGACGTTCGCGCGGACATGGATGTTATTCGGGCATTTTATGCCAACAAGCGTGGTCGCTTCCCGGGCGCGTTCACAGAGCCGCGGCTAATTGAGGAAACAGTGAACGGTCGGGAGGGGATTGAAGGGCGGGGAGAGGGTTGAGCATCAAAGGGGCTGATCGGGCGCAGACCCGACAGCGAGGGGCCTGCCGGGTCGGGTCGGGTACGGCGAACCGCCACACCCGAGCGCAGAGGTTCTATGAGGTTACAGTGGCGCTTCTGCCTCCAGAGCCTCTAGGGTGCCGAGTCTAATCATCTGGGTTTCCCCGCTGTTGTCGTTAACGCCATCGTTGTCGTTGACGATCCATACGTCGCCGTCGGCCGTCACGGCGGAACCCTCGATCTTCTCAGGAGGCAGACCGCCTGTGCGGGTCAGGTCCCCCTGACCGAGCAGATCGCGAACCAGCGTTTTGGTCAGCGTGCTGCCCGCTGCGACGCCGGTGACGTCGATGCGGTAAAGCCTCTTGATGCGGGCATCCGGTCCCCCCTGGTTATCGCGCTCCACGACCAGGAACTGTCCATTGCCCAAGGAGGTGATGTCTGACAGACCTACCCAACCGCCGTTTGGCGACGCCACGTCCTCGATGGGATAGAGCAAGAATGACCAGGTGCCTGCCGCAATGTTGTAGACGCCGATGCGAACAAGGTTCGCGCCGTCATTCAGCAGCGCCCAGGGCCGCTGGAAGGCAACATAGACGTTGCCGTTGTGTTCTGCGACGCCCTCGAAGCCGAAGCGGAACTGTGCAGCGTTTACGGCGTCGGGCAGTCGGATCACATTCTGTATGACGCCGTCTGATGTGGTCTTGATCAGGAAGTTGAGGCTCAAAATCGGGCGACCCGATTCGGCGCCGGCGACAGAGCCGTTACCCTCGGACGCGATCCAGAAGCCGCCGTCGCTTGCGCGGGCGATGCCCTCGGGATCGAGATTGACCGTTTTGTCCGCGTTGATCAGGAGGGCGCGGTCAGCCTGATCAAACACGCCAACGCGCGCTGCATTGGAACTGCTCACCGTCGGATCCGGTACTGTGACCACAGGAACGTTTGCCAGCACGTCGCCGGTATCTTTGATCGCAAGCTCTTCCGTCAACGTCACGGGTCGGGTGCCAACGTTGAGCGTGAAAATTCGGTTCGCGCGGAAGAAGCTATCATCGATCGCGTACAACGTTTCGGGGTTCGATGGATCGTTTGCGAGGCCGGACATGGCACCCCACGCGATCGGTGTTCCGTCTGTGCGATTTTCTGAACTGATCGATGGATAGGTCGGAAGCGTGGTCCGGTAGCCGTAGATGCCGAGACCGGCACGCGCGATGCCGTCGCGTCCATCGACCTCGCTTGCGGTCACGAGCAAGCGTCGTGAGGGAATCGCGATGACGCCTTCTGGGCTCAGCGCGGCGGGCAACACCTGCCGGAACAGCGGCTGGATCGGGTCGTTGATGTCGTAGACATAGACTAGGCTGGCTCGCTCCGAGTTAATGAAGAGGAAGTCGTCGGCGCCATAGGTGGCGGCGGCGATATTTTCCGGCTCGTTGCCCTTGGCGTCGGAACGACGATCGGGATAGTTGCCCACGCGAACCGAGATCTGATCTAGTTGGTTACCGCTTTCGAAGACGACGAGACCGTCGCGACGGAAGACCGTAAAGCCGCGACTGCCACCGTCGAGATCACCCTCGTTAGCGGTTGCTAGCAGTTCATCGTTGATCCAAGTGACGCCGTCCGGTTCACGCAGCACGGCGGTCAAGGTGTCCTCCTGCAGCACTCGATTGGGCCGCTCGTCGAGCGTGTCTATCCCGTCCAGATCAACCGCGCCGGCGGAGAAGTCTTCGATGACCGTCGCGGTTGCCAGATCGACGATCGCGATATGGTTGTTCTCCTGCAGCGTGACTACGGCTTCATTACGAGCATTGATGTCAACGTACTCGGGTTCCGGATCATCGGGATAGATCATGCCGGGCAGGTCGAGAGCCACGTCGGTACGCGTCCAGGTGGCCGGTTCGCCCTGAAGGGAAAGTACGACCAGATAACCCGCGGGAAGCTGCGGGGGAGCGCCGTCGCCTGCATCCTCATCACGCTGGTTTTCGATCGCAATGGCGGCATAGCGGCGGTCGGGGCTGACCGCCACTGAGTCCGGCTGCCCGCCCAGATCAAGGGTTCGCACCTCGGCACCGCTCGCGATGTCGATGACCAGAAGTTCACCCGAGGGATTCAGAAAATCGGGCGACGTATCCACCGCAGCCAGGGCGTATCGACCAGCGACGGCGACCGAGGTGGGCTCGCCGGGCGTGGGGAGGGTGCCGAGCGCAAGCGGATTGCCCGGATCGGTAATGTCAACGAATCCGATCTGCTCTCCGGGACTGTCGGTGTAGATGAGTGTGCGACCATCTTCGCTTGCTGCGACGATTTCAGCCGCGGTCTCGGTATTGCTGTCGCAATCATCCGCGTACTGGCGGCACACGGGGAAAGTGGCGAGACGAACGAAATTTTTCTCGTCGTCCTGCGCGCAGACGTCAGAGCTCTGGGTAATTTCGTCGGGATCGAGGTTGTTGTTGCGGTTGCTGTCTGCGCCGCTATCAATCCGCACGCCGCCCTGCGGGCAGGCTGCGCTGCCGACCGCAAGGGGGCTTTGCACGGTCAGCGTTTGTAGCCCTGTCGCACCAGTTGCGCCAGTCGCCCCCGTTGCGCCAGTCGCCCCCGTTGCGCC
>JBMTYG010000218.1:0-3221 GCA_049454295.1 Pseudomonadales bacterium
TCGGGCAGGAGGCCTCCGGTGGCGGGTCCACCGGCCGGTTGCGGCGCCTGCGACCCAGGCGGCGATGACCAACAGCACGACGATGGTGACAGTCAGCGTTTCGATCGGCCACTCACTGATGCCGGTCATCGACCGAGCACGATTTCAAGGACGAATTTGCTACCGAAATAAGCCAGCAGCAGCAGGGCAAATGCCCCAAGAGCGCCGTAGGTGACTGTGTGGCCACGCCATCCAAAACGATAGTGTCCAAGCAGGAGCACGGCGTAGACGATCCAAGAGCTGATCGACAGGACAGTATGGTGTGCGACCTGCTGCGCGAACAGGTCATCAAGAAACGCGAAGCCGCTGGCGATCGCCAGCGTCAGCATCAGAAAGCCCACCCAGAGCTGGAAGAAGAGTACCGTCTCCATAGTCTCGAGGGGCGGTAGCACGCGGAGAACGTCGAGCTCACGCTTTGCCCGCAAGGTGTGATCCTGCCAGAGAACGATCAGCGCTTGACTGGCTGCCATGCACAGGAGGCTGTACGCGCAGGCGGATAGGACAATGTGACTCACCAGCGCGGGGCTTGGGGCTTCCACGCGGGTCGATTCTCCGGAGAAGAACGCCAACGCTGAGAGCGCGACCATGCTCATGGGGAGGGTGAAGAGGTGCAGGGTGAGCACCGGTCGCCTAATCGCCGCGGCGCAGACGAATGCGGTCACCGTGAGCGTGAACAGTGTGGCGGATTCTGCGAGTCCGAGGTAAACGTGGCCATCGCCTCGCCAGATGGCGCTGCCGGCCGCGATGGCGTGTGCCAGGAGCGCTGTAAGGGTGGGCAAACTGATCAGCAGCGATGGTGGCGATGCTCGGCTGCGGATGGCCCGCACAAGCGACGCGAGGGCGAGGGCATAGCCAGCCAGCGCCACCAGACAGGCCCCGAGGGTGAGGGCGGTCAGCGGCGGCGCCATGAGCGGATGGTCATGGTGGGTGCGGATGGTCAGAGATGGCTCGGAAGTGTGGCATAACCGGCGTTGGGTCGGAAGCGGTATACTCCTGACCGTTCACGGCGGGTAATGCGCGATGTTTGAAAGTCTCTCGGAAAAGCTCTCCCAGACCTTCCGCAATGTGACGGGCAAGGCTCGGCTCACAGAAGAAAACATCGCGGATGCGCTGCGCGATGTGCGCATGGCATTACTCGAGGCAGATGTCGCTCTGCCCGTTGTGCGTGATTTCATCGAACGCGTACGGAGTCAGGCGCTGGGACAGGCGGTCAGTGCTGCCCTGAACCCGGGAGAAGCCTTCGTCAAGCTGGTGCACCAGCAGCTGGTTGACATCATGGGTGCGGAGCAGAGCGCTCTGGATCTCAAGGCGCGCCCACCGGTGGTGGTGTTGATGGCCGGCCTGCAGGGGTCGGGCAAGACGACGACCGTTGCC
The DNA here is from genome assembly GCA_049454295.1 of Pseudomonadales bacterium. Classification (GTDB taxonomy): domain Bacteria; phylum Pseudomonadota; class Gammaproteobacteria; order Pseudomonadales; family Azotimanducaceae; genus UBA7803. Next base: position 1,414 of record JBMTYG010000218.1, read on the forward strand.
AAGCTGGCGCGCCTGCTCAAGGAGCGCATGCGAAAAAAGGTGGCAGTGGTGTCCGCGGACGTCTACCGCCCAGCAGCGATCGAACAGCTCAGCACGTTGGCAGCCGAGGTCGGCGCGCTCTTCGTGGCCTCGGATCCGAGCGAAGCGCCGCTGGCTATCGCTGCGCGCGCGCTGCGTGAGGCTGAGACCCAGTTTGCGGATGTGCTGATTGTGGATACCGCGGGTCGGCTGGCAGTGGACGAAGCCATGATGGCTGAAATCCGCGCGCTGCATGCCGCGCTCAATCCGACCGAAACCCTCTTCGTCGTCGATGCGATGACGGGTCAGGATGCGGTCAACACCGCGCGAGCATTCTCCGACGCGCTGCCGCTGACGGGGGTGGTGCTCGCCAAGACGGATGGCGATGCTCGGGGCGGCGCGGCGCTGTCTGTGCGAGCAATCACCGGCAAGCCGATTAAATTCATCGGGGTTGGCGAGAAAACCGATGCCCTCGAGCCGTTCTACCCCGATCGTATGGCGTCGCGCATATTGGGGATGGGTGACGTCCTTTCGCTGATCGAAGAAGCAGAGCGCAAGGTCGATCGCGACAAAGCCGAAAAACTCGCGCGTAAGTTACAGAAAGGTAAGGCTTTTGACCTGCAGGATTTTCGCGATCAGCTCGAGCAGATGGCCAACATGGGCGGTGTGACCAGCATGCTGGATAAGCTGCCGGGGATGGGCGCGTTGCCGCAGGCCGCCCAATCCCAGATCAATGACGGCATGTTCCGACGCATGGCGGTGGTGATCGATTCCATGACACCGAAGGAGCGTCGTTTCCCGGACATCATCAATGGTTCGCGCAAGCAGCGCATCGCGCGTGGCAGCGGTACCGACATCGCAGACGTCAATCGTGTTCTCAAGCAGCACAAGCAGATGCAGAAGGTTATGAAGAAAGTGACGAGCAAGGGCGGATTGCAAAAGATGATGCGTGGCGTGCAGTCGCTACGCGCTCGGGGCGGTTTCCCGCGCTGACGCGTGCGGGGCAAATGACTGCCTTGAGGTGCCCTGGGCCGAGCGTCCAGTGCTTGCAAGGCGGCGCTCTTCCATTACACTACGCGGCTTTTCCCCATCAGGGCAGGTTAATGGTCACGATTCGTTTGGCACGTCACGGCTCGAAGAAGCATCCGTTCTATCACATCAACGTGGCAGATCGTGCAGCGGGCCGGAACGGTCGCTTCGTCGAGCGGCTCGGGTTTTACAATCCCGTTGCGCGTGGCGGCGAAGAAGAACTGCGCCTCGACCTGGATCGCGTGCAGTACTGGCTCTCCGTCGGGGCTCAGCCGACGGACAAAGTGCGCAGTCTGGTGTCGCGCGCTCGTCGCGCGGCGGGCGCAGCGGCAGCCTGAGCCCATCCGGTCGGAAGTGGTGCCCGCAGACGGCTCGTCCACGGCACCCACCGAAGGCCCCGTCGTTCTAGGGCGCGTCTCCGGCGCGTTCGGCATTCTCGGGTGGGTGCGTGTGGTTTCGTTCACCGACCCGCCGGACAATCTGCTCCTCTATGCACCCTGGCTGCTGGGCGATGGCGCGCTGTGGCGTCCGTTCACCTGTGCGTCAGGGCGTCCCCACGGTTCGGGGTTTGTCGTTCAGCTGCGTGAGATCGCGAGTCGCGATCAGGCGCAGGCTTTGGCGGGCAGTTTGATTGCGGTGCCTCGCGCCGCATTGCCCGCCACGGAGGAAGACGAGTTCTACTGGCGCGATCTGGAGGGGTTGAGCGTGGTCGATGTGGGCGGTACCCCGCGGGGTCGCGTTGACCACTTATTCAGTACCGG
>JBMTYG010000219.1:0-3183 GCA_049454295.1 Pseudomonadales bacterium
AGATATACCGCCTCCTCGATATCATGCGTAACGAAAAGAACTGTACGTTGGTGACGCTGCCAGATGCTTGTCAACTCCTCCTGCATGAGTTCACGCGTCTGCGCGTCCAGCGCCCCAAAGGGCTCGTCCATCAACAGCATGGCTGGATCGAAGGCGAGTACACGTGCGAGAGCGATACGCTGCTGCATCCCGCCAGAAAGCTCGCTTGGGTAAGCGTCGCTGAACGCAGTCAAACCCACCAAATCCAGATAATGCTTAGCGCGCTTGAGCCGCTCGGCCTTGCCGACACCTACGACTTCAAGAGACCAAGCGACATTACCGACAACGTTTCGCCACGGGAATAACGCGTAGTCCTGGAACAGCATGCCTCGATCGGTACCGGGCGCCGTAACGGGACGTCCAGCCACCAGTATCGAACCCTCAAGAATAGGCTCGAACCCTCCGACCATGTGCAGGAAGGTGCTCTTCCCGCAGCCCGAAGGCCCTACGATGCTGACGAATTCGCCCGTGTCTACGGCGATCGAGAACCGATCGATCGCAAGAACGCGCTGCCCGTTACGCTCGAATCGTTTCGAAACACCTCGGGCATCCAGAAATGTCATACCTTGCCTACTTCGGCAGGTAGGAGTTATCAACGATGGACGTCACATTGAGTGGCTTGGTGATGAAGCCAAACTTGGCAAGCTCTGCCGCCATGGCCTTCATCGACTCAACATCGACGCGACCATCACGAGGGCGCTCGTAATCCTTCATGCCAAGAAAGACTTCCAGCGGTATACGTACCATCTTCGATTCGACAAGTGCACTCCTGCTCTCCTTTGGCTTGTCGACGTAGTGTTGTGTCGCCTGCACCAGATCTGACAAGAAAGCTCGAAGCACCGCCGGTTGCTGCGCGGCGAATTTCTCGCTGGCCATGATGACCATCAAGTCTTCATCTCGTGATATACCATCCTGCGAAGTGAAAATTGTCCTTAAGCCACCGCGATTCTCTTCAAACGCAGCAAAGGGCTGCGGAAATGCCCCGATATCGAGTTTGCCAGCGCGAACTGCCTCGCCCTGAGCAGGGAATGGAAGTGTGACCCAATTCACCTCCCGCTTGGTGTCCAATCCTTTCTTTTCCAGTGCAAGACGGGCCCAGAGCTCCGCAGAGGAACGAGCGCCGTTGATCCCGACGGTCTTGCCTTTGAGGTCGGCTATTGATTTGATCGAAGAGTCCTCTCGGACCATGTACTTTGTGGCAAAACCTCTTACGCCTTCGCGGGACAACGTTGCGACGACCTTGAACCTTGCACCTTCCGCGGCAGCCATCATGACGCTGTGCGCAGAACCGGTGGCGATGTCAAGCTCACCGGCCTCGAAGGCCTGGAAACGCTTGTCGCTTCCTCGGAACAGAGTGAAGTCCAACTTGTAGACTTTCCCTTGGTTCGGAGTGACCTTCGGGTCGGCCTTCATCAGCCACAACGTTTCCTCAGCCGCAGAGCCATGACCTACACGGATATTGACTTGGGCCGAGGCCGGCAAAGCCGCCAGAGCGGCGGAACCCAGCAGCACACCTAGCGCGGCAGCCCGCAGGCGGGATGTCATCGACGTCATCGCGATTCCTTTCGAGAGTGGGTGCGCCATGACGCCTTGCGGGCATGACGACACGATCACCGACTGTATCCATCGAGATCGCGAGCAGCCATTGCTTTAGACCGGTCTGGCGTTCGAATTTTCTTATAGCTTGTGTTCCTTCTCATCCAGGCTAGTCGATAAGATCTATGGCATGGACGAGAAGGTCGGGCCTCGCAATCTGCGCGTTGTCATCGCCGTGTACGAGGAAGGCAGCGTTGCGGGCGCGGCCAGACGTCTGCTTCGGGCACCCTCCGCCGTCGCTCGTACCGTCAAGGAGATCGAATCGGCGCTGTCGGTGCCCTTGTTCGAGCGAGGCTCTGGGGGCATGGCACCATCGATCTACGGACAGACTGTCTATCAGCGGGCACGGCTCGTGGCTGCGGAGTTTGATGCCGCACGCAAGTTGTGTATCGAAGCAGGTGCCCATGCCTCGGCTCCGCTGCTTTCGATGATGGTCTCGATACGCCAACTCACCGCCATCGTCCGCCTGCGTGAGCTCGGACGCGTAGGGTCTGCGGGGGAAACCCTGGGCATATCGCAGCCGGCAGTCAGCGCGGCCCTCGGCCACATTGAACAGGTTCTGGGGTCACCTCTGTTCAGACGCACGGCTCGCGCCATGGTCACGACCGAGTTTGGCGAGCACTTCATCTTCAGGCTGCGCCGAGTGCTGAGCGAGATCGAGCGGCTGAAGGTCGACCTGTCGCAATTGCGCGGGGAACTGGCTGGACGCGTCACCCTAGCGGCATTGCCCTCTTCCAAGGGGTCTTTGCTGCCTCGCGCCATCTGTAGGCTGGTGGCCCGTCATCCCCAAGCTCAGATATCGGTGATCGACGCGCCGTACCAGGAACTTTTCGCTGCTGTGCAATCCGGAGAGATCGATTTCATCCTGACCAGCATCACTCCTGAGTACAGACGCAAAGAACTGCGTATCCATGCACTCGGACGAGAGCGAATGGCGGTTGTGGCGCGCGCGGGGCACCCTCTCGCGGGTCGGCAGGGACTTGATGTACGGGAACTTGCAGCGTTCCCTTGGGTGCTACGCGACCCGAGTGCTCCGTCACGTCGCTTTCTGGACTCCGTGTTCAAGCGCATTGGCCTGCACGACCCGCGAATCGCCGTGCAGTGCGCCGACCTCGGCCTTTTGCGGGGCTTGCTGGCTCAAAGTGACATGCTGTCGGCAGTCTCGCCACAGCATCTCCAGCACGAACTTCGCGACGGTTTGTTAGCGCTTCTGGATGTGGAGTTACCGCAAAGTGAACGCGAAATCGGCTTCGTCCTGCGTGAAGACATCCAACCGTCGGCCCTGTGCCTGATGCTGATGGACGAAATTCGCATCGTCTTGGCGGAAGAGAGAGGCGCTCTTGGTGGCGACGAGCGGCACTTACCCGCGTGACATCTCCAGACTCCGCGTATCTGGCGTGCCACCCAGCAAACGCCAAGCGAACGGACCAGGAAGGCGAAGCCCGTCATTGGCAGGGGGTGTCATGAGATCGCGTAGCCGGCACGGGCACACCCCAACCGCCCCCGCGTGAGCACCCGCCCCGGCCGCTCGCCCGTGGCGCACCCCTG
>JBMTYG010000220.1:0-3170 GCA_049454295.1 Pseudomonadales bacterium
ATATCTACCGGCTGACCCGCCATTTCACTCGTTTCCCGATCATGAATCATCAGCTCGACATGCTCGTTGCTGCGAAGACGGTTCAGCACATCTAAGCCACGCCGTCCTCGCGATCGTCGCAGCTTGTCACCACTGTCGGCAATCGATTGCAGCTCTGCTAAAACAAAACGAGGCATCACCAGTTGGTTATCGAAGACATGCGTTTCTACCAGATCGGCAATCCGGCCATCAATCACCACGCTCGTATCGAGCAGATATGGCTTGACCCCTTTGACTTCTTTTGAGAATTCCACATACGGAATGATGAAACGAAAATCATCCCTCGTCTGCAACAAAACGCTGATACAGAAGTAGCAGAAGATCAACCCAAGAACGAGTTGTACCGACGATTTATACTGCAGGATCGCGAACTGAGTCATTAGCGGATCGATCGTGTAACCCACGACCCAAGTCAGGAACAACCCGATCAGGATGCCGAAATAGAGACAGCTCACGACGTCGACACGCTTACGCGGAGTGAAAATGTCGATGGCCAATAATGACACATTCAGCGTGACCAAGCCTAAGAAAACGAGCCACGGATAACGCATGTTCCCATCGGTCCCGCCCGCAGACGGGTTGATGACAGAAAAGGCGACGCCGACCGAAGCCAGCAAGTAGAAGGCGCGAATAAGCCAGAGGACCATCGGAGTCGATTCCGCGGGATGCAAAGAGAGGGACGCTCATGGACCAAACGCAGCCCGAGCATCCACAAAGATAAGGTTCCATGGGTTCAGTGTAAGCGAACTCCCCCCGCTTCCACTAGCCCACGTCTTGTCTGACTGGCGGAGCTCCGGGCACCTGCCTCTTTATAGGGTTCTTTGAGCTGTGTGAATGCCCTTCAAGGGTGGTTTGCGAACCGGATCAGCTTGTCAGGACCCCTCCCTCAGAAGCCACTCGGGTCGGTCGGGTTACTTCTTTGGGCAGGACAACTTGCGTGACATTTCGCGAGTGAATTGGACTGAGCTTTCGTGCTTCCACGCCGGTTTTGGGCCGCCAGCAACGTACCAGCGTTGTTTCTGGGGGCGTTCCTGGGACGGGGCGTTCGTGGCCGTCCATTACAAAACCAGACGCGCACCTCCGCGGCGTTGGCACGTTGGCCAAGCGGCCGCGTCAAACGCGGCTCATCGCCCGCAGGCTGAAACAGGCTGGTAACCGAAGTCACGAAGTGACTGCCCCCACAACATGGCTAACCCCTTTTTCGCCCGCAGCCTCCCAAAGCACGATCGTCGCCACGCTTGCGGCCCAGCGTCGCCTATCGAACGCTCGTCTTGCTGTCCAACGGGCACCAAGTCGCAGCGGCACCGTGAAGCGTGCATTGAGCTGGTCTCGGAGAGCAAAGTCAAGCGAGCCAGACCGGGAGTATGATTCGGGAGGCCTGGCGAACGGAGCGAGTCATGAGGCTCGGGTTGCAAACCGTTCTTCGTACTGCTGATTGCAGTAGCGGTCGGTCATGCCGGCCAAGAATTCGGCCACGGCGCGTCGAGGGCCCGCTTGGGTCACGCGCCGCTGAAACTTGGACGGGAGCCAGTCGAGGTGTTGGAGGAAGCCGTGGAACATCTGTGTCAATTGAGCCTGAGCAGCTTCGCGCACCTCCATCAAGCGGGGGTGTCGATAGACACGTTGGTAAAGGAAGCGTTCGAGTTCGAGCTTTTTTTCCGCCAGCTCGGCACTCGGCCTGATGTGGAGGCCGGATGCGGCGGCTGACTCGGGACTGGGCGGACAGGCGTCGGCCAAACGTTTTCCCGAGCCTTGCAGGATATCGCTGACCTGGAGCTCAATCAGTTCGCGGACGAGCATCTTGCGGAGCAGTTTCTCGCTTGCGCCGCCATAGCGTTGGCGAATCTTGTGGAGCGTCGTTCTGACGATGGCGACTTCCTCTGCCAGTTCATCGAGGGTGACGATCCCAAGGGTGACTGCATCATCGGTGTCGTGAGCATCGTAAGTCACGCTGTCTGCCAGATCGACAACTTGGACTTCGAGCAGCGGCGAGATGGGTTGCCGTTGTTTTTGCTGGCGAGCGCGTTGTCCAGCGAGCACCTCGGCCGAAAGATTCAAGCCGATGCAGAACGGGTACCGGATCTCCAGTTCCTCGACAATCGTCAAGGCGTGCTGGTTGTGGGAAAAGCCGAGTTCGTCTTGGAGGCAAGCATGAAGCGCCGCTTCGCCAGCGTGTCCGAACGGTGGATGCCCGATATCGTGAAGCAGGGCGAGGGCCTCGATGAAGTCTTCATTCAGCCGCAGGGCTCGTCCCATGGTGCGGGCGATCGAGGCGACCTCTTGGGTATGCGTGAGACGGGTACGGTGGTAGTCACCCATCTCGCCGGTGAAAACTTGCATTTTGCCGCTTAGCCGCCGGTAGGCGCTGGTGTGGACGATGCGGTCTCGGTCGCGCTGCCGGTGCTGCCAGATGTGCTGCAGGACCGGCACGTCGTGCTCGGCCGCCGCCGCCGCGATGTCGTCCAGGAGCGCGTCGTCCGCCTTGCGCCCCGCCGCCAGCTTGATCCCCACCGCCCCCTCCGCGATCCCCTGCCGGATCTCCGCGAGGGCGTGCGCCGTGAAGTTGGGGTTCACCGCCACGTAGGCCCGCACGCGCGGCCCCTCGCGCGCGGCGAAGTCCAGCATCCCGCGGTTGGCGGCCGCCTGGTCGCGCGGCGCCGTGAAGTACGTGGGCGAGGTGGCGCCCCACGAGCCCAGCACCGAGGCCACGTGGCAGCGCACCCCCATCCGCTCGCCGGCCTCCAGCCGCGCCGCGTTGTACCGCTGCCAGTCCCCGCGATTGGAGGCCGGCGTGTGGAAGTGGGCGTGCACGTCCAGCAGCGGCGTGGTGTCCGGCATGGTGTCCGGCATGGTGTCCGGCATGCCGTTCGGCATGGCGTTCGGCATGGCGTTCGGCATGGCGTTCAGCATGGCCCTCTCCTCGTCATCCCCGAGGCCCGTGCGCCGCGGGCGCGGGCGCCCCGGCAGCGGTCACGCCCCATCGCCCGCGGGGCCCCTGGCCACCTGGTGGGCGGCGTCCTGCAGCGCGCGGGGGAGCGCCGCCGCCAGCGCTTCCACCGCGCCATCCTCGTGGGCCAGGGCGCCGAACTGGTAGGCCCCGCGCGTGAGCAGGCCCCCCGCCCGCGCGGCCG
>JBMTYG010000221.1:0-3107 GCA_049454295.1 Pseudomonadales bacterium
CGACCACAATCAAAGCCGCGAAGAAGATGGTCGAGCGCGAGACCCCGGAGGTCTGGGATATCCTTGCAGAAGTGATTCGCGAGCATCCGGTGCTCTTGAACCGCGCGCCGACGCTCCATCGCCTCGGTATTCAGGCCTTTGAGCCAGTCCTGATCGAAGGTAAGGCGATTCAGCTGCATCCTCTGGTCTGCACGGCATACAACGCGGACTTCGACGGTGACCAGATGGCCGTCCACGTGCCGCTCACACTCGAGGCTCAGCTCGAGAGTCGCGCGCTCATGATGTCGACCAATAACATCCTGTCGCCCGCCAGCGGCGAGCCTATCATCGTGCCTTCTCAGGACGTGGTGCTCGGCGTGTATTACATGACGCGTGAGCGTCAAAATGCGCGTGGCGAAGGTCGCCTATTTGCGGATATTGAGGAAGTCCATCGTGCCTATAACGGTGGTCAAGTCGATCTGCAGGCCAGGGTGAAGGTGCGCATTGTCGAGCAGCGCCTTGACGATGATGGCCAGTCACATTCAGTGCGTACGGTATACGACACCACAGTCGGTCGGGCGCTGTTCTATGAGATCGTTCCTAAGCAGCTGCCTTTTGAAATCGTTAATAAGGCGCTCGGCAAGAAGGCGATCTCTGGTTTGATCAATGCCTGCTATCGCAACGTGGGTCTCAAAGAAACGGTCATTTTCGCTGACCAGCTGATGTACACGGGTTTTGCCCACTCGACCGCCTCTGGCGCCTCGATCGGCGTGGAAGACTTTGTCATTCCGCAGGACAAGAAGCGCATCATTGACGAGGCGGAAGCGGAGGTCAGTGAAATCGAGTCGCAGTATGCCTCCGGTCTCGTGACGCAGGGTGAGAAGTACAACAAGGTTGTAGACATCTGGTCGCGCGCTAATGACCTCGTGGCACGCTCAATGATGGAGGGCATTTCGAAGGAAGTGGTCCGCGATCGCTCAGGAAATGCGCTCGTCGATGAGGCGGGTCGCGAGGTGATTCAGGACTCCTTTAATTCAGTATTTATCTACGCTGACTCCGGCGCGCGCGGTTCGCCGGCCCAGATTCGGCAGCTCGCGGGCATGCGCGGACTGATGACTCGTCCCGATGGGAGCATCATCGAGAACGCGATTACCGCGAACTTCCGTGAAGGTTTGTCGGTGAACGAGTACTTCATCTCAACCCACGGTGCTCGCAAAGGTCTCGCGGACACGGCGCTCAAGACGGCTAACTCGGGCTATCTGACCCGTCGTCTCGTGGACGTCGCCCAGGATGTCGTGATCACAGAATTTGACTGTGGTACCGAAGAAGGTCTGCTGGTTGCGGCAATCATCGAGGGGGGTGACGTGGTCGAGCCGCTCGGTGACCGGGTGCTTGGTCGCGTCGTCGCGCACAATGTCTATGAGGCAGATGGCAAGACGCTCATCCTCGAAGCCGGCGTCATGCTCGATGAGAGTTGGATCGAGAAGCTTGATCTGGCGGGCGTGGACGAGATCGTGGTTCGTTCCCCGATCACCTGCGAAACGCGGCACGGGGTCTGCTCCAAGTGCTACGGTCGCGATCTGGCTCGCGGACACCTCGTCAACGAAGGCGAAGCGGTCGGTGTTATCGCAGCCCAGTCCATCGGTGAACCGGGCACGCAGCTCACCCTGCGCACATTCCACATCGGTGGCGCAGCCTCCAGAGCGACGGCTATCGACAGTATTCAGGTGAAGCATGGCGGCACCGTGCGGCTGCATAACTTGAAGACGGTTACCCGAGTTTCGGGCGAACTGGTCGCCGTCTCCCGTTCCGGAGAGATCGCGATTGCCGATGCCCAGGGACGTGAGCGTGAGCGTTACAAGCTCCCGTACGGCGCGGTGCTGACGGTCGGCGAGAAGGACGAGGTCGCGCCAGGACAAGTCATCGCCCAGTGGGATCCGCACACGCATCCCATTGTCACGGAGGTGGCGGGTGTCGTCAGCCTGCAGGGCATGGAGGAAGGTCTCTCCATCAATCGTCAGACAGACGAGTTAACGGGACTGACCAACATCGTTGTGATGGATCCAAAAGATCGCCCCAGCGCAGGTAAGGACTTGCGTCCGGCGGTCGTGCTGTTGGACGCGTCGGGCAAAAACGTGACGCTGCCGGGCAGTGATCTCCCGGCGAATTACTACTTGCCCGCTAACGCGATGCTGAATCTAGAGGACAACTCGGCTGTGGGCGTTGGCGATATCATCGCCCGTATTCCACAGGAAGGCTCAAAGACGCGGGATATCACCGGGGGTCTGCCGCGCGTGGCTGACTTGTTCGAGGCACGCAAGCCGAAGGAGCCGGCAATCCTCGCCGAATGTTCCGGTGTGGTCAGCTTTGGCAAGGAGACCAAGGGCAAGCGGCGCTTGGTGATTACCCCCGCCGATAGCGATCCGATGGAGTCGCTCATTCCGAAGTGGCGCGCGATCAGCGTGTTCGAAGGTGAGCAGGTGGAAAAGGGTGAGGTCGTGTCCGATGGCCCGCCGAATCCCCATGACATCCTGCGGCTCAAGAGTGTTGCCGAGCTTGCTGAGTACATCACCAACGAAATCCAGGAGGTCTATCGCCTCCAGGGTGTGACGATCAACGACAAGCATATCGAGGTGATCGTCCGGCAGATGCTGAGAAAGGTGGAGATCACCGATCCGGGCGACTCCGCGTTTATCCGTGGCGAGCAGACCGAGTACGTAGCCGTTCTCGAGGCTAATGACGCGCTTCGGCTGGAGGGCAAACAACCCGCCTCGTTTGAGCGTCAGCTGCTAGGTATCACCAAGGCTTCCCTTGCGACCGAGTCCTTTGTCTCTGCGGCGTCGTTCCAGGAGACCACCCGGGTTCTCACGGAAGCAGCGGTCACTGGCAAGCGCGATTTCCTGCGCGGTCTCAAGGAAAACGTCGTGGTGGGTCGACTTATTCCGGCAGGAACCGGGTTGGCGTATCACAACGAACGTCGTCGCAAGCGTGCGGAGCTGTTAGCCGCACGAGCCTATAAGGAGCAAGGTGCGACTGCGGATCAGATTGAACAAGCGCTGTCGGAAGCTTTCGGCGCTGTCGATTGATAAGTTGGCGCTCCGTGCGTCGTTGCGTCAGGGCAGGCGCGC
>JBMTYG010000222.1:0-3137 GCA_049454295.1 Pseudomonadales bacterium
CCCGGGCGCTATTGCGGCGGCCGACGTCACCCGCTCGAGCCCCTCCATCACGGCGTCCGCGGGATCGGCATAGGTGGTGAGGACCTTTGCGCTGAACTGCCGCGCGCCCTGCAACAACACCACGTCCGTGAATGTGCCCCCGATATCAACGGCCACGCGCGCGGCTGACGCGTTCATGGACTCTCACTCGCGCGGGCCGATGCGCCCGGCTCGCGCGGCGGGTGCTGCGGCACCAGGCGCCACAGCGAAGATCGCGCACCGACCACACACATGACGAGTGTCATCAGAACACCGCAGGTGACCAGCGCGACCGGCGCTCCGAGGCCGTCGACCAGAAGGCCGTTCAGCAGCGCGCCAAGGGGCCCCGCACCCTGAAAGGAAAACGCGTAGAAAGCCATGATGCGCGCGCGCTGCGACTCCGGCGCCTGCACCTGCATGATGGTACGCGCCATGGTCATTGCGACCCCACCGCAGACTCCCCAGAAGAAGACACCCAATGCAAACAGCGGTAGCGCAGGCGCGAACGCCGCCAGTACCAGCACCAGCGCGCCCAGGACCTGCGCGAGCACCAGCGCCCGCCCCTGCCGCTGCACGTCGCCAAACCGCAGCAGAAACAGAATACTCGACACAAGACCGAGGCTGTTGCAGGTGTTCACGAAGGCCAGATCACCCGCCGTACCCGAGAACACCTCGCGCACAAGCAGGGGCATGGTGACAATGAAGGAGCCCATGAAGAACAGCGCCATGGCGACGTTCTGCACGACAATCATGCGCATCGAAGGCGATGCCAGCACCGTCCGCCCGCCTTCGAGCACGGACTGCAGCAGCGGCGCTGAAGGTCCCGCGTGGCGTCTTTCGACGCCTGGATGAATCCGGGAGAACACGAACACGCCCGATGCAAGCACCAGAACCTGAGCCGCGAGAATCGGAATGGCACCTACCGTGTCGAGCAGCGCGGCAAGCGCAAAACCCGCGATCTGCAGCCCAAACTGGATCACGCTAGTCAGCATAACGGCACGCTGCACGCGGCCCTCGGCGACCTGATTCAGCAAACCGTCCCGCGCAGGCGTGACAAACGCCTGGGCGGTACCCATCAACACCGCATAACAAAGCATTGTGGTGAAGGTGAGGGCCTCGAATCCGATGACCGCGACCAAAATCAGCGGCGCGAGCGACGCAAGGGACTGAGCCGCGAGCACCACTCGCCGCCCACCCAGCCGATCAGCGAGGCTGCCGCCGACCAGTATCAGCAGAGTCCCTGGCAGGAGCAACGCCATCTGCGCCAACCCTACTCGCTCCGGAGATTCGCGCAGTACGAGTGTCACCAGCCACGAGAACATGACGCCCTGCAGTCCAAACGCCAGGAACCAGGTGCCAGTGCCGACCAGATACAGCTTTAGCGGGCGCACCGTGCCTCAGCGCTCCGAGGAATCTGCGCTACGCGGGAGACCCTGCGTGGCAATGATGTGACCGCGATTACCGTCCATGACGCTGCCCTCTCTCTGGAACCACCTTAGGCACTGGGCGCGACATCGTCCAGACGCTGCGAGAGCGCGGCGCACAGGGTTTCCAGGATCTCGATGCGACCGGCACGTTTATCGTTCATCCCAACCAGATGCCACGGCGCGGCGGCGGTGGACGTGCGCGCAAACATCTCCTCCGCCGCCACCTCATAATCGTCCCACCGTGCACGGTTACGATAATCCTCGGCACCGATCTTGTATTTCTTGTACGGCGTGTTTTCACGCGCTTTAAACCGCGCGAGCTGTTCCGAACGATCGATGTGCAGCCAGAATTTGAGCAGCACGTAGCCCCGCTCGATGAGCGCAGACTCGAACGCCCGGATCTCGCCATAGGCACGTTGCCACACTGGCGTATCGATATAGCCTTCGACGCGCTCGACCAGCACGCGCCCGTACCAGCTGCGATCGAGAATCAGCAGCGTGCCGGCGCGAGGCAGCGCGCACCAGAAGCGCCAGAGCCAAGGGTGCGCGCGTTCGGCTTCATCGGGTGCGCTCACCGGCACGACGCGATAATCCCGCACAGAGAGCGCTTGCGTGATACGACGAATGGAACCGCCTTTACCTGCCGCATCCCAACCCTCAAACACGAGCACCGTAGACTGCCGCAAACGTCGGGCACGTCGCGAGAGCTCCGCAAGCTGCCCCTGGAGGTCGTCGAGTCGACGATCGTAGTTATTCGATTTGAGCATCCGCGTGAGATCGATCGACGGAAGCCGGGCAGCACCTGGAGGCAATGCGAGCAATGGGCGCGCCGGTGGCATAGAGGCTTGCGCTTCCAGGTCTGCCACCAGATGCTCTGCAAGCGCCAGATCGCGCGTGCGATCGTCCCTGCCGTCGAGAACGTGCCAGGGCGACCAATCCGTGCTGGTGCGTACCAGCAGACGCTCGACATCGGGCTCCGCGCGCGCATGTATTTCGTGCAGATCCCAATCGGCTGGCTCAACCCGCCAGTCGTAACGCGGATCGCGCCGCGCCTGCTCAAGCCGTCGTGCGCGCTCGGCGGGCGGCGTGTGGACCCAGAACTTGATGACACGGACGCCTTCGCTCGCGAGCGAACGCTCGAACTCAAGCACATCGACCAACGCGGCCTCGTAGCCGACGGCATCGACCCGCCCTGAAACAAGCGCCCCCACGGCATCCAATGGCCACGCGCCGACATAGACCGCCATGCGACCACGCGCGGGCAGCGCCTGCCAGTAGCGCCACTGGGCCGGTCGCTCCCGCTCTTCTGGTGTCGGCTCATCGAAGATATGGGTGTCCAGATGACGGGCATCGAGCCACTCGTGCATACGCTGCACGACCTCGACCACCCCCAGCCGATCATCGCCGGCCACCAGCACGATGACCGATTCTGCGCTCGTGCGCAGGTCGAATTGCGCATTGAGCATCGCGACACGCAGGGATGGCACCCGCGCGTCAAAATCAGCGCGGGAAATGATGCGCCCCGAGGTCGCCTCTGCCAGCACCGTGTCGTGTGCTCCCGTCATGGCGTGCGCCCAGTCGAAGCACACACAGAAAAAAGCCCGCGGAGCGCGGGCTTATCGAATATGGCGTCCCCTAGGGGATTCGAACCCCTGTTGCCGCCGTGAAAGGGCAGTGTCCTAGGCCTCTAGA
>JBMTYG010000223.1:0-3106 GCA_049454295.1 Pseudomonadales bacterium
CTCCTGCCAGTGGTCGTGACGCGAGGAATCGACTCCGCGTGGTCGATTGATCGGACGCCTTGCCCACCGCCGCCTTCGGTGTGCTTTCGACCAATCCTACCGGTCCCGCTTCAACGCCGAGAACCGTCCGGTCTTTGACTTCGGCTCCGGCGGCACCTCCAGCCGGCTCCGGGACGACGGTGTTAGGCCAAACTCCCGCGAGAGCTTCACCACCTTCTCCGTGCAGTTGTTCACAATCCCGAGCAGTGGGCTCTGCTGAACATACCCGGACGGCGTCTTCAGCAGAAGGCCGGATTCATTCAGCTTCGTCTGTGCCTTGACCAGCGTACTCCACGCCTGGCACAGGTTCGCCAGCGCGTGGCCGTCGGCCTCGGTGAGTACGCGGGTCCGCAGCAACAGCTTCACGAGCCGCTTCCACTCCCGCTTCGCCTCAGCGTCGAGATGATCCGGGCACACCGGAGACTTTCGCTCCAGGCCCCTATCCATACTTTTCGACGAATTCGGCCCAGACCGACGGCGCCTTTGCCGCTCCAGCTTCGGCCACCTGCAGCCGGCCCCGCGCCGCCGGTGTGAGCCCAAACTCCTGCCCGAGTTTTGTCACCGTGTCCATGCAGGCGGCCACGATCCCCACCAGCGGGTTCTGCTGCACGTAGCCGCTGGGTGTCTTGAACAGCATCCCCGTCTCGTTCAGCTTTGCCTGCGCCTTCCGCAGCGTGCTCCAGGTCTGACAGAGGCAGGCCAGCGCCATTCCATCCGCTTCGGTGAGCACGTCCATTTTCAGCAGCAGCCTGCATAGCCGCTTCCACTCCTTCTTCGCCTCGGCATCGAGATGTGGTGGACACACTGGCGCTTTCCGTCTCGGCTGCGGCTCGTTCGGGTTTGTCGGCCGCCGGCTCTTGTTCCCGCGCAGCTTGCGCACGGAGGTCGGCATCGGGATGGGGCCACGGAGTCCCATGGTCATTTCCCCTGAAACGGCTTCCCGGTTTCCGCATGAAAGACGGGTTTGCCGCTGAAGTCCTGGTATCGCTTCACAATCACGTCGCAATACCGCGGGTCGAGTTCCAGCAGCCGCGCCTTCCGGCCCATCCGCTCCGCCGCGATCATCGTTGAGCCCGAGCCGCCGAACAGGTCGAGCACGATGTCACCCTTCTTCGAACTGTTCACCAGCGCACGCTCGATCAGTTCCACCGGCTTCATCGTCGGGTGCAACCGGTTCGCCGCCGGCTTCTTCTCCTGCCACAGCGTGGATTGGGACTTGTCGCCGTACCAGGCATCCGACTCGCCCTTCACGTGGCAGTAGAAGATCGGCTCGTGCTGGAACTTGTAGCGGCCGAAGCCCCAGGCGAACGTATTCTTCGCCCAGATGATCTGGCAACGGACGTTGAACCCAGCATGTTCGATCGCCTCCTGGAACTCCCGCTGGTAGAGCGACGGGTGGCAGACGTAGAGCGAGGCGCCGGGCTTCGTCGCGATGCGGTAGGAGCCGAAGGTGTCCTTCAGGAACTGGCGGAACTGGTCGTCCGTCATCGCGTCGTTCATGATTGTCAGCTTCTGCTCCGTGCCCCCCTCGTACGCCACGTTGTAAGGAGGATCGGTGAAGACGAGGTCGGCCTGTTCGCCTGCCATCAGCTTCTCGATGTCGGCGGCGACAACCGCGTCCCCGCACAGCAGCCGGTGCTCACCCAGCAGCCAGATATCGCCGCGCACGGTGGTCGGGTCCTCCGTCACCTCCGGCGCGGCATCCTCGTCGGTCAAACCCGCCGTCGGCTCCTGTTCCATCAGGTCCTTCAGTTCGGCTGCGTCGAAACCGGTCAGGCTCAGGTCCACGGCGAACGCCTGCAGGTCGCAGAGTTCGGCCGCGATCAGGTCGAAGTCCCAGGAGGCCTCCTCGTGGCTGCGGTTGTCCATCAGCCGGTACGCTTTCACCTGCCCCTCGGTGAGATCGGCCGCAATATGCACCGGAACGGTCTCAAAACCGAGCTTTTTGGCGGCCAAAAGCCGGGTGTGACCGACGATAATGACCCCTTCTTTATCAACCACGATCGGCTGCCGCCACCCGAACTCGGCGATGGAAGAAGCCACCTTCTCCACCGCTTTTGCGGGGATTTTGCGCGCATTTCGGGCATATGGAAGCGGCCGGGAAACCGGCCATTGTTCGATGTTGGTCAGCAAAGAGATACCCCCCTATCAAAACTTGCGCTGAATTGCGTACACCGGACACGCGGTGCTCCGTAAAGTGTTCTAAGGAATAGACATACCCCCCTACAGGGGGGAGGGCAGATGGCGGGCGCACCTCGGATGAGCTGGGATCGCCCTATTCGGGATGGCTTCGCTTGGACGAGGCGAGCGGGTCGCTCTGCAGAGTGTAGACGCAGAAACCCATCGACTCGGGTATGCTCAGCATTTCGCTTCGCTTGCGTTGTATTAGCCCAACGGGGCTCGACATATACGTGTCTCATTAGATGCTACTACAAGTAAAATTCAACAGCAACGTTCCCACCGGCTCTCCTGCCGGTCGGCATCCGCTGCCACTTCACACACGAACGCCTTGCCGCTTGGCTACCCACCAGACGCGTCTCCGGGTTGCCGTCAGTCCCCGGCTTTGCGACTTGCAATCTTCGCCGAACAGAGCAATTCATGTGATCACGATGAGCAACACCAACCACCACTCGACACACAACGCCGCGGCCGCCTACACGCAACGACAAGCCGAAGCGCAGGACCTGCTGCAGCGCATCGCCGACCGCCTGGTGATCCACCAGAACGAGCAGAACGCCGAGCCCGCCGACTGGTCTCACGCCGGCAGCCTGGCCCACGTCAACGAACAACTGGCCTTCGTCCTGGCCTTCCTTGGCGACCGCAGCGCGGTTGACGCCAAAGGGCTGGAATACTAACCCACCCCATTGCAACGGAGAACCACGATGACCATCTTCACGATCGATTCCGACAACAACATCACCGCCTGGGACGAAATCCCGGCCAATACCGCCGGCACGCAGGTATTCACGAGCGCCGACGAGTTCGCCACGCTTGCCGCCGACTGGCCCGGCACACGGCTGGTCGAGATCTGGAACAGCCTCGCCGGGGTTGTTCCGGTGAAGCGCTT
>JBMTYG010000224.1:0-3096 GCA_049454295.1 Pseudomonadales bacterium
ATGAATTGGTGGCCAGGGGCAGAATCGAACTGCCGACACGCGGATTTTCAGTCCGCTGCTCTACCGACTGAGCTACCTGGCCGAAGGAAGGCGCGCTATTAAATCGAGTGCTGGAGGGAGCGTCAACTCGACCCAGTGGTGAACTGGATTGCCGCACCCAAACTGCGACCCCTCGATCACGCAATTTCCGGAGGCACATAGCCGCCCGGTCGGTCATAGGTTTCGTTATCAAAAAACCGCTCGCGCTGCGTCGCCAGATAGAGACGAGTCTCGGGATCGCGCACGTTCAGATGCTTTTCGTTGATGAGCATCGTTTGCAGGTGCTGCCATTCCTGCCACGCCCTGCGCGAAACGGAGTCAAATACCGCCTGACCGACAGGACCCGGCATCGGGGGTGAGGCAAGCCCTTCCAGGTCCTCGCCATACTTGCGGCAACGCACGATTCGCATGATTCTAAAGGCTCCCGACAATCGTTTTAGCGGACGCGATGGGCGTCCAGTTTCGCCAGCACCCGGACAGCTGGCGCAGGCAGCCCTATGGATGATCGGTCCTCAGGCGCGAACCAGTCGAGACCGGCCCGATCGAGGACAGCAGGCGCTCGAGCGATTCTCACCGCCACCGGCTCGATGTCCAAATGGAAGTGTGTAAACGAATGGCGGAAGGCTGGCTCGAACTCGGATGCGAGCAGCGCCGTTGGGGCGATTCCGCCGAGCAAAGCCGCCTGCTCGACCGGAGTGTCCGCCGGGCACTCAATAGGCGACCAAAGCCCGCCCCATAAGCCTTCCATAGGGCGCTGCACCAGGAGATACCGATCGGCATGAATAAAGATGAACCAGCGGACGGCCCGCACCGGCAGCGCACGACGCGGTTTAGGCGATGGAAACGCGCGCGGGTTGCCGGTGGCGCGGCCCAGGCAGTTAGCAGCAACGGGGCAGCGTTCACAATCAGGTTTTGATCGCGTGCAGAGCATCGCACCAAGATCCATGATCGCCTGCGTATAGTCCGCAACCCGCTCGAGCGGCGTATGCCCTTCAGCGAGCGCCCAGAGCCTCGCTGCCACCCGCGTTTCACCCGGGTAGCCCTCGACCGCGTGCAGACGCGCAAGAACGCGCTTCACATTGCCATCGAGGATAGTGGCTTTGGTATTGGTCGACAGCGCCACAATGGCTGCCGCTGTGGAACGACCGATGCCGGGCAGCGCCTCGAGCGCCGCGGTGTCGAGCGGGATGTCGCCTTGGTGATCACGCACGACGATGCCCGCGGCGCGATGAAGATTCCGCGCCCGGGCGTAGTAACCGAGCCCTGTCCAATGGTGCAGCACATCGTCCAGGGGCGCCGCAGCCAGCGATTCCACAGTCGGAAAACTGAACATGAAGCGGTCGAAGTACGGAATCACGGTGGCCACCTGCGTCTGCTGCAGCATGGTCTCCGAGATCCAGACGCGATAGGGCGTGCGATCCTTCTGCCACGGCAGGTCCTTGCGCCCGTGGACATCGAACCAAGCGAGAAGAGATCGTGCGAAACCGTCCATGGGCATAGCAACCGCTTGCTGCAACGCGCGACAGGCTACCGCAGGGAACAGGGGGCGCGCAGTGTCGCCCGAGAGATTGCGCTCAACGAGAGTGCAGAGGACTGCCGTTATTGCGCCGGATGAGCCTGAGCCCAGAGAGGTCGAAATTCAGAAGCCGTGGCTCAAGCCGAGCCTGACAAGCGGCGACATACTCTTCAAGGGCGTGCTCTGCCTCCGCCTCGCTGGCAAAGGGGCCGCGGACTTGATTGCCACGCACCTTGAAATACCATCGCGCATCGTCGTCGAGAAAAATTCGGTCTGAAGCCATCGCAAGCCCGGATAAAGACTGACTTGCTGATCATTTCAGCATGTTCCGCGCGCGGCGGTGTTCGTGGAATGTAACCAGTTGCGACCCGAGAGGTAATGAGATGTCCATTGGCACCTGGGAGCCTACCGCCCCCACCCCGACGCTCGACGCTGATGCCGTCGCGCGTCTTGTCACACTAGCGCTTGCCGCAGGGGAGGCTCCCGGTTCGCTCAACCTCGACGCAGCCACCGCGGCACAGTGCGCGCCGTGGGCGAAGGATGCCGGGCCTGACAGCCCCGTCGACTGGGCCAGTGCCGCCGTCGCATTGCCAGATGCCTCGCTTGTCGCCCTGATACGCCTTTTTGCACAGGGCGAAATGACATTTCCAGAATGGAAGAGCGGCGACAGCTCGCCCGTCATCGCGCTCGCCCGCGAGCTGCGTTCGCGTGGCAGCTACCCTGCTGATCTCACTGCCTGGCTGCGATCACATTCCGATAATCGCTTTTTGCCCTACGGCAGCCTGATGGGGCGGCGCTGAGCGGCGCACCCTCAACCGCCGTGCGCCACGCCAGCACCAACCGTATACTGCCGCCTGCATTTTGCAGGGATAGCCGATGAGCCAGGAACGCACAGCGTCGATCGAGCGCAATACCGAGGAAACCCAGATTCGCCTGAGGCTCGATCTGGATGGCACCGGGCGCGCCCAGCTTCGCTCCGGGCTACCGTTCTTCGACCACATGCTCACCCAGATTGCGCGGCACGGATTGTTCGATATCGAGCTCGAGGCAAACGGCGACCTGGCGGTCGACGCTCACCACACCGTCGAGGACATCGGTATCGTGCTGGGCCAGGCGCTGGCTGCGACACTTGGCGACAAGCGTGGACTAACGCGTTACGGACACGCGTATGTACCACTCGATGAAGCACTGTCGCGCGCCGTAATCGATCTCTCCGGACGTCCAGGTCTCACCTACGAGATACCGTACACGCGCGCCCGGGTAGGTGACTTCGACATCGACCTGCTGCGCGAATTCTTTCAGGGGCTGGTGAACCATGCACACATCACCGTGCACCTCGACAACCTGCGCGGCATCAACGCGCACCACCAGGCAGAGACTATTTTCAAGGCGTTTGGTCGCGCGCTGCGCATGGCCGTGGCACCGGACCCCCGCATGAGCGGACAGATTCCATCGACCAAGGGCTCACTCTGAACATGCTGCTGATTCCTGCCATCGACCTCAAGGACGGTCGCTGCGTCCGATTGCGTCAGGGACGAATG
>JBMTYG010000225.1:0-3080 GCA_049454295.1 Pseudomonadales bacterium
CGATCGGAAGCGTGCTTCCATCGGAATGCAACCGGTCGATGCAGCGGTGGACGGTTCCGCCTGATCCCCTCGCGATCCTGTCGCCTACGAGGAAGCGTGGTTTGCCATCGGCAAGTTCCGGACCGACCGCTGCAGGCGCAGTGTCGTCGCGGGGCACGTCATCGATGAGCTCAAGTGCATTGAGTGCCCGGCTAAGGGTCACCAGCCACGTGGGATGACGATCGGCCAGCCACTCCTTGACCGCCTGGCGGTGCGGACCACTCGCCGTCAGCACCTGGTGCGCCACTTCCTGCGCGGCAAAGCGGTTTCGTTCCGGATCGACCGCGGGCGAGTACCGGCGGATCGTTGGGATGAGAAGGTGCTCGCGGAGGCAGCGTTCCGCGTCCTCGGCCACGCGCTCGGCGAGCTCCTGATCAAATCCGTCGCTGGATCGTGCCGCGACAGGCGGCGCAAATCGCGAAGGGCGCCATGATGCAGGCGGCTGCTGGCCGATGGGCGAGTCACGCCCCACGGGGAATCCACCTTCGGAGGCTCCTGGTCGCGTCGATGAAGGCCATGAACCAGAGCAAGGCGGCAACGAGTAGCGAGATCCTGACAGCGCGCCACGCAGCAAGTTCGTACCAGGGGATCCCGCTGTCAGAGTACGGACGACCTAAGCCCATGACGGGAAGCAACGCGATCAGCACGGATGCCGTGAACCAGACTGCGGCCGCGATGATTCCCCGTCGATGGACGTCAATGCTGCGCCATACGTCACTCTGCTGCATCAGATTGGCTTGGCAGGTCACGCGCATTCGCTCGTACGACCGCGTTCGGGACCAGAGTGCGGCTGCGGTTGCGATGGTGGCGCATGACAGTGTCAGGTACACGACGAGTAATGCGGGTGACCTGTCATGGATACCGATTGACCACGGAAGAAGCACCGCCAGCATCGAAAGGGCTGCGCCAGGCGACACCCCTTCCAGTCGCTTTGCGATGGCGTCGGCGCGAGACCGCGGCATCCACGGGAGGGCGGGGAACTGCCGGGCCGCTGCGTCAAGTTCCACGCAGGTCCAGAGCGAGGCAACAAGAAGCACGAAATGGATTGCCCTGAAGGTCGGACTGAGCGCCGCTGGAAACACACTCCGTTGGCTTGCGGCCGTGGCCCCGATCGCCACGAGAAGCAGAAGAAATGCCAGTGCAATCGAGATCGCGAACCAGTGGAAACGCAAGGCGCGACGAAGCACGGGAGCGGTTGCCTTAGCTACCGCAGCGCCCCGCACGTTGAACTCCCGGCAGCAGCTCGCGCATAGCGGGCTCGATCTATCGGCCGGCATCTCCGTTCCGCAGCTTTTGCACGCCCCTGCGGGCACTTCGTTGCGGATTCCCGGAGGGTCAGGCGGTCGTGACGGCGAGGTGGTCATCAGAAGTTCTCTAGCGACCCAATCGAGCAATCAAGCCAGTCTGCCATGTACTCAGCCGCCGCCACCGCGCGACAGGCACTCGGCAGCACAGATCCCTCACATCGGCAGAGTGACTCACAGTAGTCGCGTTCTGCCTTCACTTGGCAGCAGTAGACGGTCGGAGCGGCGGGGTCGCAGCCGGGCGGAGTCGGCCACTGCTGGGCGCAGTTTCCCATGCATTCTGTCGTCGGGGCGGTTCCCCCGGCTTCCATCGATGCCTTCAGGTTGCTGTCCGTCATGGCGGTACGGAAGACCTGCCAGGCCGGGTCGGCGCTGAGCGCCTGCGTGCCGATCGTCGTCGGAGGAAGCCCTGAGCCCGGCGGGGAGGGTATGACGGCCGCGATCTGGACCCCGCCGCGGGTGACGAAGCAGGATCGATCCTGCAGGAGTATCACCGTGATCTCGGCGCCGCTCTTGGCGTGTCTCGCAACGGCGGAGATGTTGCCCCCCGACTCCGTGATGCTGATCGAGCCGGCTACGGACGGCTTCCCCACCACTTGGCAGTACCAGAGGTCAGCTTGCGTTCCGGCGTCCGCTTCGGTGGCTACCTCGTATGTCTTGATGCCGGCGAGCGTCTCTTCGGTGCCAGCCGCGATGGTCGCCTCGACTTGGGCGGTCGCAGGAGCGCAGACGAGGAGCGCAAGAATTGTTGCCGATCGACCGGCATTCGCAAGCAGTGAAGACAGGCGCGGATTTCCGCTTCGAGCGATGTACATGTTTTCGGGTTCCTTCTGAGGCGAGGGATCCCCGGCACGATGCGGGGACTCGTAGGCGTCACCGTTCGCGATCGGACGTTGTGACCGGAATTCCGGCTACTCGTTAAAAATCGCGCTCGCGCCACGATGCCCGGCCCTGTGACAGCGAGAGGGTTCGCTTCGCTCGTGACCCCCGGCATGCGGTCTCGGCCCCGGATGCGGGCCAGATGGATTGAAGCCAGCCGTCAGCAGGGCCCTCGTCCCGGCAAATCTGCGAAAGCCATGAGTTTGCCTGTCACGTCTTGCGATCTCGGACGGTGTCAGTGATGAACAGCCCGAAGGACCTCGACCATGACCACAGACGCGCAGTGCAAGCAAGAGACGACCGGCAGCCAAGAGACGGCGGACGACATCCGCAAGTCACTGTCGCGCCGTGCTTTGGAGTATGCCAGGTATGGCTACGAAAGTTCTTGTCAGGACTGGAGGGACCTTGAGACCAAGCTTCGGGGGCTTGCGGGAATCTCGGGCATCTTCATCGGCGGCATTGCGGCATTGGCAGGAAACCATCGAATCGGGGAGTTAGCTCGCATCCCGCTCCTCGCGCTCATTGTCGTGTTGGCGATCATCGCGCTGGCGCTTGGCATCGTTTTCGCGCTCTGCGGACTGCGTATTCGAGATCATGAAGTACCGCGTCCGGCACGCGAGTTTCTTGAGGATGCGATCGTCATGAGCGGTGACCCTGCTGACGATCTTCCATGTCTCCGCGCTCGTGCACGCGAGTGGACGGCGAAGGCGACGATGCAGTACGCCGTTTCAGAGGAATCGATTCGAAGAGTCAACGATTCGAAGGCCGAACAAGTGTCCCGAGCCGAGACTTGCCTACTCATCGGCGCGTGTCTTGGGGCGGTCGTTTTGGTCGCGGTCGCGGGTGGACCTCTGTTGG
>JBMTYG010000226.1:0-3079 GCA_049454295.1 Pseudomonadales bacterium
GGCAAGGGCCTGCAAAGCCCTGTATCCGGGTTCGATTCCCGGCGTCGCCTCCAATAATTCACAGGTCTCTGAGGACTGGGTATCCGGGTTGTATCCGATCCCTTGTCAGTCGACGTGCTCAGACCTGTCCTAGCTCACAGAGCTGATGTGTGTTCGTCGTTCTATGTGATTGAGTATGTCCAATCAAATAATGTCTACAAACAATCCCAAAATGAAATTGTGTCACCCAGCGCTGACAACAGTGCAAGGATCGGACCTGTCATGACCGAACGCCCCCTCTCCAACATACGGGTGCTTGATTTCGGGCAGTATCTGGCAGGCCCGTTAGTCGGCATGATGCTCGCGGACATGGGTGCGGAGGTGATCCGCGTCGATCCGCCCGGCGGTCCGCGTTTCAAGTCGCCGGTGAGCGACATGCTGTCGCGCGGTAAATCCTCCCTTGTACTTGACCTGAAAAGTGCAAGTGACAGGGCTGTCGCTTTGAAACTCACAGCCCGCGCCGACGTGGTAATCGAGAATTTCCGCCCCGGCGTAATGAAACGGCTGGGCCTTGGACCAGACGATTTGCGCGCAGTCAATCCCAGCATCGTCAGCCTGGCGATGCCCGGTTTCGCGTCGACCGATCCCGAGTTTGCCGGGCTGCCCGCATGGGAGGCGGTGATTGCTGCGCGGACCGGGCAGTTCACCGACATGGGTCTCAACCGCCGACTTATGGGCATAAATCCGAGCTTTACGCCTCTGGCGTTGGCCTCGGCCTATGGTGCCGCATTCGGGGCCATGTCCGTGCTTTTCGCACTTGTGGCGCGCGACCGCAACGGCGGCGATCACATCGAAGTTCCGCTGGCTTCGGCACTTTTGGAGGGGTTGATCTATAACTGCCAACAAATCCAGAATTATCCCGAACGCTACAAATCCCCGCGCGAGGTCGAGCTTGACAGACGCAGCGCTGAAGGGCTGTCGATGAACCTGCCTTTCGAGGCACTGTCGGAATTCCTAGATCCCTTCTACCGCACCTACACATGCGCCGATGGCCGTGGCTTCTATGTCGTTGCCTGTTCCATCGCAGGTCACCCGCAGCGGGTATTGCGGACACTTGGACTGGACGATCTGGCCGACGAACTGCCGGACTTTTCGGCATATTTCGACCGCAAGGATTGGCCTGCTGAATGGAGTGCCCGAAACTACCCGGTTGGCGTAAAGGACCGCGCGCGAATTTCATCGGCGATGAAAGCGGCCTTTTTGACCCGTCCTTCGAATGAATGGGAGGCGATTTTCGGCGCCGCCAAGGCGCCCGGGACCGCGCAGCGCTTCACGAAAGAATGGCTTGCCGATTTGCATGCGCTGGCCTCGGGCCTCGTGCTGGAAGTGGACGATCCCCGTCACGGGAAGATGCGTCAGATGGGTAATGTCGCCTGGATTGCCGATGACGCAGAAGCGGTAATCAAACGGCCCGGCCCGACACTCGACGACGCGCGCGCACAACTTGACGCGATCCTGTCCGAACCAGCCCGATCCGCGCCAAATGTCAGTGGCACAGCAGGATGGCTTGACGGGCTCAGGGTGCTGGATCTCACCAATGTCATCGCCGGTCCGACAATCGGCTCCACACTTGCGCGCTTCGGAGCGGACGTGACGCTGGTCCAGCCTGTGGCGCCCTCGGTCGATCCATGGAACGCCGTGGTCTTCGGTCTGCACGCCCAACGAGGCAAGAAGAGCGTTCTTCTAAACCTAAAGACCCCTGAAGGTCAGGAGGCGTTGACCAGACTCATTTCTGAAGTAGAAGTGATCACCTTTAATGGCACGGACGAACAGCGTGACAAGTTGGGCCTTTCCCCGGAGCGCCTGGAGCAGTTGAATCCCCGGCTAATCTTCGTTCAGCTCGATGCCTTTGGCGGGCCGCTGCGAGGCCCGAAGTCGGACCATTTGGGATATGACGATCTGGCGCAAGCAGCAACCGGCGTGATGGTGCGGTTTGGCGGTGGCATGGAAACGCCGGAGGAGCACGCGCATTTTGGCACCATCGATGTGCTGACTGGTTTTTGTGCTTGTATCTCTCTCGCGGCCGCATTGGAGCGTCGGAATCGCACTGGTAAAGGTGGTATAGCCCGCGCCGCACTTGCCGCCGCAGGGAACCTGATCCAGGCGCAATTCATGTATGACTTTGAAGGGCGCGCGCCATTTGACGAGCCCACGGGTCGTGGGGTGCGGGGATGGGGACCGTTTTATCAGTGCTATGAGACGTCCGATGGCTGGATGTTCCTTGCGGCTTGCGAAGAACGGCGTGCAGCTTTGCGCGCCGTTGCGGATCTCGCAGACATCGCCGATTTGCCCGATGCAGAACTTCTCTCAACTTTGGCCGAACGTTTTGTCACCCGACCCTTTGCTCACTGGTCAAAGGCGATCGTGGGCAGTTCTTCAACGGTTGTCCGTCTCGGCTCTCTGCATGCCACCCGAGATGCTGCAATTCAACGGGAGAGCGAAGAAGTCATCGACCTGAAAATCGCGACATTCCGCGTGATCCGCCACGACCGGCATCCCATGGGCCGCTGGGTCGATCTCGTTGCGCCTCACGCGGTGCGGCCGGAGCGCGGGCGCATCACGATCCCTGGCCCGATGCCGAAATACGGCAGGCACACACGCGAGGTGCTGGGCAGGCTGGGATTTTCTGAGGGAGCAATTAGCGCGATGATCAGTTCAGGTGCGGCATCTGAATTCTGGTCGGAGAAGTACTTACCCGAATAAGTGTGAACAATCGATGGACTATGAATTTGCGCGACCTGCGAGCGCTGGTTCATGCTTGCCCGAAGTCAAAAGATCTGGCTGTCGCAGCCACTTTGGCTGTCAGTCACCGACCAAGTCGCGATAGCTCTCGGCATCGAGTAACTGATCGATAGCACTGCTGTCGACACCGCTCACTTCGCAAATCCAGCCATCACCGTAGGGGTCATCGTTGATGAGCCCTGGCTGCGACGCGAGTGCTTCATTGACCGTGGAGACGACACCACGAATCGGAGCGTAGATCTCACTCACACTCTTGGAACTCTCTACCTCGCCGAAGTTCTGGCCAGGTTGCACCGTG
>JBMTYG010000227.1:0-3066 GCA_049454295.1 Pseudomonadales bacterium
TATTTACACCCATCAAAACGGCGAGCCAGTCAACGAATTGTTTTAACTAACTTTTATTTTTTGGTATGAAAATTGCATGACAATATTGTTTATTGGAGAGGGGCTGATCGATCTCGCCGCCGCGCGGTTGGCGGATCGTTGCAGTCGCTACGTGATTCTGTGGGAGAGCACTGGCGGGTTGCCGGGACAGCGGCTGAATCTGCGTTGACCGAGCGACCGCAGAGCGAATCCTGAGTTTGAAAACAAGTAAGGACCGGATCAGGGGGAAAAGTTCATGCTTCTATTGAAGAACTTCGCAACCCAGGTAAGTGCTGCTTTATCCGCAACGCGCGCTGGCGCAACGCTGTTAGCATTCCTGCTCATGGTGCCGACTTGCGCACTGGCCAGTGACTTATCGACTAGCAACGTGGTGCCGGTGGCAATCGCAGAAGTGATCGCAAAGGCGCAGAAGGAAATTTTCTGTCCGGACGATCAAGCGGACTGTGAGCAGCCTCAGTGCGTGGTGACCGATCCGCAAAGCTTCACCGTGGGCGGGCGGGTACAGGCAGCTTCAGGCCTGTTCGCCAGCTCCTACGGCAACTATGGATTCTCTCTCACTGACGGTACGGGCGGGATTTTCGTTATGACTGACGAAAACCTGCATTTGAAATATGGCGAATGGCTCCGCGTGTCGGGTACCACATCGTGCCTATACGGCACATTAGTGCTTGATAATACGGTCGTCACCAAAGCCCCTTACAAGGGCCCGGTGATATTCGCGCCTCGGCAGATTGGGCAACTCGCGAAACAACCGCCTATTTTCGGCAATCCCGAGGTAGTAGAAAACTGGTGTGACTGTTTGATGCCGTTTTCAGCCCTCGAGGGCGAGGTGATCACGGTGCGTGGGACCGCTGTGGCAGATCTCGAAGATGACAGTATTTATGGTTTTAAGCTGTTTCTCGATGATGGCGCCGGTGTGGCTCAGGTCTTTATCGACGCAGACGCTGACATACCTGTGGAAAGAATCCGCAACACCCTGCTAGTCGAAGGCGCAGACCTTTGCGTGACCGGTGTGGTGAGCGAGTTCGCTGGTGTCGGCTACGAACTGCTCCCCCGCACGCGCAAGGACATCAGACGCGCACGAGCCGGTCGCAAAAATCCCTGCGAAGGTCACCCGGCAGACCATCCGCAGGATTGATTCCCTTGTCGAAATGAAACGGCAAAGCCCGCGATACGGTCGCCTTGAAATGGCCAGCAAGCCAACGTGGCCGAGCGGGTGTCACGCCGCAGCAGTTGCAGCGTGAAGCACGGCTGTTCGCCCGAGGATAGAGAGGCTACCGCGCGCGCTGCCAGCGCCAGTGTTCTAAGCCATGCGTTGCAAGGCTCCCAACGTCTGATCAATTCGGCTCGCGGTCCCGTGGTTACATTCGCTTGTCCGTCTCGACTCAAACCAAACAGACTCGTTCGTTGCCGAGCACAGGTATCATCAGTACCCCGATGAGGGTCACCTTCGGCGCACCTGCCAGACCCTCCTCAGATTCCGCAGCTCATGGAAGGATAGAAAGGCCGACGCATCCCGCGTCGTCACGCGACCAGGAATTGAGATCATGACCCGAGTGAAGCTAATCGAACCCCAGGATATGGCTGACCCCGAGATCAGCGCGATCTGCGCCTGGGTCACTGAGAAAGAGGGCGCGGTCCCCAATCACTTCAAGGTCGAGCTGAACTTCCCCGAGTACTTCAAGGCGAAGCTAGGATCCACGCGCGTGTTGTGGGAGACCGGCGAGCTCAGCCTGGCAGAAATACAGCACATCGGCATCCTGGTCTCCCGAGCCAATGGCTGTCCTTACTGCACCGCGGCGTTCTGCACGATCCTGCAGTTCGGTATGGGCAGCGCCGAGGACTACGTGCGTGAAGTCGCCGAAAACGGCCTCGATGCCATCAACGAAGAGCGTCTGCGGACGATCCTGTCGTTCGCGCTCAAGGTAAACGCCGATGCGCGCGTCATCAGCGATGCCGACATCGATGCGTTGCGCGCTCTCGGACTTGGTGACAAGGGCATTGTGCAGCTGGTGCACGTGGTCAGTGATTTCGCCTCGTACAACCGGCTCAACCTCGCGCTGCAGACGAGCTATGACTACCGGGACATGTGGCGCAGCCTCGCCTTCGGCTGGGATCCCGCCTCGGGCGAGCCGGCGGGTGATAACACGCGTGGACTGCACGCCACGGACGGTCAGTAAAGCTCGCGGACCACACCCTGACGGGGGGCGCTGCGCATCTGAGCAGGCGCCGCATCAGGCTAATCTTGCTTGCCTACTGATGTGTTGGCTGCCGCTGATGTTTGACCGATTGACTCGCCTGCGAGTAACCGCATGAGTATGAAACTCCGCTCGCCAGCGCTCTTCCGCCCGCGCCGCGTTTGGTTGCCCACGGTCTGGGGCTGGGTTGTGCTGCTCGCTTTATCGGTCCTGGTCGGCATTGTGGCCGTTCGAGGGCTCGGCAACTTTCTCGGTGTTACTGCGACCGCGCCTGGTGCACAAATTCTAGTGGTCGAGGGTTGGGTGGGGGAAAGCGCGCTTGAGGTCGCGCTTGCGCGAGTGCGTGCAGGAGGGTATCGACACGTCGTGACCTCAGGGGGTCCCATCACGCAATGGCCTGGGCCGTGGTCCAACTATGCGGCGCGGGCGGGCGACTACCTGGCTGCCCGCGGGTTACCACGGAGTGTGACGCTGCATGTGCTGCCAGCGCCCGCGACGGCGCAGGATCGCACCTACGCCAGCGCGGTCTGGGTTCGAGATGGTTTGGCGGCGGCGGGCGTGCCGGTGATTGCATTGGACGTGCTGTCTGGCGGGGCACACGCTCGTCGTACCCGCACACTGTATGAGCTCGCTTTTGGAGCGGATGTGCCGGTGGGCATTATTGCCGTTGTCGAACCCGGGCCGGACGGGGTTTATCTGCCCTGGTGGCGCACGAGTGATGGCGTTAAACAGACGATCATGGAATTTATGAGCTACGTATGGACGCAGTGTTGCTTCTGGCCGCCGCCACCCGGCAGCCACGAAGAACGTTGGGCGGTGCCGCTTCAGT
>JBMTYG010000228.1:0-3009 GCA_049454295.1 Pseudomonadales bacterium
CGCGCACGTCGACATCCCGGTCTGCCTCGAGCAGGCGCTCTGTGAGCGCGTCGAGCATCGGACCGGAAATCGTGTTCTGTACCTCCGGGCGGTTGATGGTGATAGTCGCGACATGGTCTGCGACGTCGTAGAGGACATCCTGACGGTCTGGTTCGGACACGAGACTTCTCCGGTTGATCGTGTCCGGACGTTACGGCTTTGAGAACGCCTCCGCAAGACGGTCGCAGGAGCCCCTGTGGGCAGCCGCCTGCGGTCGGCAAAATCTGTCAAACCGTACTAATTTTCCATGACTGTGCCGATAAGCGTTCGCTGCGGCGATTGTTCGGGGAACACCTACTCATGAAGGAACGCGTCCAGGGCATGGTCGATCTGCTTGAGATCTACCACGCTCGTCGTCTGCGCGACCAGGTGATCGCGCAGCTTAAACGCCTTGCCGACGCCGAGATGTCGGGACAGGTGGCAGACGCCCGCGTGCTCCGGCATGCGGGTCGCTATTACGAAGCCGCCTTGGTGACGGTGGCCTCGCTGCTTGATTCTCTCGGTGATCGCAGCCCCTACGACTAAGCTCTTAGCCTGCGCGCTCGGGCATGCGCTCTTCGCTGATGGCATAACCGGCTTCGCTGGGGATGCAGAGGAAAGTGCCGTTCTCTCGGCGCTCGGTCCAAGGCAGCACGCGCACGATGCGCGCGTCGCGCGTAGCCTCGATAGCTGCCGAGACGCTGGCGAACGTGCCCAGCTTTTCCACGTTGCGCAACGTCGGGAAGATGATCGTGCGTGTTCCGGCAGCGGCTTCTGCGACCGCGTCACCGGGCTTGATCCAGACTGAATCCACTGACTCGTGACCGTCGTGCACGGCAAGGTGATCTGCGGGTGCCGCGGCAAGGAAAAAATGCGTGTCGAAGCGTTTCGGCATCATCTCGGGTGTCACCCAATGCGCGAAGTGAATCAGCTGGTCGCAGGCCAGTCGGAGCTTCTCGTTTCGAACGAAGTCGATCAGTGTGACCTCGCCGCTGTGTAACGTCGTGCGGTAGCGCTCCAGCGCGGCGAGACGCGAGCCATCGATCAGCGTTGACGAGCCTTCAGACCGTGCGAGCAGGATGCCACATTCCTCGAATGCCTCGCGGATGGCCGAGACCTGCATGGCGCGCATGTCATCGTCGTCCGCTGCTCCGTCAATGTATGGCGCGAGCGCGGGATCGAAATCCTGTGCGTCCGCTTTGCCGCCCGGGAAGACGAGTGCCCCAGAAGCGAAATCGATTTGATGGTGGCGGACGACCATAAATACCTCGAGACCCTCGCTGCCGTCCCTCAGCATGAGGATGGTGGCAGAAGGCGCGGGTCGCGCGGCGTTGTCTTGGCTCATTCGGATATCCCCCCTGTAACCCCAGCGTGCCTTTGACGACCGCGGGGAATGACCCCGTCGGATGTTCGCAGAACGCTGCACCCCGTGGCAAACTCGAGGGCGAATGAGCATTGCCAGCCTGACCATTACCTTTCGCCTCGGCGGATGCCGCTCGCTGAAGGAAAAGCGCCAGCGACTCGCGGGGCTTCGCGATCGCTTTGGGCGTAACCCGCAGCTTGCCGTGTTCGAGAGTGGCGCGGCTGATGCGCTTGATCGTGCCGAGTGGACATTCGTTGCGGGTGCCTCCGCCGCAGTTGTGGTTGAGCAGCTTCTTGCGGGTATCGAGCGGGATGTGCAAGAGTCGGTCGATGCAGAGGTGGTACGAATGGCTCGCGTGCGGCTCACGTAGTCCACGTCGAACGGAGGCTTGTGCCGCCTGGCGCACCTCGCTCGTCATCTCGCTTCTGTTCCTCATAGTGCAACCCGCCTGTGCGCCGCGTAGTCCCGAGGAGCCGGATACCGTCTACATTGAGCGGCTTGGGGGCGTGCTGGACGCCGATCTGGTGGTCCCCGCCGTCGAGCGCGGGTCGCCGTGGCCGCCGCGTCGGGCCCTGACAGTGCCCGTCGCGCCCCTCCAGCTCGATGCCATCCAGTTCGTCGCGTTTCACGAATGCGACTTAGGGGGATTGGCGGGCTATCGAAACAGTCCCCTCGGGCGCATGCAAAGCGCGAGTCAGCGGCTTGGCTATGAAGCTGAGTGGCTAAGGGTGGCCGCTCGCTGTGAGGATCCGCCTGATTGGCTGGCAGACCTCGTCGACGAAAAGCGAGCCGCGCTGCCGGCGCTGTTCTGGAATGCCACGCTGTCGAGCGACGAGTTTCGGGTTGCGGCCGGTGCGTCGCTGCCGGGTGATGCAACCGCGTTTGCCTACCAGGTTGAACGATTGCGAGCCCACTATGCGGCCCTGTTGCGCAACGAATTCGATGTGGACGCGTTCGAAAACGATCTGGGTCTGCTGGCGCGGGAGAGCGTTATCGGATCGGCGCGGGCGCGCTGGTCGCGGCAGCGCGCGGTGCTGGATACTGCCCGTCAGGCTGTGGTCGATAACGTAACGAGGCTTTGTCGCAACGGTCGCCCGACGCCGCGGGCGCGCTATTTGACCAATGTCTTTGCGCGCTTTTATGTGGCCCGGCTGCAGCCCATGCTGGCGCGCGAGCATGCCGTCGACGCTGCGTGGATCGAGGCACTGCTTGCGCTTGCGCTCGATCAAGCGGAACTGGCGCGGCCGCGGGTTAGCGACTGGTTCCGCGACGTGATCGACCCTGACCATCCACGAAGTGAGTGGGCCCGCACCCGCGCTGCCGTGATCGCCCATGCGGACGCCTGGCAAGCGCTCTTCGCACGCTGTGGCATCGACCCCCGTGCGATCGCCGAAGCGCAACCATCCGCGGGTACAATGCCGCCGCGGTGAGCCGCCGCTATCGATTTTGCCTGAAATGGGTTGTGCATGAAGAAGCAGCTGACCAATCTCGTTCGTGATGCGAGTGAACTGTCCTCTCGACTACTTGCCCTGTTCCCGGCGCCACCCCGGGTTGACTGGTCAGTGGCTCGAGCCGCGGCCTGGACACGCGGTGACTTTGCCATGGGTTTCCGCGCGCATCCCGACCTC
>JBMTYG010000229.1:0-2992 GCA_049454295.1 Pseudomonadales bacterium
TGTTGCCGCGCGCATTGACCGCGCGCACGGCAAAGCGATAGGTACCCGCTGTCCCCGGCGTATAGCTCAGAGTCCCTGTTGATCCCAGGCCATCTTGCGCAGCGGAGCTTGCAACGATTTGCACGCGACCCCACCGAAGCGTGTTCGGATTCAACGTCGAGCGCCCAATCTCAAACGTAACCTCATTGCTCGAATTGTCACGCCAGCTGATATCGACCGTGCTCGGACTGGTTTGCGTGACCGTCGCCAGGCTCGGCGCTACTGGCGCGCCATCGGGGGTTGCGGACACCTGTGCCGACCATGCTGAGGCGCCTGTGCCATTGGTCGCCCGGACCCGATAGCGCCAGACATCGCCAGCTACGAGGCGCGTGTGACGATACCTGGTCGCATTCGCCGCAAGGTTCACAATCGTCACTGCACCGGTTGGACTCGTGCGCTCTACGTTGTAGCGCGTCTCGTCAGCCACGTCAGTCCAGGTCACCGTGATCGTCGTACTGTTGGTCGCTGACGCCAGCACGTTCGAGGGGACGTCAGGCACAGGGGCCGCGGTCGTCGCTGTCACCCCTGCCGAGAAGGGCGATAAGCCCGCATCGTTCAGCGCCCGGATCCGGTAGGTGCGCGTGGTGGCTGGCGCGAGCCCCGTATCGCTATACGTCGTGGTGCCGGATGGCAGCGCTATCTCGTTCACGCCAGCGGTCGAAGAAATCTCAAGGACATACCCCGACTCGCCCGCCACATCGGTCCAGCGCACATTAATCGTGCTGGTTCCCGACACCGAGGCGGCGAGCCCTGTCGGTGTGGGCGGGGCTTGCAGCTGGTCAATACCACAGCGATAGCTGGACAGATCCGAGAGCACAGGAGCGTTGAATCCAATCTGGGTCGCGCGGCTGCCCAGCCCATTCTCGACGCCAATCGTGGCTGACGCCCCGCGGTCATACAGCGCCGACCCTACCTGAACGTCTCGATAGTTCAGCATCATGTTGCCGGTGGTTTCGTCCAGAACGAGCTGGACGCTGACCGCGCTGCCAGCCACGTTAAAGTGTGGTACGTCCTCCCAGGCGATTGCGAACCGTCTGTTGGGCGTCGTACCGACCGATCGATAGCTGATCAGCCCGCCCGCCGCGGGGTCCAGGTCATCCCAGAATACCGCCACGATCCCGTTCGGCTCCGACGCGTCCGGCAGCGAGGTATTTACATATTCGGTGGCCTCGCCTCGAAGCAGGCGGACAAAACCGTTTGACGAAATCTGGATTGCATTCACGCTGGTTCCGTAAAAAGGAACCGCGAACGGCATGGAGACCGTCGCTGCCGCATCGTCACCGAGGGTGAGCGCGGTTCCTCCCGCCATATCGACCCATTCATGGGTTTGCGCGGAGCACAGGTACGGGGGCGGCTCCGGGAGGGTAGTGGCAGCCACCGAAGGCGACCAGGCAGAAACCATGGGA
The DNA here is from genome assembly GCA_049454295.1 of Pseudomonadales bacterium. Taxonomy (GTDB): domain Bacteria; phylum Pseudomonadota; class Gammaproteobacteria; order Pseudomonadales; family Azotimanducaceae; genus UBA7803. The sequence continues at coordinate 1,446 of JBMTYG010000229.1, forward strand.
ACGTCATCCACCAGATATCGACTGAGCGCGCGTATGCGATAACAAAACGCCGCCCCATCGGGGAGCCCAGGGTCGACAAAGCTCGTCGTTCCTGCCGCCGGGAAACCGATCGTCGCGAATTCCGACGCATCACTGCATGCCCCGGTTGCGCGCTGCAGCTCGAACTCCGACTCGTTCTGCACCCCGTCGACCCACGCTAGAGAAAGGACACCCTGGCTGCTTGCGGTCGCGGCGAGCTGCTCAGGCACCCCGGTGAGCGGCTGCGCGGGCGGCTGACAATCCGACATCAATAGCCCTATGTCGAGCCTTCCTCCAGTGCTTGTCCTGCCGGACAAAGACGTTGTCGGCTGCACTGCAGCGATAATCGCTTCGCGAAGCTGCCGACCGCGCATCAGTGGGTCAACCGAGGCGCAGAGTGCCGCTGCTCCGCTCACATGCGGGGACGCCATGGACGTGCCGCTATAGGAAGCATAACCACTGTTCGGCACCGTCGACCGGATGCCGACTCCCGGCGCGCCAAGGTCGACCGTGGTCAAGCCGAAGCTCGAAAAACTGGCGCGCGCGCCATTCGACGCGATCGCCGCGACGGCAATCACGCAGTCCCATGTGCGAGCCGCCGTGGTACAGCGGTAATTCGACGGGTAAGACGCTACCGCGTCGTTATCCAAGCCGTCATTGCCGGCTGCCGCGACAAACAGAATCCCCAGATCGCCGCCCGCGTTGATCGCATTCAGCAGCTGCTGACTGAAGCCACCCCCACCCCAGGAATTATTGGTCGCCACAATGTCGAGTCCGTGGCGCCGTTTGAGATCGTTATTGTAGAGCAGCGCCGCAATGGCGCCACTGGTCGTACCGCCGTTGGCTCCCAGAAACTTGGCGGCGATCATCTTCACCGACCAGTTAACCCCGGCCACACCGATGCCGTTACCGCCCTGTGCCCCGATCGTACCGGCCACGTGCGTGCCATGGGCATCACCCGTACCGCCGTCGTAGACCGATGCGTCATTGTTGACGAAGTCCCACCCATTGACATCGTCGATGTAGCCGTTGCCGTCATTGTCAACGCCATCGACAGGATCGAACGGGTTTACCCAAATGTTCGCAGCGAGATCCGGATGACGCAGGTCGATGCCTTCGTCAACGATGCCCACTAGGACTTCTGAAGAGCCCACGTCCCCCGCGGCCCAGGCTTCGGCTGCACCTGAGCCGAACCGATTGGCAGGCGTGCTGGCATCGCCGTACATGCCCCAGAGACCATTATTCAAGTAAAACGGGTCGTCGGACGTTTCGACCTTGCGGATAATCCAGTCCGGCTCAACGAGCTCGATGTCAGGATTGGTTGCCAGGATCTTCATCGCCTGCTCGACGGTCATGTCCGCCGGCAGCCGATAGCGCTCCAAGTCTTTCGCTAACGGAGAGATCCGGTCAGCGCGAAGCGCCTTTGCCGACTTGCGCGCGTGACTGCGTTTTCTTTCGCTTGATTCCTTTCGATACTTGATGATGAGGGCATCGCGCACGTACTCGCGGCTTTTTGCCATCACCGGCGA
>JBMTYG010000230.1:0-2944 GCA_049454295.1 Pseudomonadales bacterium
ACCAACCCCTTCGCGTCGAAAAAATCGACCTCGCCTGGCGTGTTTGCCCAATTCTCCGGATCACGCGACCCGGATAGCACCGCCGCCACCGTTGGCGCCTGGGTCAGCGTCTCCCCTGGGACAAAAACGAGACCACATTCGAATAACCGCACACGGCTTTGCTGCCGGCTCACATTGTGACGCAACGCATCCACGAGCCCAGGCAAGAGCCGCGTGCGCATCACCGATTGCTCCGAGGACATGGGATTTGCCAGCGCGAGCGCTTCGACACCGGGATCAAGCAAGCTCTGCAGCGCAGGATCGATGAAACTGAAGGTCACGGCTTCCTGCATTCCGAGCCCGGCCAGAAACCGACGCAGGTCGTGCTCGGCGCTCTGCCGAATGGGCACCACGGCGAGCGGCAGTCCGGCCACGGGTCGCCGCGCGGGAATGCGGTTGTATCCGTAGATGCGGCAGACTTCTTCGACCAGGTCCGCCTCGCGCTCGATATCGAAACGATGGCTCGGCGGGCGAATCGTCCAGACGATACCGTCTGCTTCAGAGGTCTCACGTTCGATCAGCCCAAAATCGAGACGCCGGAACGCTGCATCCACCTCGTCTGTCGGAATCGCGGCGCCAACCAGCGCATTCAGGCGCCGCTGCCGCAGGCGCACGGGCTGACGCGTTGGGAGGGCATCTGAGTCAACCGTCTCGACCACGGGGCCCGGCGTTCCCCCAACGATTTGCATCAGCAGTGCGGTGGCGCGTTCCATCGCCACCTGCTGGAGTTCGAAGTCGACGCCGCGTTCGTAGCGGTGCGAAGCTTCCGTATGCAGGCCATAGCGGCGCGCCGTACCCGCCAGTGCCAGCGGCGCAAAGAATGCACACTCGAGAAAAATGTCATGGGTAGCCGCGCTCACGCCACTGCGGTCGCCGCCCATGACCCCAGCAATGGCCACGGGGCCACGCTGGTCTGCAATGATCAAGGTCGCCGCGTCGAGCGTTACGTCACGACCGTCCAGGAGCCTGAGTGCCTCCCCAGCAGTCGCTCGTCGCACCTCGATGCCGCCCACAAGCTGAGCAAGATCAAACGCATGCATCGGCTGACCGAGCTCTAGCAAGACGTAGTTGGTGACATCCACCACCGCATCGATACTGCGCACGCCTGAACGTTCGAGTTTGTCGCACAGCCATTGCGGCGACGGGCGCGACAGGTCTACCCCGCGCAGCACACGCCCGAGATAGCGCGGGCATCCTGCACGATCCTGCACCGCGACCGAGAATCGGTCGGCAATCCCGGCAGCCACCGGTGCGACGGGCGGCGGCGAGACGCTCAGTCCGTTAAGCACCGCAACTTCGCGGGCTAAACCCCGAATCGAGAGGCAATCGCCCCGGTTCGGCGTGAGGTTCACCTCGAAAACGACGTCGTCAAGCGCGAGCGCGGTGCGAAGATCCGCACCGGCGGGCAGCTCCAACGCCAGTTCCATGATGCCGTCATCCTCTGCACCGATGGTGAGCTCACGGGCGCTGCAGAGCATGCCGTGGCTTTCGATGCCGCGCAGCTTGGCCTTGCGGATCGTGAAATCCCCCGGAAGTTGCGCACCAACGCGTGCGAATGCGGTCTTGAGCCCAGGACGAACATTGGGCGCGCCGCACACGACTTGATGTGTCGCAACCCCGTCGTGCACCTCGCAGACTGCTAGCTTGTCCGCGTCGGGGTGCCGCGCCACCGCACGAACCTCGCCGACCACGACCCCCGAGAACTGCCCCGCTACCGGTGTTTCGCCCTCAATCTCGAGCCCGGCCATGGTGAGCTGGGCAGACAGCGCCGCGCGATCGATCGACGGATTGACCCATTCGCGGAGCCAAGCTTCGCTGAACTTCATGGTACTGCCTCAGTTGAACTGGCGCAGGAAGCGCAGATCGTTTTCGTAGAACAGTCGCAGATCGTCGACCTGGAAGAGCAGCATGGCGAGCCGGTCCGCGCCCATACCAAAGGCAAATCCGCTAAAGGTTTCGCTATCGATGCCCGACATCTCAAGCACATTGGGATGCACCATGCCGCACCCCATCACCTCGAGCCAACCGGTCTGACCGCAGACACGGCAACCGCTGCCAAGGCAATGGACACATTGCACATCGACCTCTGCCGAAGGCTCGGTAAAGGGAAAATAGGAGGGCCGAAAGCGGACTTCGAGCGTCTTCTCGAAAAAGCGGTTTAAAAACTCGGCAATCGTCCCTTTCAGGTCGGCAAAGCTCACGTCCCGATCCACCACAAGCCCCTCGACTTGTTGAAACATCGGGCTATGGGTCAGATCACTGTCGCGGCGGTAGACACGCCCGGGGCAAATCACCCGGATCGGCGGAGCCTGTCGCTCCATGACATGGACTTGTGTCGGCGATGTGTGGGTGCGCAGCAGCCGTCCGTCTGGAAAATAGAAGGTGTCGTGCATCGCACGGGCGGGATGATGGTCAGGAATATTCAGCGCGCCAAAATTGTGCCAATCGTCCTCGACCTCGGGACCGCTCACTACGGCATAGCCAGCGCCGGCAAAAATGCGCTCGATACGTTCGAGCGCCTGTGTCACGGGGTGCAGACCGCCACCGCTCTGCCGACGACCGGGCAAGGTGACATCAACACGCTCTGCGGCTAACGCGGCCGCCAGTTGCGCAGCCGCAAGTACGTCGCGCCTCGCCGACAAAAGATCGGCCAGCTCGTCTTTAGCCAGGTTGATGGCGGCGCCCGCGGCCGGGCGCTCCTCGGCAGACAGCGTGCCAAGCGTTTTCAACAACGCCGTTAGCTCGCCTTTCTTACCCAGATATTGGACACGCACCTCATCGAGCGCGCGCTCATCAGGCGCCGCGGCGACCGCCGTGCGCGCCTGTTGCAACAGAGCAGAGAGGAGCCCGGAGAGACTTGCGGACATCGTGTGGATCCCCCGTCAAGCCGGCGTTCGCGCGCCGG
>JBMTYG010000231.1:0-2908 GCA_049454295.1 Pseudomonadales bacterium
GTTTCGAGCTTCGTTCGGCACCGTTCGTGGTGGCTCCCGCGGCTGCATGTCGCGGTCATAGCCACCGGTCTGGACGACAAAATTGGCGACCACGCGGTGGAAGATCAGTCCGTCATAAAAGCCGCTGTCGACCAGATCCAGGAAGTTTGCGACTGTCTGCGGCGCTCGTTCGGGCATCAGTTCGATGTCTATCACGCCAGCGTCGGTCTCGAACCGCACCAGCGGCGAACCTGCATCGGCTGCGTTGGTCTCAGCGGCTTGCGCTGCGACCCCGGTGAAGGCCAGGCAGAGCGCGACGATGGTGGTCCAAAAACGAGTGCTTAGCATGAAAACTCCTGCGTCAAGCGCCCCCGCTCAGGCGGGGGTCAGTAACGCGCAGTAGGCGCGGACAGTGGCATCGAGACCCAGTTCCAGCGCGTCGGCGACAAGCGCGTGGCCGATTGAGACCTCGTCGATATCGGGAATCCGCTGGAACAGTTGCAGATTCAGCCGATCGAGATCGTGACCCGCGTTGACTCCAAGGCCCAGGGTGCGCGCGTGACGAGCAGCGACACGGTAAGTGTCGAGCACCGCGAGCGACCGTGGATCATCGAGACCCCAGCGGCTGACCGTGGCAGCAAACGGACCGGTATAAAGCTCGATTCGATCGGCGTTCACGGAGGGCGCGCGATCGATCATCTCGGGCTCGGGATCCATGAACAGACTCACGCGCGCGCCGAGCAGGTGGTATCGCCGAATGCGCTCTGCGAGCGGCGCTAGGTCGCCGCCGAGATTCCAGCCATGATCCGACGTCAGCTGCTGATCCGAGTCCGGTACCAGCGTGACCTGGTCGGGTCGCGTTTGTTCGATCATCGTGTCGAAGCCCGGGTAGCCGTTGTCGCGCGCGCCCGCAAACGGATTGCCTTCGATGTTGAACTCGATCCCGGGGTAGTCGGACCGCAGCATGGCTGCGAGCTCGGTGACATCGTTGGGACGGATATGCCGCTGGTCAGGTCGAGGATGTACGGTAATCCCACGTGCGCCCGCAGCGATCGCGATGCGCGCGGCGCCAAGCACGCTCGGCGTATTGCCGAGCCGCGAATTGCGCAAGAGCGCGATTTTGTTCACGTTGACACTGAGGACGGTCATGGTCAGTTCCAGGCGCTGCTACGTCTGCGGGTGGCAAAGAGTCGGCCGAGCAGCAGTCCCGTAATCACCAGTCCGCCACCGTACAGCCACGTGCGAAGTTCGCCGACCGCGCGTACCGACTGCAACTCGACCGCCAATGATTCGATTTCCTGACGCAGCTCGGCGTTTAGTTCCGAGAGGCGTCGGTTGGTTTCAGCCATCTCTTGTGCTTGAGCGCGCGCTTGCTTGAGGTCTTGCTCAATCCGGCTCAGCGAGTTCCTGATCGGGTCGATGCCCACGGCGACAGGATCGATCGCCGCAGGATTGACCATGGGGTTGGTGTTTGAGACGCCGTTGTGCGCGGAGACTGTGGGCTCGGCAACTTGCGGCACTGGCTCTGGCGTAACCGGTTCGAAACCGTTGGCCCCGGGCGCTTCAGCCGCGACAACGACCACGGGTGTGACCCATAGCGCTATCCACGCGAGTACCCGCAAGGGTGGGAGCGCGATGTTCACGAGCGTTCTGTCCGCTGCGCCACGATGCTGTCAGCCGTGAGCAGTCCCTTGCTCGACAGGTAGGCGAGTGTCGCGATCACGTAGGTCAGGGTGAGTGCGAAGCCGCCCACCAGCTTGTAGGTAACCCAAAAGGACATGGAAAAAGAGTAGGCAACGACCAGGTTGAGGACGGCGGCGAACAGGAATCCGAACGCCCACCCCAGATTGAGTCTGGTCCAGATGGGGTCTGGCAGCTCGAGCTGCGCACCCAGCAGGCGTCGCAGCAAGTTGTGTTTGCCCACATACTGGCTGCCGATGAGCGACAGACCGAGCAGACCGTTGACGATCGTGGGTTTCCACTGAATGAAGATTTCGTTGTGGAATATGAGGGTCATCGAGCCGAAGATGATCGACATCCAGAACGTCAAGAGCAGTTCCCGCGACAGCGGGCGCCGCAACAGCTTGACGATCGCGACCTGCGCCGTGACCGCGAGCATTAATGCGGCGGTGGCGACGTAGATGTCGCTCGCAAAGAACACGGCCGCGAAGATCGCGATAGGCAAAAGGTCCAGCAGGGCGTTCATGGCGTTTTGATGAACCCTCGAGGTGAGCGCACGCCGTGCGGCGCGCTCTGAGTGAAAAACAAATGATAGTGAAAGATCAGAGTCCTGTAACGGCAGCGTCCCGCCCGACCGGGGGCGTGCGGTGAGTCAACTTCTCGCCATTCATCCATCCCATCCGCAGCAGCGCCTCATTGAGCGTGCGTCCGAGATCATTCGAGCGGGTGGAATAGCGGTCTATCCGACGGACACCACCTATGCGATTGGCTGTCACATGGGCGACAAGACGGCGCTTGACCGCATCCGCCAGATCCGCCAGCTGGATGATCGTCATCATTTCACGATTGCCTGCCGGGATCTGTCCGAGATTGCCCTGTACGCGCGGGTGGATAACCCGAGTTTCCGGCTGTTGAAGCAGCTGACGCCCGGTCCGTATACCTTTCTTTTGCCCGCCACGCGCGAGGCGCCGCGTCGGCTCGTGCACCCCAAGCGTCGAACCATCGGGCTGCGCGTTCCTGATCACCCTATCCTGAAGGCGCTGCTCGCGACGCTGGGTGAACCGATCATGACGACGACCCTGCAACTGCCGGGGGAGGGGCTCCCCGAGAGCGACCCGGCACTCATTCGCGACCGACTTGGTCGCCAGGTCGATGTGATCATCGACGGCGGAGCCTGCGGTCTTGAGCCCACAACCATTATCGACCTCACGACGGCGCCGCCGATCCTGGTTCGGCCGGGGCTCGGCGC
>JBMTYG010000232.1:0-2834 GCA_049454295.1 Pseudomonadales bacterium
TCCCGGCAAGGGCGGCAGCATCAGTATGGCCGGCACGCTCGAGACCTTCAGCGCGCTGTCAGTCTATGGATCGATGCAAATAGGTACCCTGGGTGGACAGGGCGAAGTCACCGTTGGCAACAACGCCTTCCTGGCGCTCTCGCCCTCCTTCTCCAGCACGGACCCCAGCGGTCCGATTCTCGAGGTCGGCGCTGACGGTGTTCTGAACGTCGAGGGCATCGGAAGCTCCGTGTTCGGCGCAGAGCTCATCGACATCACTGGCGGAACGTTGAACGTCACCGGCACCGGCGCCGCATTCAGTAACGCAGTCAATGCGAGCCAGGGCGGCACGATAAACGCTGGCGGCCTGCTCATGGGAAGCGACATCGGCATCTTCGGCAAGGGAGTGGTCGAGCTCGGTTCAACCTCCGAATTCACGTCTGCAACATCGCCAAGCCTCGTACTCACCGGAATCGGGACGACCGTAAACCTCAACGCTGACGGATTCGCAGTCGACCCCGAAACCCAGTCAACCAGCGGACCGCTTGCCCGTCTGGTCATCCGCAACAACGGTCAGGTTTCGATACTCGACGGCGCGCAGCTCAATGCGAATGCGCCAAGCCCGATAAGCAACGCTGCCAACACCATCATCGGCGATGTTCTCGGTGCAAGCGCGCGCGTCTTGGTCGAGGGCGTTGGGTCAACCCTGCGCACGGCTGATGCGCTCATCATCGGCAACGACGGCTTTGATCCGCTTCTCATCCCCGAGGGGACTGGACCCCTGCTGGAAGTCAGGGGCGGCGCCAGCGCGATTTCCGAACGGGCAATAGTGTCTGCAGGGGTCGACAATGCTGCCCTGACAGAGAGCACGGATCGCACCACAGGCCGAGCGGTGGTAGACGGTACGGGGTCCACCTGGAACACCCAAGCGCTCGATATTGCTGCGGCAGAGCGGGCCAGCGGTCAGGTTAACGTGTCCAACGGCGGCGCACTGAACATCGGCACCGGTGGGCTGCGGATCGGCAATGGCGGTATCGAGACTGACGGAACCAGCGGCGTACTGATTTTAGATAGCGGCGCCATCGCCACAGTCACCACGGATCGATCACTGATAGCGCCCATTCGTATTGGTTTCGACTACGACAGCAGCATCCCGCCGCCGTTTGATGCGAATGGCCAGGTGGTGCCAAACGGCGTGCTGGCGCTGAGTAACGGCAGCAGCTTTACCGTTGACGCGCTCGACGCCGACGGACGGGTGCTTGTCGGTCATGAAGGCTTCGGCACGCTCAACATCGCGTCGGGCTCGCAGTTTGTAGTGAACGGAACAGGGGCCGAGGTCGACAACACGTTGAATGGCGGCTTGATTGCCGGTGTCTTCGACAGCGGCAATCCCCTAGCGAGCGGTTCGGTCCTCGTGGATGGTGAGGGATCGCTGCTCAAGATCACCCACGACGGCAGTACCGCGCGCATGATCATCGGCACGGGGCCGTCCGGCGGCGACTATACCGGCACGGGCAGCGCCAACGGAGAACTCACGGTAACCAACGGAGCCGTTGTCCGCGTGGAAGGGATCGGGCAACGCAGCCGCGTCTGGGTTGCTGAGGGTAGCAACGCAACCGGCACGATCAGGGTCAACGGAGCCGGCTCAGTACTCGAACTCCTGGGCAGCAACAACGTTCTGTTCGTAGGTTTGGACAATCCAATCGCCGAAAGCTCAGGCGGTCCGACCGGCATCGTGCGCATCGAAAACGGCGGTCTTCTGAACATTGGTGCTGCGGCACCCGATTCCCCCGACGGCGCCTCCGCAGTCGCGATCGGCCAACTCGGCCGCGGGCGACTCGAAGTTGCCAATGCGACAGCAAACATCGAGGGTGATTTGACGGTCTTCCCAGACCCCGCCAACGTTGTTCAACTCGAGGGGAATGGTCGCATTAACGTGTCGGGAACGACTTTCATTGGCGGTACCGTCCAAGGGCTGGTCGTCAACTCCAGCGTGACACCGACCGCCTCGGCCGCCAACACGCTGTCATCGAACCGCATCGAACTCTATGCGGGCGGGCTGCTGGATGATGCGCACCTGGACCTCGAGAATGTCGCGGAATTCCAAATCTTCGCTGACGCCGCATTCCAAACGAGCAAGATCTACGATGTGGGCGGAAGTCAGATCGACTCCTTCGACCTGCAGGGCGGCACGCTGACGGCGCTGGGCGACCTCTCGATCGGCAGTGCGCTCAGCAGCGATGGCTCGATCTTAGTGAACGGCACGAGCGAGCTGTTCGTCGCGGGCGTACTTCAGATTGGCGGCGAAGGTGTGGGCAGGCTCGTTGTGACGGACTCTGCAACCGCACTGGTTGAAGATCAGTTGCTCGTCAGCACCGGCGGTCAAGTGGCGAGCGGTCGCCTGCGGCTGACGCAAGACGGGCTGGTCGAGCTGTCGGGCGCCGAGACGAGTGGGCTGACGGCTGACGGCACGGTGGAGACCAACATCACGACACCCGGCGTCTCGATTAGCGGCCAGGGGGCACGCGTGACGCTGACGGGGCCGACGCAACCACCTGAATCAACCCAACCGCGTGTCAATCTGCTGGTAGAAGGGCAACAACGGATCGAAATCACTGACGGCGCCGAACTCGATGCCAGCGGCGCGATTCCGGGCGGTCAAATTGGCGATGCGATCATCGGATCCCAGCTTGGGCAATCCGCGGCACTCATCGTTACCGGGACGAACAGCACGCTGCGCACGGGGGGAACGCTCGTCATCGGCGGGGATGGGGTGGACCCTCTGAACGGCGCACAGAATGGCGCGGCAACGATCATCGCCAGCGCGGGCGCGAAACTCTTCTCTGATCGGGTGG
>JBMTYG010000233.1:0-2822 GCA_049454295.1 Pseudomonadales bacterium
AATGATTGAACGGCTCAATTGAGTAACCGTAAATAAAGAAGGACAAATACGCTAAGTAACTGACGGTAAACTGATTTATAGATAGCAGTTCGGTTGCCCCTCCATGTCAACGGCGGAGTAAAATCCGGCCACGCGGCGGTGTAAAAGTCGGCCACTTGTGGTGCGCGCATGAGACCGCCGGGAGGGCGTAGCCCGAGCGGGGGTCTCATGCGCGGGCGGCGTTTTTTTGAGGGTTTTCAGCCGGCCTTTCGGGCACGGCTTTGAGCGAGGCGATAGCTGTCGCCATTCATCTCAAGGATACTGACGTGGTGGGTGATACGGTCCAGCAGAGCGCCGGTGAGACGCTCCGATCCCAAGGTTTCAGTCCATTCGTCGAAAGGAAGATTGCTGGTGATCAGCGTGGCGCCTCGTTCGTATCGTTGCGATATCAGCTCGAAGAGTAATTCTGCGCCGGTCTTGGAGAGCGGCACAAAGCCCAGCTCATCGATGATGAGAATCTGGTAGGCGGCCATCTGTTTCTGTAGCCGTAACAGACGCCGCTCGTCGCGCGCCTCCATCATCTCACTGACGAGTGCTGCGGCTGTCGTGAACCCAACGGACATGCCCTTCTGGCAGGCGGCCAGGCCGAGACCGAGCGCTACATGGGTCTTGCCCGTGCCGCTGGGGCCAAGCGCAATGACATTCTCGCGGCGCTCGATCCATTCGCAACGCGCCAGTTCCAGCACCTGCATCTTGTTGAGCTTCGGGATGGCGGCGAAGTCAAAACTGTCCAGGCTTTTGACGACAGGGAATTTTGCCGCCTTGATACGGCGTTCGATCTTGCGGCGGTCCCGTTCGATCATCTCCCGTTCGGCAAGACGGGTGAGGTATCCCACATGGTCGATGCCTTCGGTAGCACAAAGCCGTGCCAGCTTCTGATACTCGCGCTGGAATGTCGGAAGCTTCAGGGTCTTGAGATAGTGGGAGAGCAGGATCTCGGGCACTTCAGTGCTCATGCCGCTTCTCCCGCATCCGACGACAGGAGGCGCATGTAGGCCTTTGCCGATGTCGTCTCGACCGTCGCCCGCGGCAGGTAGGGGTAGATGGAAAGGTCCAGCCGCGGCGGCCGGCGTTCCACCCGGCACAGGATCAGATGCTTGACCGCATCGAAGCCGATCGCGCCGAGCTGGATGGCCTGCTTCACCGCCGCATGGAGGTCGGCGAGCTCGAAGCTTTCCAGCAGACGCAGAACCTGTACGTACTCACGCTGGCCATGCTTTGCCATGCGGCCCTCCATCAGGCGGCGCAGCGTGGCGAACTCTTCCGGCAGGTCCCAGCCCTGGAGAGGTGCTGCCTGATCCAGCGCATTGATCTTCTGCTCGATCAGCGGCAGGTAATGCACGGGATCGAAGACGACGTCTTCCCGTTCCCAGCATCTCGGATGGCGGGCGACGATCTCGCCGCGGCAACCAATCACCACCTCGTCGACATAGCCGCGCACCCACACATCCTGATGGCCATAGGCGACCGGGACGGAATAATCGTTGGTCTTGTAGCGCACGAGCGATTGGGCCGTCACCTTGGCGCTGGCCTGATCGCAGGCATCGAAAGCCGAGGCGGGTAACATACGCATGGCAGCAAGATCACGTTGCAGCCGCTCTCCGATCGTCTCGCTCTCGCCGCGCAGTCTGTCGCGCTGACGCTTGCGGCATTGCTCCTCCAGCCAGGCGTTGAACGCGGCCCATGTCGCAAACTGCGGGATCGGCACCATGAAGTTACGCCGCGCATAGCCAACGAGACCCTCGACGTTCCCTTTGTCGTTACCTTTCCCCGGACGGCCATAGCGATCCCGGATCAGGTAATGGGACAGGAAGCCGCTGAACAGTGTTGCCCGCTTGCGTGTCCCATCGGGCAGGATTTTTGCGACAAGGCAACGATCGTTGTCATAAACGATCGACTGCGGCACGGCCCCGAAGAACGCGAATGCGTGGATGTGGCCGTCAACCCAGGCCTCGGCCACAGCCGCCGGATAGGCTCGGACATAGCAGCCGTCACTATGCGGCAGGTCGAGCACGAAGAAGTGCGCCTTCCTCTCCATGCCACCGATCACCACCATCGCCTCGCCAAAATCGGCCTGCCCATGGCCCGGCGGATGAGCCAATGGCACGAACACCTCTTGGCGACGCTGATCCCGCTCGCGCATGTAGTCCTTGATGATCGTGTAGCCGCCGGTGAACCCGCGCTCGTCTCGAAGCCGGTCGAACACCCGCTTGGCCGTATGGCGCTGCTTGCGCGGCACCTTCAGATCTTCCTCCAGCCAATGCTCGATGGTCGAAACGAACGGATCCAGCTTCGGTCGCCGGATCGGTGATTGCCGCTGATAACCGGGTGGCGTTGAATAGGACAGCATCTTGGCAACGCTGTCGCGCGATATGTTGAAATGCTTTGCGGCCTGACGCCGGCTCATCCCTTCAGAACAAGCAAGTCGAACCTTCAGATATAATTCCACGGTGTAGATCCCCAAGCCCTCCTGCATTCGCCGCAGAAGAGAAATAGGTGGCCGACTTTTACGCCGCCCGAAGCGGGACAATCCCGCCGCTACCGTGGACTAATTTTGCACCGCCGCTCTCAGACTTCGCCGCACTCTCGGTCAGCAGGCACTTCGAGCACAATCACTTCCAACGCTCCAAGGACCTGTGCAAGCTGGATTATAAGCCGGGGTGAAGCTTTCCTCGCTGCCCCGTAGCGTAGTTCGGCGGCAACGATGAGGCTCGTCGCAACAGCCGCTTCGCCGATGCTCGCGATCCTGTCTGCCGCATGCCCTTTCGGGTTGCTGACAAGAA
>JBMTYG010000234.1:0-2772 GCA_049454295.1 Pseudomonadales bacterium
ATGTCGAGTAATAGTTCTCTCCTGGCCGCAGAACCGAGTTGGGAAACATGGGTTGGTTGACGCTGTCTGGGAAATTTTGCGGCTCTACGACAAGGCCTGAGTATTTCTTGAAGGGCCCGCTCAAGCGGTGCCCGCTATTGATCTGAAGACCTGGCTGGTTCGTCCTGACGGTAAGGCGTCTTCCCGCCTTTTCTGACTTCAACAATAGCGCAAAGGGAACATCGCTATCAATTTCCCAGTTGTGATTGATTCCGTGTCCTGCCTGAATCTGGGGGTGGTCGGTCCGGATGATATCAGCGATCAGGCGCCCGGATCTCAGATCAAGCGGCGTGGCTTCGACGGGCGCTATTTCACCGGTCGGGATCGCTCCCGGTGTAATAGGTGTGTACCTCGATCCGGCGATCATCAGCTGATGGCGGAGAATATCTTCTTCCAGTTCGGGACCAAGATTGAAGTAGAAATGGTGGGTCATGTTCACCGGCGTCGGGCGATCAGTTTCAGCGAGGATCTCAATTTTCACTGTATTTTGCTCAGGCAAAGAAAAACGTACTGAACAGCTTAGCTGACCTGGAAACCCTTCGTCCAGGTGCGGGGAGGTAAAGCCCATGGTCACCGATGGATAGGGTGCTTCGCTGACAGCCTCGATTGTCCACAATTTTTTGTTAAAGCCGGAAAATCCGCCGTGCAGGCAATCTCCATCCCGGTTCCTGCTTACTTCGTAAGTCTTCCCGTCAAGCCTGAACGAGCCGTTCGCGATACGATTGGCAACACGCCCGATGAGGCAGCACATGTATCTGGGATCGGTCGCATATTCCTCGAAGGTCTCGTAACCCAGAACCATTGATGGCTGTGTAGGTCCCAAACGGATTGCCTTAACAGTGGCCCCCAGTTCGCTGACCTCAATCGAGATGTCTCCCGGCCGGGCGAGCTTAACAAGCATTACATCCTGCGAATCGTCCAGGATCCCGAATCTCGAAACTGTTGCCGAACCTTTCGCATGTGAAACCGGGATGTCTGGAATGGTTGATTTACATCCACCGACACCCATGACGGCGAGAGATGCGGCTCCACCAAAGAGCGCTCCTCGCCGCGAGATGTCAGCGCCCGATTTATTCCAGCTGCGCCCAGGACCCTTCATGCCTTGATGTCTCCGCGAACTCTGATAAGTACGATAAATACCTTATAATGGTCTTGTCGCAACATGCTGGGAGAAAATGAAGAATGAAGAAAGCTGTATTTGCGACGTTAGTAAGTTTTTCTGTGTTCGTTCCCTTGTCGGGATGCAGCAGTGTGCTGGCTCACGAGGCGGGTGCCGAGGTGGTCTCCGACCTGCGGCCCAATATTGTCCTGATCCTGGCTGATGATCTGGGGTATGGTCATGTGTCTGCTTATGGGGGGAGGGTTCCAACCCCGAATATAGATGCGCTGGCGCGCGATGGTATTCTGTTTACAAACAGTCATACGACAGCGCCAAATTGTGCGCCTTCACGTGCAGGCATGCTGACAGGTCGGAGCCAGAATGAATTTGGCTATGAGTTCAATCCTGGCCAGCAGGAGGGCGATACTGCCGGGCGCGGCATTCCTCTTGATGTTCCGACCTTGCAGGAGGTTTTATCCGACGCGGGTTACCGGACGGGCCTGATCGGGAAATGGCATCAGGGACAGTCTGCCGAGCAGGTTCCCAATGCGCGCGGCTTTGACTATTTTTATGGGTTCTACGAGGCGCTGTCGGGCTATATTACTGATCCCCAGCCGGGTGATGAGTGGGTTCGTGACGCTGATCATCTGCATTTCGATGGCGACCGTCCCAACTTCAAGATCCGCCGTGATGGAGTGCCGGTGAGGGAAAGCCGGTATCTTACAGACGCGTTCAGCGAAGAGGCAGCAGCTTTTGTAGCGGAGGATCTCACCGAGCCTTTCTTCCTCTACCTGTCCTACAATGCGCCGCATGCGCCGCTTGAGGCGACCAAGGCATATCTTGACCGGGTGACCTGGACTGAGAACCGTCGGGAGCGGGTCTATGACGCCATGGTGCTCGCCATTGATGACGGGGTGGGTCAGCTTGTGCAGGAGCTCAAGGCTCGGGGCATCTATGACAACACGATCGTGATGTTCGCTTCTGATAACGGATGCCCGATACGGCCGAATGTCCACCCTGCATGCTCTAACGCCCCTTTTGGCGGCTCGAAGGGATCACTGTGGGATGGTGGCACCCGAGTGCCCATGATTATCAAGGGTGTCGGGGACATGCAGCGTGATGCCCGCAGTGATATCCTGTTCAGCTTCACCGATATAATGCCAACGTTTCTGTCTTCGGCTGGTATTACAAGCCAACCCGAGATGAGCGGTGTGGACCTGACGCCCTGGCTTCTGGGTACGCGAAGTGAAGATCCGCGATCATGGATCGCGTGGAGATCGGGACCGAATGTCGCGATAAAGACAAGGGACTGGAAGCTCTATCTGGCGGCAAAGGCCGGATCAGATGAGGAAGATGCCGTGACACCCGGAGACGAGGGCGGCGCCGCCAGTCCAGAGCAATTGCGCCTTCGGGGACTGAATGCTGCCGAACGGATCAGCCGAACGCCTCTTTATGGTGTCGCCGAACCTGAATTTGGATGGCATGTCATGCTCTATGATTTGAACCTTGATCCCGGAGAGCAGGTAAATGTCGCTTCGGAGAATCCGGAGCGGGTCGCGGCCTTGCGCCGGATCCTCGACGAATGGGTTGCGACATTGCCATCAGAGCCGCTTTGGGGGCCACAAACGCTTCGC
>JBMTYG010000235.1:0-2755 GCA_049454295.1 Pseudomonadales bacterium
TGATCGAGTATGTGTTCCTGCCAACATCGAAGGAGTGCTCGTTTATTTCTTCGACGCTGGTCCGCGAGATTTCTAGTCTGGGTGGCGACATCACCCAATTCGTCCATCCCGCAGTCGTCGCGGCCTACCGCCGCTGAGCTCGCGGGCGGGCGGGCTGACACGCGGGACAAAAGACCGTGCCGCGCTGACCCACTCGCAGTCCAAGCAGCGTGGTGCCACAGACGCGACACGGCTCATCTGCGCGACCATAGACCCACAGTGACTGCTGAAAGTATCCCGGCTGACCATCCTGATTGACGAAGTCCCGCAGCGTCGTTCCGCCCATCTCAATCGCCGCGGACAGCACGGAGCGGACAGCCTCCACCAGGGTCGCGCACTCGTGGCGACGCACTGACCCTGCGGCGCGAGTGGGTCGGATCCCCGACATGAACAACGCCTCGCTCGCGTAAATGTTTCCCACACCGACCACGATGCGCCCATCCATGAGAAAGCTTTTGATGGCGGTGCGGCGCCCACGCGCACGCTCATACAGATAGTCCGCATCGAAATGGTTCGACAGTGGTTCTACCCCTAGCGACTGCAACAGCCAGTGTTCGCCCACCGGGTGAGCCTGCCAGTGCAGGCTGCCGAATCGGCGCGGATCGTTAAACCGCAGCAAACGGCCGTCATCCAGCACGATGTCGACATGATCGTGGCGCAGAGGCGGCACCGCGGACTCCAGAATCCGTAGGCTGCCAGACATGCCGAGGTGGACGATGAGAACCCCTTCGCCCGCTTCGATCAGGATGTATTTACCCCGTCTGTTGACGGATAACACTCGCTGGCCCCGCAGCGACGTGGGGAGAATGACTGGCCAGCGCAAGGTTTGTACGCGCACGGTCCAGCCCAAGATCGTGCGTCCGACTACATGAGGGGCTATACCGCGGGCGGTCGTTTCGACTTCAGGCAGTTCCGGCATGGTCACACGCCAGTAAGCGCCGAGAACCACACCCGGCGCGGGGGAAGCAGGATCACTGTCGGGAGACGAGCGCTCACACGCGCCCGCGATGCGATGTTACTTGATCTTGGCTTCGGTGTACTTGACGTGCTTGCGGACGACCGGATCGAACTTGATGAACTCAAGTTTGTCGGGCGTATTGCGCTTGTTCTTGTCCGTCGTATAAAAGTGCCCGGTGCCGGCGCTGGACACGAGCTTGATCTTTTCACGCATGGCTCTGCTCCTTAAATTTCAGGCGCGTCAGACGCTTTCGCCGCGGCCGCGGATTTCAGCAAGCACCTGCTCGATGCCTTTCTTATCGATGATGCGCATGCCATGAGCAGAGACGCGTAACCGGACGAACCGCTGCTCCGCCGCCACCCAGAAACGGTGGTAGTGCAGGTTCGGCGAGAAACGACGCCGGGTCTTGTTCTCGGCGTGGCTCACGTTGTTCCCCGTCATCGGGCGCTTTCCGGTTACCTGACACACCTGGGACATGACACGACCGTCCAGAAAAATGGAGCGCGTTTATAGCAGAGCGCTCGCTGCCGGGCAAATGCTTTCAGAGATAACCCCGTTCGGCCAGGGACACAGTGACCCCATGGCCCACAACGACATGATCCAGAACGCGCACATCGATCTGCAGGAGCAAGGCGCGCAGGTCTTCCGTCAGACGAATGTCAGCCGGGCTTGGCTCTGCGCTGCCTGACGGATGGTTGTGCGCGAGTACCACCGCCGCCGCGTTATGGTGCAGAGCCGCCTTCAACACCTCGCGTGGATGCACGCTCGCCCGATCGACCGAGCCGAAGAAAAGTCGTTCGAACGCGAGAAGGTGATGGCGCGCGTCTAGAAACAGACAGCCGAACACTTCGCGCTCTGAACCAGACAGCGACTGCTTGAGAAAGAACCGGACCGCAGCCGTGTCAGTGAGCAGGGGCCTTTGGCAGATAACACCCTCCGCGTGGCGCTGTGCGAGACCCAGAATGGCCTTGAGCTGGCCAATTCGAGCCTGACCAAGGCCGGAAATCTGAGCAAGCCTTCGCGGTGAGGCGTTAAGCAGCGAGCGCACGTCGCCGAGGCAGAAGAGCAGGTCGCTGGCAAAGGTCAGCGCATCCCGGCCCTGGCAACCCGAGCGTAGGCAGAGCGCCAACAGCTCTGCATCGCTGAGCGCTGCGGGACCCTGGCTCAGTATTCGACCGAGCAGAGCGTTTCCGGACGACCCCGTCGCGGTCGATGAGCGGAAACCGCTGTCTCTCACCTTGATCATCTCGTGCTCCAAAAGCTTTACAAGCTTGTAACTGCACCCTCTGCGTGCTCGTGGAGGGAAGGGAGTTCCAGTGGTATGGTTTTCGACCCTCGCCACCGCGCCAGAGACGCCCGAAGTCCACCATGATCCAACCGCCGAACGCTGCTCCGGGATCGCTCGAGGGCAAGAAGATCCTACTGGGTGTGAGCGGTGGCATCGCCGCGTACAAAACGCCTGAGCTCGTGCGTCGATTACGCGATCTGGGTGCAGAGATCCAAGTGGTGATGACGGCTAATGCCCATCACTTCGTGACCCCCACGAGCTTGCAGGCTGTTTCTGGTCGACCGATCAGAAGCGACCTCTGGGACCCGGCGGCCGAAGCAGCCATGGGGCACATCGAACTGGCACGTTGGGCTGATCTGCTGCTTATTGCGCCCGCCAGCGCCGATCTCATGGCGCGACTTGCGATAGGACGAGCCGATGACCTGCTCACCACCCTTCGCCTCGCGACGACTGCACCTGTGCTCGTCGCG
>JBMTYG010000236.1:0-2740 GCA_049454295.1 Pseudomonadales bacterium
GGGTTTAACGGGATCAATCATGCGCAGCTTGGCCATCATCGTTCTCCTGGTGCTGACGCCGGCCGTCGCTCAGGACGTGTCATCGCTCACGGTGGGCGATGTCACTTACGAAAATGTGACGCTGAAGAAGGAGTATCCGCGCAGCTTTTTCATCCAGCATGACGGCGGAACGGCTTTCATCGACCGAAGCCAGCTGAGCGAGGAGCAGATCACCCAATTGCTTGGGGCGAGCAGCAGCAACCCGACAGTAAAGCCAAAAGCGGAAGGCGGAGGCGCCACAGAAGATTACGAAGAAGCGAAGCGCTTGCTGAAGGGCGAGGATGAGGGAGACAACTGGAAGCGCGGGGCGGAGTTGATGCAGAAGGCGGCCGAGGCCGGCCATCCGGCAGCGCAATACGAGTGGGGCGTAATTCTCATCGATGCATTCTGCGTCGAGCAAGATGGCGATAAAGGCGAGGAATTCCTGCGCAAGGCTGCGGAGGCAGGCGACGGGCAGGCGATTCGTCAATTGGCCTTGTGGGAACGGGATCCGGAGAAATTGGCCCAAGGCGTCAAGAAGGCGGCCGAGGCCGGTGACGGGCATGCCATGGTCTACCTGGCGACGACTGGAGGCTGGCCAGAGGTCGGCGGCGGGGAGGCGGACAGCCGCGCCTGGCTGGATAAGGCGTTTGCCACCGGCGACCCCGAAGTGATGGTCCATGCGGCGAACAGGCTCAGTGAATCGTCGAGCAACCCGAAGGGCGCGGAGCGGCTGGGCATGACGAAGGAGGAGATGCAAGCCAAGGCGATCGAGGCCTTGCGGGCCGGCTGCAAAGAGAACGTGCTCGAGGCTTATCGCGATCTGGCCATCCTGCTTCGCCGGGGAACCGGCGTGGAAAAAAACGAGGAGGAGAGCGAAGAGTTAATGGCGGAATTCAAACGGCGCGCCGGACAGAGAGTGGCCAGAGGTTCCATGGCGGCGCGGGTCAACCTGATGGTGGGTCTGCAAATGTCCGGTGCGGAGGATGCAGATTCGGAGGTGTTGCGCTTGGCGACCGAAATTCTGGATCAATCAGACTATCCCGGCCATTACACAGTCGCAGCGTTGTTCGGGGCTCGGAGCGTGGAGGGCAAAGACCCACAGAATGCCGAGGGCATAAGTCGCGCTTTGGCTTGGCTCAAGGATCGCAATGCAGAGAAGAATGACGAAGGCATTGCTGGTTTGATTACTAGCTACGAGAGCCGTTTGGCCAAGGCGTCTTCCAAATCAGACAGCCCATAGTCGAAGCCTGACCTGCAGCGCAGGCCAGCATCAATAGGTGCGTGGCGGTAAGGAGCCCATAGCATGTTGTGTGTCATGAGTCGACTGCTGCAGCCGGACTAAAAGACGAAAGACTCAGCCAGAGCTTAAACGCAGCGCAAACAGACAGTTCAAAGAGTTTGAGCGCAGCGTTCAAATGGAAAACAGATCCGCATTCAATTCTGTGCGAGCGACAAAGCGATGTTCGGCTTTGGCAACTGGACTGGGAAGGCGATAAACATATGAGGCAAGAGAATCGCCAGGTAGGGACCTCTCCGATTTCGAGTATCCAATGGCGTGTTATTGATCTTGTTTAAACTTAACTCCTTCTTTTGCAGTGAATTAGATAAGTATTGTCGACAATATCGGGTTGGCGAACTATTAGTAATTCATGTCGCGTTATCGCCATTCGGTCACCGGTTGCGCGGTCGCGCTGTTGGTCCTGATGCTGGCGGTATGCGGTGCACCTGCACAAATCATCGACGTCTACGCCCCCACCCTGAACGCTTCCGCAACCTCGTCGGCCAACGTCAGTTCGTTCAGCTCTTCCTGGGAGAGCGGCCGGTGGTTTGAATACACTTATGCCCCGACGGAAACGATAAGGATCCAAAATACCGGCGCTTCGGGCTTGGGCATCGCAGACTCCCAGGGCGGATGGGATCCGGTGAACGGTCTGATCACTCCGATCGCGGACAACCCCTCATGGCTCTACGATGGCTGGGTTTACAACACTTCTCCGACTTCACCGGAGCAAAATCCGCAAAAGAAGGTCTACAGGTTGAGCTACTACTACGAAAGTGTCGCGCAGAACACATCGGGCCAATACACGATCGATTTCAGCAAGCCGCTGCCTGCCTTTTCGAAACTGATTTTTGTCGATTTCGAGTGGCAGAACGAGCTGATGTCATTGCAACTGTACGACACCTCGGGAAGTCTCATCCCTTTCGGTGACTTCTCGCTCTCGGCCCACAACGGCGACGCCGTAAACCAAAGCTGGCCGTATTACAGCTGGCAGGATTCCGCAGGAACCAGCGGTGTGCTCACCGGCACCCTCGCGGCGACTAACGGCCTGAATGATCCGGTCATCAGCTTGGAAACACCAATCTCGATCAGCAAAGCGGTTTACACCTTCGATCTGAATACCACGCGCGTTGCCGCTTCTGCCACGCAGCCTGCGGGTTCCCTATACCGGACGGTAGCTTTTGGATTCGTCGCGCCAGTTCCGGAGCCAAGCACAGCCGCTTTGGTTTTTGCCGCGCTGGCCATGTTGGCTTCCCGCATAGTCGCAAGCAAAGCGCGACGGTAAGGGCGAGATGCGCTTCTCCGCGGTCATTGTCGCGTTCGCTCTCTTTGCCTCCGCGGCCCGGGGACAGTGTGACCTGCGGATTATGCAAGCCAGCCCATGTCTCGGCGACGGAACACCCGGCACCCCTGCGGTTGGAGATGTCTACGGTCTGAGAG
>JBMTYG010000237.1:0-2729 GCA_049454295.1 Pseudomonadales bacterium
GTCCGGCGCATCGCTCGCGACTACCAGCGCACCGGGTGATTTCGAGTCAGGCTCTAAGCCGCATCAGCCGGAGCCGGAATCTCGCCCCGAGCCACGGCTTGCATCTCAACCATCAAATCCTGCATCGTGGATAACTTCATCGTGAATCTCTTACGTCGTCCGGTTGACTGGTTTTAACCGGCGGGCAGCCGCACAAGCTCTGAGTTGATCCCTCACCTGTCGGAAGAGGGCTGGCGGCAGCACACCATAATCAAAGCATTCAGGTTCCATGCGTGAAATTGGACGCATGTCAGGCCCCGGCCAAACAAACCTATTGAATTCACTGACAATGATCCACGAACGAGCCTCATCCAGACCCAGCCGTCGCTTCGTCACGGCAGGAATTTCAACAGCCTCATCGGGATTCACCGGTGGCGTGTGCGTGACTGGCAAGACCGTGACTGTGGTATCGCCTTCGTCGTCATGCGTCATCAACACAATGGCACAGGGACGATCCTTTGTGCCCTCCTCCTGACCGCGCTCATATTCCGAACGCCACAGATAACCATAGCTGATGACAAGGCCGGGTTCGGGGATAGGCAGTGGCACGCGTGACCTATTTCAGTTCAAGGTCAAGGTGCTGATGGTGCGCACCCATCTCCGTTCTGCCAATCGCATCAAGTTCGGCATCGCTTAACGCCTCGACCGGCAGCACTTCACGGGCACGGCGCTTGAGACGGCGATATTCGTCCGCAGACACCACGACAAGACGCTCGCGCCCATTGCGAGTGATCGCAACCGGTTCGCTCAGGGCTTTGTCCTGATACACACCAAAGTTTCTCTGAAACTCAGCCGATGAAATCGTGATCATCTCCATGTGACCTCCATGATACGGATAATACATACTATACATAAGATTCGCAATATTGTCAAGGACGGCGTGCCACGGTGCTCGGTCGCGTCAAGGTGCAGTGCTCGCCGTACTCGCCATGCTCGCCCGTGAAGGACGGGCTGCGCGTGGCTCTGTGCGGCTCCGCGCTTCCCCTGACCCGCCCTGCGCTCCGTGCCGTTCAGATGGTGTCGGGACATGGCGTAATCGCGGCGGGCTGACAGGCGACCAGCGCTGTAACCTCCGCGGATGCCATTAACCCGGAGGTTTCCATGGACCAGCAGCACTATGTTGGCCTCGATGTCTCGCTTGAGACCACCTCGATTTGTGTCATCGACCACGCAGGCAGCGTGGTGTGGCGGGGCAAGTGTAGCACCGAGCCAGAACCGATCGGCGAGGCGGTGCGGGAGCACGCTCCTGCGCTTGTTCGTGTCGGCCTTGAAACCGGGCAGCTTTCCAACTGGCTGACCCTGGCCCTACGCAAGCAAGGCTTGCCAGTCGTCTGTGTTGATGCCCGTCATGCCAAGGCCGCCCTCAGCCTGCAAGTCAACAAGACCGACGCGAACGATGCGCATGGCCTGGCCCAAGTGGTGCGAACCGGATGGTTCCGCGAAGTCGCCATCAAGAGCATGGATGCACAGACCTTGCGCCTGTTGTTGCAGGCACGCGGCCAGCTTGTCTCGCAACGCCAGGCGGTGGCCAACACCATCCGAGGCCTGCTCAAGACATTCGGCGTCGTCATTGCGCGGGGCAGCGGTGGGCTATTCGCAGCTCGTGTTCGAACGGCCATCGTTGACAACGCGACGCTCACCGTGATCGTCGAACCTTTGCTGCTGGCTTGGCAGGCGCTGCGAGAGCAGGTCGCGGTCCTGGATCAGCGGGTGAACCGGCGTGCCAAGACCGACCCCGTCGCACGACGTTTGATGACGGCTCCGGGTGTCGGTGTGATCGTGTCACTGGCCTATATCGCCGTCATCGACGATCCCCTTCGCTTCAAACGGGCCAGCTCGGTGGGCGCCTATCTGGGCCTGACGCCGCGACGATATCAGTCCGGCGAGGTGGACAAGGCGGGAAGCATCTCGAAATGCGGTGATGGCTTCTTGCGCGCCCACCTGTTCGAAGCGGCGAACGTCTTGTTGAACCGTCATGCACGCATGTCGACGCTCAAGGCATGGGGTCTCGCCCTTGCCAGCCGGATCGGCATGCGCCGGGCCAAGGTGGCGGTCGCGCGCAAGTTGGCCACCATCATGCATCGGCTCTGGAAGGACGATTGCGACTTTGAGTGGGGCAACCCTTCGGCAGTCGTATGATTGGAACCGTTCCGGCCATGAGCCGCACGAGAACCGCCTGAGCATGGCGGGAGCATGTCCCAGCCGGGACGAGGCCCGGCAACCTCGCGTTCTTCGTTGCGGCCCGCGTGCGGTGACCGCGTTCGGGACATAGGGGTGCCGACCTCTCCGATGCCATGTTGCGGCTGCCAGCAGACCGCGAAAAGAACCATGACCCGGCAGGATAGCTACCCAGCCTGAATGAGCGTTGCACCGTGCTCGCGGGCGTCAAGGTCCAGTGCTCGCAATCCTCGCCATGCTCGCGCGCAAAGGGGCGCGCTGCGCGTGGCTCCGGGTTGCTCCGCGCTTCCCTTGACCCCCACTGCGCGCGGCGCACCAGGAGCTGTCAGGCCGGGACGGAAAAACGGCGCTTCAGCCGAACAAAAAAACTGGTGATGAAGAGGGAGCAGTGGATTCCCAGCTTGCAAAGTCGGGCGCGATTAAAGAACGAAGGGCGTCCCGCCAAAATCGACGCCTAATACCAACGGCCCTAGACAGTGACTGTTGCCCAGTCGGTGGCGCCGATGGATCGA
>JBMTYG010000238.1:0-2706 GCA_049454295.1 Pseudomonadales bacterium
CGACGAGGCGGTGGCCTTCATGCAGCTTGATGAGTTCGATGCCGTGCTTGCTTGTCTTCATGATGTCGCCTTCCATGTTGTGCCATCCCAGAATTTCGCAGGCTTTTCGACCCACGCCGATCCGTTCCAGACCTTGACCGGCTTTGCGTCAAAACTTGCGCCGCTCCAGTATTTGATGCGACCGCCGGAAGACGCTGAAGCATCGCGCAGAGCCATTCCGGCGACAACCCAGGTTTCCTTGTACCCGCCGCTGATGGTTGTGTCCACGACGCCGCTTGTCCATGATGGGAGATACCCGGCCCGGACATAATGATGCTTTGCTGCATAGTTGAAATTGCCTGAGTACCAAAGCATCGTGTTCATGTATGTTCCGTAGTCGACAAATGGAGAGGCCCATTTCATCGTGGATGGTGTGCCGGATGAGCTGTAGCTATAAACAAATCCGAGGACGCTGCTCAGCGGCGTAACCGGCGTCATGGCGGGGAAATTAAATGCCGAACCACCCCCTCCGCCGTTGATGTGCAACGTCCTGTCAGGGGTCAAGTCAAACGGATTTGCCAGGTCGACGCCTCTTACGCTGACCACCAAATACCCGCCACCGTCTGTGATCTTGCCTATGTTCAGGACATCAATGATCGTTTCACCAGCTGTTTTGAACTTCCAGAACATCCTCATTCTGATGTTGCCAGGACCGAGAGTGTTTTGATACTCGCCGCCGAATATTTCCTGAAATCCAGGTGTCACGGGATCCGGTATCGTGGCTCCAATGGTGGAGCAACTCACGATCATGAGGTCATTCGTTTGGAGACCGGAAATGTTGTAATGGATGTTGGGGCTGCTAGCTTCGCTTGTGCTGCCTACGTAAGTTCCGGTGATGTTAGAGCCATATGTAATCGCCATCAGTTCGTATCCACCCAGATGTCATTGATTGCAGGCGATATCGGTGCCGTCGTCCCGACTGAAATATTGCGAACCGCACCCGTCCCGAGCGTCAGCCAGGAGGGAGCCGCCACACCGTTGGTCTTCAGCACCTGGCCGGGCGTAAGGCTTGCCCCAGCCGCAAGCCGGGTCCAGTCGCTGCCATTGTAGTACATGATGTCGCCGGTGGCGTCGGAGCCGAGCGCAATCTTGGCCCCCGTCACGGCATTGTCAGCGATCTGCAACGTGCCGACGCTTGCCGCCGTTGCCAATGCCCCGAGTCCGAGTGCAGTCCTCTGCGCCGCCGCGTCTGCCGCCGAGAGCAGAGTACGCCCGGCTGTGGTCGAGTCCGAGATCTGCGCCGCGGTATGCGTGTGAGACGTTGGAGCCTTGCCGTCCAGAGCCGCCTGAAGCCCGGTCACGTTGGCAATCGTGTGCGTGTGGCCGGTAAGCGCAGGCTGCTGGGTGACGCCGTTGATGCGAACGAAGAAGCCCGCAGAGGTCGTCCACACGTCACCATCTGCTGGCGATGTCGGAGCGGTGCCGTGCGGAAGGCTGAAGCCTGCATTTGCCGCCGTGGATGCCGCCGAGATCAGCGGGCCGGTCATCGTGCCGCCTGTGTCGTCCAGCTTGCTGTCGGCGTATTGCTTGGTTGCCGCCTCAAGCGCCGCCGTGGGGTTTGCCGCCAGCACCAGCGGGCCGGTCATCGTGTCGCCCGCCTTGTCCACCTTGCCAGAGATCGCGGCAGACGCCGAAGTGTCGCCCACCAGATCCCATTTGTTGTTGCTGTTGCGGATCAGCAGCTGACCGGCTGACACGGTCGTCGGGAGAGCAAGCGGCGTCGGGGTTCCATGTGTCTTCGCCGCGATATCGTTCAGGTGAACATTCCAGGACGAATCGATGGTGCCGGTCTTGGATACGGCAAAGTAGTTTCCGACCGTGTAAGTGCCGCCGAGCGCATACGGCACCGTCAAGTCGATCAGGCCGAGATAACTGGCCGTCACCGGCACCAGCGAAGCATCGAGCACGCCGGCACCGTTCAACCGGACAATCTTGTCGGCATAAGTGGATGACCCGCCGATGGCTGTCGTATCGCTTGCCCTGTCAACCTTCTTGGCGTCCTGCGTATCGACATATTGCTTCGTCGCGGCGTGAAGGTTGGCGGAGGGGTCGGAAGCCAGCGTGAGCGCCCCCGTCATCGTGCCACCCCCGATGGGCAGACGCGCGTTGACTGCAGCCGTTGCCGCTGCGCTGACCGCATCGACCTGTTGCTTCGTCGCGGCACCGAGCGGGGCCACCGCGTCACCGGACAGGACAAGCAATCCGGTCATCGTGTCGCCTGCCTTCGCGACCTTGGCATTGAGCGCGGTCTGCGTGGCTGCGTTGATGCCGGTTGAGGACGCCGAGGCGTAGGACAGCGCGGACCACGTGGACGTGCCGTCACCGACCTTGATGCGGATGTCGGTTGCCGATACGCGCTCGATGCCGATCTCGCCGGAGCCCAGCACGATGTTGTTGGCGGCCCAGTCGGCGGTCGAGCCGACGATCTGCCTCATTCTTGCAAACGTGTCTGCCACGGCTGTGTCTCCTTATGCTGCAGGCGTGGCGGGTGTGCCAGCCGTGATGGTGTCGGTCGATGGCGTACCGGGCGTTCCGGCAATGATCCAGTCCGCTGACGGCGCAGGCGGTGTTCCGGCGTCGATCCAGTCGCTTCCAGAGATGACGACGCCTTCCGGCAGTGTGGCCATGTCGAGTTCGGCCACGAAGGTTGCGCGGACATAATCGGCA
>JBMTYG010000239.1:0-2695 GCA_049454295.1 Pseudomonadales bacterium
GTGGGGGCGCACGCTGCATGAAACGTCGAGCGAAGCAAGGTCGTCGCGGGCGTGTTCTCCGGCGTGTTGAGCGATCCACGCCGCCGGGTGCGCGCAAGTCGGTCGAGGCTCGCATAGTCGGTATCGATGATGCTCCCCGGGCTGTGCCAATCGGGGGGCGCATAGCGCGCAACGTTTTCGGCGTTGAAGAGATAAGGCTTGTGGCTGCCTGTGCCCGCAATCCATTGCCAGCTGAGATGATTACTCGCGAGATCTCCGTCGAGCAGGTAAGCGATCATCCAGTCTGCTCCCGTGCGCCAGTGAACTTTGCGCACATGGACAACATAGCTTGCAAGCCACATGCGCACATGATTGTGCAGCCAACCATCGCGATATAGCGTCCTAACCGCCTGATCGATGACCGGTACGCCGGTGCGGCCGGCTTGGATATCGTCGGGAAGCTCGGGTACATAAAAGGCGTCTGGCAGCGGCCCTTCATGGAGCGACTGCAGGATGTCATCGCCAAGATTGCCCCAGGCGTGATGGAACCAGGCGCGCCAGCCGAGCTCGTAGACGAGCTTGTGTTGCACCGGCAAGTCGTACCGCGATGCGATCGCGCTTGCGACCTCGCGCAAGGACAGAAACCCGTGGGTGATCCAGGGCGACAGTCGGGTCACGGCGCCTTGGAGGTGATTCCGGGTGCGTGCATAGGCGCGAGGATCGATGGCAGCGAGGCGTTCCCGGAGCGCAGCGTCGTCGGGTTTAAACAGCAGGGGCTGCTCGATCACGTCAGGTCTCCGTGGGGGGCGGCGCGCGTTCGACTCTTGCGACAGCGATCCGAGCAGTAGCGCACCTCGTCCCAGACGCGCGCCCAGCGCTTGCGCCAAGTCATGGGTCGACCGCAGGCCGCGCAGGGCTTGCTCGGTAGCGCTTGCTTGTTGCCGGGGTGGGACGTCGAAGCCGATGCGTCGTTTCGTCGCTGCATGGTCTTGCGATGCTCGGCGCGCAGTTTTTGAAGTGGCAGAGGAAACCATGCTCGCCGTGAGCAATGAATGATAGACACGGCGCGCCGGAATCGCCTCGTCCGTGAATCGTGGTGTCCAATTTCCCGCGCGAGGGCAGACGTTTAAGCTTCGCGCCCAGGTGGCGAACAGGCAGACTGCGTTGGCGGACAGGATCGATACCCGTATGACGACCGCGCTTGAATCTGACGCCGGTCCCCGGCGCCCGGCGGCGCAAAGGAGGACCCTTCGGTCGCCGCAAGCGCTTGCGGAGGCTGGGCTTATTGCGAGTGATCGGGTGCCGCTGCTTGACGCGGTGGCGGCGCGCTATACCGTGGCGATGCCTGTGACCCTCGCTGCGCTGATCGATCCGGCAGATGCCGAAGATCCCATCGCGCGCCAGCTCATTCCAGACCCGCGCGAGCTGATCACGCGCCCGGAGGAGCGTCTCGACCCGATTGGCGATGAGGCGTTCAGTCCGGTTCGGGGCGTAACTCACCGCTACCCTGATCGAGTCCTGCTGCGACCGATCTTGAGTTGCCCGCTGTACTGCCGCTTCTGCTTCCGTCGTGAGGTGGTGGGGCGCGCCGCGGGCAGCCTGACGCCGGCTGAACTCGACGCGGCGGTGGATTACATCGCCTCGACGCCGGGCATCAGCGAGGTGATTCTGACCGGCGGCGACCCGCTGCTGCTGTCGGCACGGCGGTTGGGCGAACTCCTCGCGCGGCTGTCCGCCATTCCCCACGTAGCAACCCTGCGCATTCACACTCGGGTGCCGATCGCTACGCCGGATAGTGTATCTGCAGCGCTCTTGCGAGCATTGCGGCCATCGAAGGCGGTTTGGGTCGCCGTGCATGTCAACCACCCACGGGAGCTCGGCGACGCGGCGTCGGCGGCTCTTGAGCGACTCGCCGACAGCGGCATTCCACTGCTTGCGCAGACTGTGCTTTTGCGTGGCGTGAACGATCAGTCATCCACGTTGGCTGAACTGTTTCGGCGGCTGGTTGCGCTCAGGGTTAAACCGTATTACCTGCATCACCCGGATCTGGCGCCTGGGACTGCGCATTTTCGTGTGTCGCTCGCCGAGGGCCGCGCGCTGTATGCGGGGTTGCGTGGACACCTACCGGGACACGCGTTGCCGACGTATGTGCTTGATATTCCGGGCGGCGCGGGGAAGGTGCCCGTCGACTCCCCCTGGGTCGAAGCTGAACCCGATGGTGGCTGGCGTATCTTCGATCGTATGGGGCAGCGCCATCGCTACGAGGCCTGGTCGCAGACATCATTAGGAGAGGAATGACGGACGCAATGGCCGGCTGGGCAGCTTCAAGATCAGGTACGGAGCTTCCATCTTTTAGGAGCCCGGCGCGCAGCTTGATCGAAAGTGTCACAAAGACTGCCGAATACGCTCGATGACGATGTGGGCGTGTTCCCCGGGATCAATATCCAGTTCATAGCGGTTGAGTCGCTCGTCCAGATGCCGACGTTGCTCTTCCGTCAACGGCAGTTCTCGCTGTTCCACAGCGATGGTGTCCCAAAGGTCCTCGACGAGTTTGACTCTCTGATCGATCGGAATGTCCTTGAGCTTGGTCGGCATTGCGTTGGTTCTCGTGATCGGTTTGTGGGAGAACTATCAAGGGAGGAGCAGCAAGACAACGGGTACGGTCCCAAGCCGATGTGCGCAAGCGCCGCGCTCTTCGAGCGGCTCAATGAGTTGG
>JBMTYG010000240.1:0-2682 GCA_049454295.1 Pseudomonadales bacterium
CTCGCGCCGCGCGGCCGCGCCCATTGCCTTGAGCAGCCCCTCGGCTTCCTCGTGAAACGCGATGACGACCTCGGGATCCACCGCAGGCTCTGGTCTCGGAACCGCCGCCGGCGCTATCTGAAGAGCCGCCGCGGGCGCTACCTGAAGAGCCGCCGCGGGCGCTACCGGCTTCGCTGATTGCGTAAGACGCAGCGTATCGGGCACTAAGCGCGCGAGACTTGCGCAGGCGAAGTCGAGCGCCTCGCTTGCAAGCGTCAGATTTCCCTCTGCGCGCTGTTCGATGTGATATTCCGTACCCGCGATGGCGCCCGCAAAGTCATTCAAAACCGTGAAATCCGGTACCTCGCCCTCGATGAATCGAGGCACTACCCAATCGGACAGAAGGGACAGAACTTCCGCTGCCTCGAGCAGCGCTAGCTCAGAGAGACCCGCCGCCAGTTCGGCGAGGCTCTTAGTGATGTCGGTCAATAGATCTGAGCGCCCTCCGGAACCCACCCAAGCCACCACCGCCTGCTCGATGGCAGGGAATCGACCCCGAAGAGCCGACGCGCGGGCTGTCCACTCCATATCCCGGGGTCCGGGCGCCTCAGTCACCGCATCTCGCGCCAGCGTCTCCAGATTACGCTCAATGAGCGCCAGCGCATCCCCGGCCGTCGCCCACGTGCGTGGATCCAGAAAGCCTTGCTTCAGCACTTCAAGCTGATGCAACACCATGGCGCGGGAGCTTTCGAGGCCAAGCATGGACAGCGTGCTGGCGAGCCCACGCAGCCGCGACAGCGCTGACTCGACAGCGCCGCCGCCCTCCGCAGCCCCATCACGGTTACGATCGAGCAAATCGCGCGCTGCTGAGAGCTCTTGCGCGAGCGCCGCGGCAGCAGCTGTGCGTGCCTCGCGGGTTGCCAACGCGGAAGTCGCCTCCACGCGTCGCCGCTCCTCCACCGAAAACAAAGGCGGCGGTACGCGCCCGCCCAGACGCTCGGTGGCGCTCAGCAGCTCTCGCAAATGCTCCCGTGCGGGCGGCAAATCAGGCACGGCAGCACCCGCGTCACAGAGCATTCGCAGCTCCGCGTCCATGCGTCTCAGAACACGAATGCTGTCCGGATCAAGCCGACTGAAGGCTTTGGGGGTCTGCTGAGCCAAGCGTGCCGACAGCGCGTCGAGGTAGAGACAAAACGCCTCCCACAGGCGCGCCTGCGCGCCTCCTGCACAGAGCGCCTGCACCTGGCGACCGGTCTCCCGCAGGGCGGCCAGCGCCTCGAGCGGCGCTCCCTCGCGCAGCGCGAGCAGCAGCGCCTGCTGGTAGACGCCTCGAATACGCCGCAGCCGCTCGATACCGCCCTGCTCGAGAAAGCTCTGCGCTGCGGTCGAGCCCGATCCAGACGGCCAGGCGTTGCCTTTCTGCCCCGCCTGTCGATCGAGATCGGTCCCTGTATCCGGTTCTGCGGCAAGCGCAGTGTCTCCCAGCAAAGCGCGCGCCGCGTTCGCATGCGCAAGGAGTCCATCAGAACCGTCGGTCCGCTGTTCCGAGGACGGTGCGAGCCAGGCCGAGAGCGCTTGCAACGCCTCATCAATCACTCTGAGCCCCGCACCGGTATCGGCGACTCGACCAGAGATAAGCGCAATGGCTAGCCGCTCCACCTCGGCCTGCAGCGCCGATGCCCGATCTAGCGCGAGCAGGTTCAAAACCCCGAAAATCTGATGCAAGGTCGGTACGGCATCGGCCAGCGCTTTCTGCGGTCCGAGCGGCGCCTCCTCGAACGCGACACGCGCGTCGGCAACCCAGCGGCTAGCGCTGTCGATGAGCGCGAGCAACTCTGTCCGCGTCCATGCAAGCCCCAAACGCTCGGATTCGTCACTCATGGGTCACCCGGTCAGCGCGTAGGACTGGCGGGCGGCAGTACAAAATGATCAGTCACGGACCCGACATCCGCCAGAGCGCTTGCCAGTTCCGCCGCAGAGGGTCGCGACCTTCCGGCCGCCGCCAGCGCCTGGGCAGAGATTTGGCGCATTTGCCCCAAAAGACCGATCAGTTCGACGGAGGGTCGAACCTGTTCGCGCACGTCTCCGTCCAACTCATCCACCAAGCCTGCCAGCGTCGACGTGGAGTTGACCATCTCGTCTGTCGCGGCAAGAAGCCCTTGCACCTGACCTGAACCAGCGCTGGTCTCAGCCGCCACCGCAGCGAGCAGCTGAACC
The DNA here is from genome assembly GCA_049454295.1 of Pseudomonadales bacterium. Classification (GTDB taxonomy): domain Bacteria; phylum Pseudomonadota; class Gammaproteobacteria; order Pseudomonadales; family Azotimanducaceae; genus UBA7803. The sequence goes on from JBMTYG010000240.1 coordinate 2,197, forward strand.
GCGCTCTCCGCCTCTTCCTCCACCGTGTCCGCAAGCCCCGCGATCTGCTTGGTCGCGGCAGAGGAGCGCTCCGCGAGACGCTGCACTTCATCAGCGACGACTGCAAAGCCGCGCCCCGCATCCCCCGCCATTGAGGCCTGAATCGCCGCGTTAAGCGCCAGAATATTGGTCTGATCGGCGATGTCATTGATCAGAGCGACGATCTCGGTGATTTCAGCGCTGACAGCCCCGATCCGCTTGACCGCACCAATCGAACCCTCAAGCGGCGCGCCAATAGCGCTTAAGTGGCAGGCCGCCCGACGCGCGGTCTGCGTGTTGTCTGCGGCAAGACTTGAACCGCGAGCGCCGACATCAACCCCAGCCTCCAAGCGACTCGCGGTGCGCTGCATGAACGCCGCCAGATCTTCCACCGTCTTTGCCACGCGATCGATCGCGCTCGCTTGGGCTTCGGCGGAGCTCGCGAGGTCATAGCTCACGCTGCTCGCA
>JBMTYG010000241.1:0-2664 GCA_049454295.1 Pseudomonadales bacterium
CATCTGGTAAGGCGGCCCGCCGATATGCGCCAGCTGGCTGGTAAACCCGGTCGCGACGCCGAAGAGACTGCCCACCCACCCCGGTGAGCGACTCGGGGCGACCACCCGACCACCCCGCTCTACCCAGAGACGCCAGACGCCAAAGACGATCGTGATGGCGCCCAGCAGCGCCATGATCACAACCACCGGCATAAGCGCTGCGAAGGCATAGCCTATCCAGACACCCAAAAGCGCGCCAGGCAGCATCCACGCCACGATGTAGCGGTCCCATTCATGGCGAAAATTCCACACGCTCACAACATCCTGGACCAGGAGAATCGGCAGGACGATACCCGCCGCCTGGGTGGGAGGCACGACCAGTGCCAGCAACGGCGTCGCGAGCGAACCGAGGCCAGAGAACCCGCCCTTGGCGAGACCCAAAAGGCCAATGGCAACGAAGGCCACAAGCCAGGACGACCAGTGGTCGAGCAATCCCTCACCCCCGAATTCGCAGACAGCAAAACGCGCTAGCATAGCGACCCGCCCATCGCGCACCAACGGAGTCCTCCGTGACCACGGAGACGACCGCTCTCAAGGCAGCCAGCCCGCGACCGCAGACCGTACCCGGCGCTGGCAGGCCCCATGTCGCGGTCATTGGGGCAGGTCCCGCCGGCCTCGCCGCGGCCGAGGTACTCGCGCCATACGCCAAAGTCGACATCTTCGAACGCATGCCTGCGCCTGGCCGCAAATTCCTGCTGGCGGGCAAAAGCGGGCTCAATCTGACACACGCCGAACCTTGGGCGACTTTCGTGACGCGCTACCGAGAAGCCGCCGCGCGCCTCGCACCCGCGCTCGACGCCTGCCGACCCGAGCAACTCCGAGCGTGGTCGCACGCCCTCGGCGTCGAAACCTTCGTCGGCAGCTCGGGCCGTGTCTTCCCCACCATGATGAAGGGCTCGCCACTCCTGCGATCGTGGTTACGTGCGCTGGCCGACGCCGGGGTCACGCTCCACACCCGCCACCAGTTCACCGGCTGGTCAGCGGACGGCGCCCTGTGTTTCAGCACCCCCGAAGGCACGGTCGAGAAGCGCCCGGACGCTACGCTGATGGCGCTCGGCGGCGGCAGTTGGCCGCGGCTCGGCAGCGATGGAGCCTGGGTGCCCGTGCTTCAGGCCGCCGGCATCGCAACCGCGCCCCTCGCGGCCTCGAACTGCGGCATCGAGATTTCGTGGCCACCCGAATTCAGCGCGCGCCATGCGGGAACGCCACTCCGCTCGATGCAACTCACCTGCGGCAAACACAGCGCACGCGGCGACGCCATGATCACGACTTACGGTCTCGAGGGCAGTCCGGTCTATACGCTTGGCGCCGAGATACGCGCTGCCCTCGGTCGTGGCCACTCCGCGGTGCTGCACCTCGACCTTGCTCCGGACCGGACGCTCGCAGACCTCGCGGCACGCATCGCACGCCCCCGCGGCACAGCGAGCTTTACCAATCACCTGCGCAAGACGACCAGACTTCCTGCCGAAAAGCTTGCGCTGCTGCGGACGGCGCTGACCCCCGAGGCGCAGCGCAGCGAAAATCATATAGCCTTTCTAATCAAACAGTTGCCGCTGGAAACGCAGGCGATGCGGCCAATCACAGAAGCGATCAGCAGCGCAGGCGGCGTGCTCTTTAACGAACTCGACGAGAACTATATGGCGCGACGCCAGCCTGGACTGTTCCTGGCCGGCGAAATGCTCGACTGGGATGCGCCCACCGGCGGCTATCTGCTCACTGCCTGTTTCGCCACTGGACGGGCAGCCGCGCGCGGCGCGCTTGGGTGGCTTGGTGTCTCGCTGCCGTCCGTCAGAACGGCAGCTCCACCCCCGGCCAGACCGCTGTAATCGCGCGACGGAACTCTTGCTGAATGCGTGCAAGCCCCACCGCGTCGTCTGCCTCAAAGCGCAAAACGACCACGGGCGTCGTGTTCGAGGGACGGGCTAGCCCGAAGCCGTCGGAGAATTCAACACGCACGCCATCGAGGGTGATCACCTCACGCGCCTCGGCAAAGTGCGCTTGCTCCCGCAACCTGCGCACCAATTCGAAGGGCTCTCCCTCACGCATCTGGATATTAAGCTCAGGCGTGCTCACGGCATTGGGTAGCGCCTTCAGCACCTCGTTGCCATCAGCCACTCGGGAAAGGATTTCCAAGAGCCGCACACCCGCGTACAGACCATCATCAAAGCCGTACCAGCGCTCGCGGAAAAACATGTGACCGCTCATTTCTCCCGCAAGGGGGGCACCTGTCTCCTTGAGCTTGGCCTTCACCAGCGCGTGGCCGGTGTTCCACATCGTCGGGCGTCCGCCGCGACTGCGCACCCATTCGGACAAATTCCGCGTGCACTTGACGTCGTAGATAATCTCGCCGCCGGGCACCCGATCGAGAACATCGGCGGCGAAGAGCATGAGCTGTCGGTCCGGGTAGATGATTTCACCGTCGCGTGTTACCACCCCAAGACGATCGCCGTCGCCGTCGAAGGCGAGCCCCAGTTCGGCGTCGGTTTCCTTGAGCGCACGAATGACGTCCTCGAGGTTTTCCGGCTTTGAAGGATCCGGGTGATGATTAGGGAAGGTGCCGTCGACTTCACAATGCAGCTCAATCAGCTCGCAGCCAAGACGCCGGAAGAGCGCGGGCGCGACGGC
>JBMTYG010000242.1:0-2662 GCA_049454295.1 Pseudomonadales bacterium
CAGGATCTACATTACCGCCAGAGACGATCGCTACACGGCGGGTTGCCGAAACATCGGCGCCCCCCCTGCCTACGCGCGCGGCTGCGACAGCCACAGCCCCACTCGGTTCCGCAACCAGTCGCGCATGACTCGCGATATCGCGCACAGTGCCCAGAATCTCGGCCTCGGATACCGCGACCATATCGTCCACATAGGCTTGCATATGCGCCCAGGGTAAAGCGCCGACCCGCTGCACGCGCAGACCGTCCGCAATCGTCTGGGACACCTGGTCCGCTGGCCACGTCACCCGCTCGCCAGCGCGAAAACTTTCGCCTGCGTCCGCGGCAAGTTCAGGCTCTACGCCGATAACGCGCACGCTGGGACGCCGCTGTTTGACGGCGGCTGCGACACCCGCGATCAGGCCGCCACCCGAAACCGGCACATAAATCTCGAGCGGGTCGCCTGTTGCCCAGTCGTCGAGCAGTTCGAGCCCTAGCGTGCCCGTGCCCTCGATAATGGCCGCCGCATCATAAGGTTCGACCAGCGCGAGACCCTCGGCTTCGGCCAACGCGGCTGCGCGCGCAAGCCGCTCACTGCTCGCAACACCGACAATCTCAAGTCGCGCACCTAACGATTTAACCCACTCGAGTTTTACCCGCGGGGCGTTCTCCGGCATGACGATGGTCGCAGACACGCCAAGCCTGCGCGCGGCAAACGCCACGGCGATCGCGTGGTTGCCACTCGAGTGTGCGACGACGCCCCGAGCGCGCGCCTTCTCATCAAGTGAAAGCAGCGCGTTGAAGGCCCCGCGAAGCTTGAACGCTCCCGAGGGCTGCAGATTTTCAGCCTTGAGGACAATGTCGCCCGGACCGAGGGACACTAGCGGGGTATGGACCACGTGCGGGGCAATGCGCGCCCGTGCCGTTTCAATCGCGCCGAGGGTAATAAGACTGTGCATGACCGCAGGCTACCAGAGCACCCGACAGCGGGCGATAATTCCCCATCGTATGCCGCTCGCGGCACACAGCAGCGGAGCTACTCGTGACCTCTCCCAGCGCCGTCAATTCACGACGCGCATCTGCGCGAGCCGGTCGCAGACGCGTCTTTCTGCTTCTGCTCGCTGCCCTTGCCGTGCTCGGGCTAGCTGACTGGTTCAGCGATGGTCTGACTCGAGACTGGTGGTTTGGCACCGGCACTCTATCGGTCAGCAGCGCACCGCCCGGTGCCCGTGTCGTGATCGATGGCGCACCGCGTGGCGTTACACCGCTCACAATCAATCTGCGCAGCGGCGATCACGCGCTGCTGCTCAAACACCCGTGGCACAAAGACCTCACGCGCACCCTCACACTCGAGCAGGGCCAAGCCCTCGAGTTAACGGAAACGCTTCCCGCGGCCTATGGCGCCCTCGCCCTCGCATCCAATCCACGGGGCGCTACGGTACGCATCAACGGCGAACTCCAGGCGGGACTGACGCCGCTCGTCATCAACCCGATAATTGCCGGCCGCCATCAAATCGAACTTCGACTGCCGAAGCGCGAGACGCTGATGATCGAAGTGGAGGTTCTGCCAGGGCAAACCGTCGAGCTGGCGCGCGATCTTGCCCCAGCGCGACTTGGCACCGTGCGAGTTGTGAGCACGCCGCGTCAGGCGCGCGCCCGGCTGCGCGATGCCGACGGCGCCGAACACGCCACCGACGTGCCATTACCCTATGGCCGCTACACGCTCACCGTGAATGCCCCCGGTCATCATGCTGTCGAGCAGACCGTCTTGGTCAACGCTGCGGAGAAGACCTTGACCATCGTGCTGCAGCCCGTCACGGGAACACTACTCGTGCAGGTGCAACCGAGCTCGGCGTCCATCACCGTGAATCGGCCCGGTGCGCGCACCGAGGTTTATCGAAGCGGCGTCTCCTATCCCGCCGGTCCTGTCACGATCGAAGCACGAGCGCCCGGGGTCAGGACTCAGCGCCGCCCCGTGCACATTGAGGATGGGCAACGGGTCGTTAACATCGCGCTGAAGGCGGTGAGCGGTCAGGCGGGGGACCGAATCCGTGATGCGTTACCCGGCGGGCACCTCGCGCCCGAGGCCATCGTGGTGCCCGCGGGGCAGATTTCTACGAGCGGCGGCGGGCAGAACGTGCGCCGAATCCGCGGGGTTCGGTTCGAGTACCCGTTCGCCATGAGCGTCACCGAGATTACACGCGGCGAATGGCGCGTCTTTGCGAACGCCACCGGGCGTTCAACGCCCAATCCCAGGGAAGGCGAGACCGACCAACACCCGATTTCGCGTATCCGTTTCGATGAGGCTGTCGCCTATGCCGACTGGCTAACACAGGCAACCGGCGCGATCTGGCGAGTGCCTTCGGAGGCCGAGGGGGAATACGCCGCGCGCGCCGGCGACAGCAATGAGTTCGCCGGAGGCGAATCCGCTGGCGGGGATCCCGCCGGCGGGACGGCGAGCGCAATTTGCACCTACGGTAACGTGGCTGACCGAACGGCTGCCGGCGTCTTCCGCGCCTGGGATACCATCGATTGCGACGACGGCGCCTTGCGCCCCGTACAGGTGGGCCGGTACCAGGCCAATGCTTGGGGGCTAAAAGACATGATCGGTAACGTGGCTGAATGGACCTCAACCTGCTGGGACTCCGCCCCCGGCACACCCGACGACCCAGATACGGACTGCG
>JBMTYG010000243.1:0-2612 GCA_049454295.1 Pseudomonadales bacterium
TTCAGCACATACTCGCGCAGGAACACCTGATGTGACTCATGGGAGGTATACAGCTGATTGAGATCAACCCAGGGTGTCGTCTTGTTGCTTTGTACGCGAACATCATCGGCTGTGCCCAGAATGCCATCTGCGCCCGGATCATTGGTCGCGCGGGTCATCACCATGAAGTTGGTCGGACTGCCAGCGACGTAGAGCGGATCATCCGGCTGCAGCGGAACATAGACCGTGCCGTTGCCACCCTTGTCGATCAGATCGAGCCCATGATCAAAGAACTGGCCAAAGAGGGTCATAAACCCGTTGAACGGTGCCGTGAGGTCAGTCATAACGTTCGGGATGACGACCGTCATCTCTCCCGTGCTGTTACCTTCGACCGTGATCCCAAGCTCGCGGAGCTCGTCCAGCTTCGCATTCAATTCTGCATCGATCGACGCAATGTCGGCTCCAGGCTGCTTTTTTGCTTCCAGGAGCGACTGGTATTGATCAGCAAAAGCGCGGGAATACGTGACAGCCTGAGCCTGGGTCATCGACCCGGCAGCCGTTAAGGCACTGATGATGACGACCGGGTTCGTCGGCGACTGATCAGCGATCAAATTACTGATAATTCGGGGTTCTGCGTCGTAAACCGACCCAGCCGTCTGCTCATAGCTCGTCGGAAGCCCGGTGCGGGGATTGGTATCCGCGGCATCAAAAATCGGCGTGAGCAGTTGCGGCATCGTTTGATCCGCGCTGCCCGCCGTGATGTCCCCGAGATTGTTGTACTGACCGCTGACGGTTCGAAGTCCCCAGGGCACGAGAGCGCCGATCGGGTTGCCCTGCAGATCGACCAGCTGGCCTGTGGCCGCGTGATTCTCGGAGATCTTGATCTGCCGAAGAATGTGGACGAGATCCTGCAGGTTTAAACGAAATCCAGCCATGGTGCTGACCTCCGCAGTGAGTGATTGACGTGCTTGGAGGCTGATGCCCCTGGTCCGCTTCCGGGCAGGGTTCTCGCCTTTCTGCCGACCAGCATGCCCATGCCCATCACGGCGGGGTATGAGCGCTTGTTAGGGAGGTTGTAGGGCGGAGGTAAGTGGTTGATTAATTGTCATTTTGCGAGGGGAGCCACGATTCGACCAGCCCTCGATAGGGGCTCTGCGGGGAGGGTTTTACGGAGGAATAGCCCTATTGAACAGCCGCGACTGCGCTCGAAAAAAGTGGCGACAATCAGGAATCGCGGCGGCAAGCGTGACAGGACGCCACAAGATATCGGCAAAATTAGGTCATTCAACACAATAGGTTGCGTTGGACTTCTCAATGTTTCCCGTGAAACCTTTTGTGAAATCAGAGACCTCTAGCCGCCGGCGAGGATGCATCGCCACTGTTCGGCGAATCCAGAAACGGTTCATTCGCCTGTCTGATGCCTGCGGCCGCCTCGTCATACAGAAAGGGCAGAAACACATAGCGCCGCCCTTCGGTAACCGGTGTCACGCCATGCAGAAGGGAGCAGGAAAATACGATCGCAGACCCCGCAGGCGCCCGATAGCGATGAGAGCCATACTCGGGGAATCGAAGTTCACCGCCGGCGAATCCATCATTGAGGCTGATAGAGACCGCGAAGCGTCGGTGCGCCGTACCCCGTGTGGTGTTGTCGCGGTGGGGGCGGAAATGACCGCCCTCCTCGGCCAAATAGCACCCCACCAGATACCGCTCCATCCGAGTCGCTTCGAACTGAAAGCTGCGCTTGATGCTGGGCACCACGCGACGACTAATCCGATCCCGAATCAGATCAATCAGCGCCGGATCCGAAATGACATGATCGCGCCGACGTTTATGATCTCGATCGTGGACCAGCACAGTCCGTCCGTTCACTTCACGCATGAAACCTGACTCAACGCCACCGTCGCCTTCATGTAGTGCAATCAATCGGCGACACAGCGCCGGCTCGAAGACTGCCGGCAACTGAAGGACCGGCGCCCCAATCGATAATGCGCCAAACTCCTCAACCAACGCCTCGACCGCTGACAGCATGGCTCCTTCATCTGAGCCATCGCTGCGCATGGGAATGATCTCGCGAATCGTGAGTTTGGGATCAATCACGATCCAGCGCGGGCTTAACCGCGCCTGCCCCCCCTGCAGATCGACACCGAGAGCACCGTAGGACTGGGCCACCGCCCCGTTGAAGTCATGCAAGAACAGGCACCCTGCCTGCTCCGATCGAAGCTGATCAACTTCCGAACCGTCGTTCCCTATACCCAGAAAGACGGCCCGCGACCCGTCAAACACCTGCCGATGAGCGTTGATGACTCGCTGGACATGCTGGCCAGCGCGCGACCTCAAGGCCCCAAAAAAGCCCAGGACAATCGCTCTTCCTCCAAGCGTATCAAAGACATAGCGGGGATTCGTGGCTGTCTTTGAAGTAAACCAAGGCGCGGGTTCACCAATCTGTAATGCGCCGAGAGCGTCCGCCATGATGCACACCCCGTTTCCATACGCGCCGAAGCTTTCCTGATTCAGGCACAAGGGTCCATCTTGGATTCCTCAACACATTGTTAGCCTGCCTTCACATGCCCAGAAACCGCTAGGCGTCACTGCTGCATGCGCATAAACCCGCCGTCAAGATAGATAGGATCAAG
>JBMTYG010000244.1:0-2574 GCA_049454295.1 Pseudomonadales bacterium
CCGGCGCGGCGCGTCGGATTTATCTGCCCGATCCGCTCGCTGGTGCCACGTGCGCGCGCCCGATCGAAGGCGCCGCGGGTCATGCCCGTCTCGATGAGTCCGGGACAGATGGCGTTTACACGGACGCCGCTGCCGTAGAGCTGGTAGGCCATGGTCTGCACGATGCTGATGACCGCAGCCTTGCTTGCGCTGTAGTCGACCCCCCCGGCATTCGCGCGAAGGCCTGCCACCGATGCGGTAGCCAGCAGGGCGCCGCTGCCCTGCCGCGTCAGGTGAGGCACCGCCTGCTTGAAGGCGAGAAAGACGCCGATCGTGTTGACCGCCAGGGTGCGTTGCCAATCGGTAGCGGTCATCTCGGCGAAGGGTTTGCCCGCGCCGCCGATGCCCGCGTTCGCGTAGACTCCGTCAAGCCCGCCGAACTCGCAGAGGCACCGGTCGATCGAGCCGCCAATCGCGCTTTCGTCGCTGATGTCAGCCTGCACGGCGACCGCGTGGCCGCCGGTTGCACGAATCTCACGCACGGTCTCGTGCACGTCCTCGGATAGATCCACGGCAACGACGCGGGCGCCTTCGGCGGCAGCCAGCAGACTGGTCGCACGGCCGATCCCGCTCGCCGCGCCGGTGATAACCAAACGCTTGTGTTCGAGCGGCTTCATCGTGTCGCTTCCTCGGCGTAAGGATGTCTTGTCACTGGATGGCGATGGGGTTGATCACCGCCTGAACAGCGCCCGCAAAGCGCGGTTGCCCAAGCACGAACAGGAATTCGTAGACACCATCTTGGGCAAGCTTTCGCGTATCCATGTTCTCCAGAATGTAGACGCCGTTCTTCGCAAGCAACTCGGGATGTACCGGGAACGCCGTTGCGGGATCCTCGTGCGGGATAACCTCTACCGCCCAGGTGTCCGAGCCCACGGCGACGACCCCAAGCTCTGCCAGATAGCGGGCCCCGTCGACACCAAGACCCGGTTCTCCAGCCATGAAGCGCGCCGCGTCGGTTTCGGCAACGTTGAGCCATCCAGTATGGAACAGCACCACATCGCCGGCTCCGAGGGTGACGCCCTGGGCTTTGGCCGCCGCCTCGATCTCAAGACGGTTGAAGGCGGTGCCAGCCGGCAGGATCGACTGTCCGAGATGCTTTGCCATGTCGATGAGCACGCCGCGAGAAACGATCGGTGGAACCTGATCGGTACTGAGTTTTGCGAGCCCGCGCGCGGCGACGAAATCTTTCGCGTGCAAGCCGTTGTAGTAGCGGTGATCGATACCCATGTGCCCGAGACCGTCGAGCTGGCTACCGATGCCCATCCAGGTTTGCAGGAGGTCATCATTACCGGTTGCCTTGTTCGTGCCCATGGTGCTGCCCGTCCCATCACCGGGCTGGAGCACAGTCAGCGAGTATTGGCGCGGCGGATAGGCAGGCGCGGTTGGTCCGGTGACGACGCCAAGCGCGTAGGTGCGCCCGGTCTTGATCAGGCGTGCAGCCTCGAGAACTTTCGCTGGGGACAGCTGATTGGCAGCGCCAATGGTGTCCCCGGCGCCGTAGCGTGAGGGGTACCAGGAATCGTTGGCGGGCGTCTCGGCATCCGCATGAACGGTGACGCTAAAGGCCAGCGCGAGCGCGGCAATGATCTGACATGGTGACACACGATGCGGCACGACGTTTCCCCCCGTCTGTTGGCAGTGCCAGCAGAGTCTAGCTCGGGCTGCAGGGGTGGGACTAGTCTGCTCGGATCACAACGTGCCAGCTAGTCTTGCTCGGGTTTCTGCCAATGCTCGCGCAGGCGTGCCGGCAGCTTGGCATAGATGCCGCCAAAACTGCCGTTGCTCATGATGAGGATGTGGCGGCGCTTCTCGGGCAGCCGCGCGAGCGTGTCGACCAGTCGGTCGATGCTGTCGAACTGCTGTGCGGGTACCACGCATTGCTGCACGACTTCATGCAGGTCCCATTTGATGTTCTCGCCGCGAAACCAGAACACCTGGTCGGCAGCGGCACAGCAGGTGGTGAGCTCGTGGCGTAGCGTACCGAGTGACATCGTGTGCGTGCGCGGCTCAATCACAGCAATGATTTCCTCGTTGCCCACGCGGCGGCGCAAACCTTGCAGCGTTGCGCGGATCGCGGTGGGATGGTGCGCGAAATCATCGTAGACAACCGTGCCACGGACATCGGCAATCACGTCCATGCGGCGACGCACGCCCGCGAAGGAGGCAAACGCCTCGAGGGCGATTTCGGGCGCGACCCCGGCGTGGCGGGCTGCGGCGAGGGCACCCAGCGCGTTCTGGATGTTGTGATCCCCTTGGAGCGACCATTTGATACGCCCGATGCGGCGATCGCCAAGCCATACATCGAATGCAGATTGGTCGTGCTCGATGTCATCGGCATGCCAGTAGACGCCGTTGTCCCGGTCATGTGGGCGCCGGCGCAGTTGGCGCTGTCCGACGCGTTCGATGGGTGTCCAGCAGCCCTGGTCGAGCATTTCGTTGGCGCCCTCGCTGTCCGCGGGAGCGATCACCAGACCGCCGCCGGGCACGGTGCGCATCAGCTGATGGAACTGCGCCTGAATAGCCGCCAGATCCGGG
>JBMTYG010000245.1:0-2481 GCA_049454295.1 Pseudomonadales bacterium
CGCCGGCGGGTGGGGGTCAATCTCGGCCGCTTAAGGTACCTTGGTGGCGCGGGCTCTCCACGAAGGTCTCGAGCAGCACCGGTTCGTAGCCTTAACGCTCGCGCCAGTGGATGGGCAATAGCCACGCCTGCTCAGCGCGGGCGCAGCCCCTCAGGTATCCAGGCCGACAATCGAGCATTGATGCGCGATTCGTTGCCCTGCCACCAGATGCCCAGCGCTACCAGTGTCAGTCCCAGCGCCGTGAGCGCGAACGGAAACAGCCGGCTGTCTTCGAACACCTGGTACGACAGGTAGCCCAGATAAGCCGCAACGCCAAGGGCACCCAGCACGGTGAAGACCCGCCGCCCGATGGCCGCGCCCAGGAAGATCAGCATCACGTTGATCAGCGCGTAGACCAATTCGGCCAGATCCGACTCGAACAAGCGCAAACTCAGCCCGCCCCAGAAAATGATGGCTCCAAACAGGTAGAGCCAGAATGAGAAGTCCTGCGCCCATTCACCACTGGCGCGACGGGTGCGGATGTCAACCAACGCCGCGATCGCGCAGGTGGCGAGGCCCAACAGCAGCGACACGTCGCGCGCCGGCCACTGCTCCCGCCCGAGATGCTGCATCAGCGCGTCGGCTGCGTCCATGCTTACATACCAAAGAGTCACCGCGATGGGCATGACCATGAAGGGCAGCCGGTATCGCCACAGCATGATCACACCCGCGACCAGGGTGGTGAACTCCAGCGAGATCCAGCGCCCGTCGATCTCGGTGTGGTACGCCGAATAGTTTTCGGGGCCGCCCTCGGGCCACAGACCAATGATGCTCTGCACGCACCACGTCAGCAGCGGCACTAGCGCCACCGCCAGCGAGGCCAGGATGCCGGCTGGCGTGGACAGGCCCCGACGCTTGAGGCGGTCGGCCACCCACAGGGCCACCACTAGGTAAGCCAGACTGATCGTCGCCAGCCCGAACGAGCCGAAAGCTGACCAGCCGATGCTCATGAATATCGTCATCGCGCTGATGGCCACCGTGCCGCCAAAGTAGTACAGCACGTCGGTGAAGCCGAAACGTGATCTCTCGACCCGGCGCGGAACTTCGTCTGCGGCGGTACCGCCCTGGATCGCGGCACCTTCGCCTGCCTCACCGGCTGCCGCGTTGGCCTGCTGCCTCCAACGACGCCACAGGGCCTCGCCCTGCTGCCCGGTGATGACGCCGGCTTGTACGGCGTCGGCAATGTCGGCCGGCTGCACCATCAGCGGCTGGCCGGACATATCGTTACGATCGCTCATGATGACCCTCCGCTACCGCACGATACCTCAGGGACCCGCTGCCAAGAATTGCGGATCACGTTGGAAAGTGACTACTACCGATGTCCAAAACGGTCCTCCTTGACGTCTGGTCTCCGGTTGACCTGGCCCCCAGAAAAGGACTCGCATTCTGAGTGCCTCGTTCCGGTCAAGGACAGCCGAGTAAGGCGGGTGACTCCGAGGTCACGCCCTACACCCGAATTCAAGAAGGCAGATGTTTGGCTGAGCGCAGGCAACCATAGCGTCCCGGCAGCGGCGAGCACACCGGGCGAGATCGGCGAGGCGCGATCCAAGTGGGCGAGGCGCCCCGCGCCGAAAAGCCCACAGACATGACAGCAGCGTTGTGAGCGCCGCGAAGACGAAGATCAGCTGGTTGCAGACCAAAATGACACAACCGGCGTCCCTTTCTGGACGATCAATTTCTGAACTCAATCATACTCAGCCCAAGTCGTGTCTCTCTTGCGGTCGTAAAAGATTTTAATGGTCGAAACCTCGCACAGGTTGAAGTTTGACCATTCAGCTGGCTCTCCATCGTCGTAAACAACCTTCAAATCCCAGATGCAGGATTTTTCCGACCGACTGAACCTAATCTCGAATTCCTCGCCGTGCGCCAGCTCGTCACGACCCAGCACATCCTCTTCCCAGCTGGACACCTTGCTGGGAGAAACATAAACCTCAGATATCGTATAGCCAGTCCTGTTCTTCAATGTGAAATTCTGCTTTCCCTGCGCCATCGCAGAAGGAACCGCCAATATTATCGACATCGAAAGGCCCAGCAGAACCGTTTTAAAGACGTGCACAATTAACCTCTACTGTCTTGTTGTTGACCCGATTCAGTGTAAGGGGTGATAACGCCCTACGCAAGCTCGAAAAACCCAGGGGAAACCCGGCACCGCCCCAATGGAGCGAAATTAAGGCGTATGCGGCCTGAGATGTGCGGGTAAGTATTTGATATACTTGCATTTTCTGATTTCCTTTCACAATATGAACTCCGGCCGGGTCTCTTGGGCGCTGGGTTTGCCAGTCATGCCGGTGCAGGTGGATCACCGTGGGCCGTAAAGCGTGGGGCGCCTCGCGGATACGATGTCCATCTTCATTGGGCCTCATGCCAAGACCCAGGAAGACGTCGACGGCCTTCCTGCGAGGCACGGATATCGTTTTTCTCTCCGATGAACGCACCCATGCG
>JBMTYG010000246.1:0-2473 GCA_049454295.1 Pseudomonadales bacterium
GCTGGCGTCGCAGCGAAACCTTCGCAACATCGTGCACCAGTACGCGTGCCTTCAATGCGAGGCGATCAAAGGCGAGGCGGTTGCGCTTGAGCGAAGTTTCGCTATCCGCTCCGCCTATCAGGTAATCCCAGTCGCCCTGGGAAAGCTGCTGGCGCGCCGCGACGACGATATCCTGCAATGTTGCGAAGCTGACCGTCATTGGGGGGCTCCGAAGTTGCCGCGATGGAATGGCTTCCGATAAGGCTTAATGTATTTCTGCGGACTTGCCCTGGGCTTCACGGAGCTTGTGGATGTCGAAGCCCGGCTGTCGCGCCGCTTCGATGATCACACGTTCGCGTCGGATAACCTGATCCGCGGCCTCCCGTACGCGAGTCGCAATATCGGCTGGAATGACTACCGCCCCGTGTTGGTCAGCGTGGATGATGTCGCCGTCATTTACGCGCATGCCAGCGACATCGACGCTGCGTCCGAAATCCACCACGTGCACATACGCGTGAGAAGGAATCACGCGTCCTGCAAGCATCTGAAAGCCAGGTGCAATATCGGGTAGGTCGCGAATGCCGCCATCCGTAATGACACCCTCGCAGCCAAAACCTTTATGGATTGAGCTGTTCACCTCACCCCAAAACGAGCCGTAGCCCTTTTGCTGGTCCAGATCCTGAATGACGACGATGCTGGGTTTCGGACCCCCGTCAATATAGGCGTAATACGCATCTGAAGTTTCGCGAGCCGCGCTGCCAGAGAGATCGTTTGGATGCGCACTGCGGATGGTGGCAGTGCGCGCGATTCCCACCATGGGACCTGCGGCGGGGCGCAGGCATACCAGCGGCTCGACGGTATAGCCGTAACCCCTGCGTTTGGGCGCCAGGAGTTCGAGGGCATTGCAGACCGTAGGGGTATCCATGGTCTTCAGTTCAGCGATGAGTTTGGCATCGAGCACCGTCATTGAGTCCCCCTAGGTCGGCGTCCAGTTACGCATGGTCAGGCAATAAAGTCTGTTTCTTGCAGCGCGGGTACTCCGACAACCCTGAGCGTGAAGTCCGCTACGCCGTCGCCGTCAGTATCACCCTGCACCACGCTCGTGGCACCGGGAATATACCGCAGCTCGCCCGCCCGGTTGCCAAACGCTGCAGTGCCGATGAACGTGAAAGCCTGATCGTCGGCCAGTGTCGTGTCCGCATCGATGGCCGAGAGATCGATCCTGTCGAGACTTATCCGGCTGAAGTCCCTGATCAGGTCTGTCCTGGTCGCGACTGTCGACAGATCACTGAGCGCCTCGAAGCGGAAGATATCGGCTCCCGCGCCGCCAATCAGAGTGTCGGTACCCGCGCCACCGATCAGCGTGTCGTTGCCAAGCCCACCGTTGAGCATGTCATTGCCCGCGAGCCCAGTGAGAGTATCGCTGCCGCTGCCCCCGGTGATTGCGTTGGCGAGCTGATTGCCGGTAAGCGAGAAACTGATCGAGCCGACGCCGGTCAGGTTTTCCACGTTGTCGGTCAGTGTATAGGCGGCGAGCGTCGTGCGGACGATATCCTTCCCACTACCGAGCGCCTCGATCACAAGATCTCCCACGTCATCCACGGTATAGGTATCGTTTCCGATTCCACCCTCCATGGAGTCTGCACCGCTACCGCCATCCAGCGCGTCATTGCCGTCACCTCCAAGGAGCGTATCTGCGCCAGCGCCGCCGAGAAGTTTGTCGTTGCCTCCGAGCCCCGAGAGGCTATCGTCGCCAAGGCCGCCGGTAAGCGCATTCGCGAGTTCGTTACCTGTGCCGTTGAAAGCCGATGTTCCGACGTAGATGAGGTTCTCGACTTCGGCATCGAGCGTCACGACGGCGTACGTGCTCCTGATGGTATCGATGCCACCACCCACGGCTTCTATTGCGCGATCACCCGCGTCGTCGAACAGGTAGGTATCGTTACCGGCACCACCCTCCAGCGTGTCGGCGCCGCCGCCGCCATCGAGCGAGTCCACGCCGTCTCCGCCGCGCAGCGTGTCGTTGCCGAGACCTCCGCGCAGCGTGTCATTGCCTGCGAGACCGGCAAGATCATCGTCACCGTCTCCACCGGTAATGATGTTATTAAGCGCGTTGCCCGTGGCGGTGATGCCAGTGAGGGAGATGACCGTGAGCTGCTCGACCTGGTCGGCGAGCACGTAGCCGCTCAGCGCGGTACGGACCTGATCGGTCCCTCCTGCCGCAGCTTCCACCACGACATCGCCGACATCGTCCACCACGTAGATGTCATTCCCAAGGCCGCCCTCCATGCGATCGGCGCCAGTGCCACCATCCAAGGTGTCGTTGCCGGCCTCGCCGAGCAGAAGATCAGCGCCGCCAAACCCGAACAGCTTGTCGTTACCAATCCCACCCACGAGTCGATCTGCCCCTTCTGTCCCGCGAAGGGTGTCGTTGCCCGCCTGCCCCTGCAGGTCAGCGGCGGTCGTGCCTGCCGGGGTGGTCACGTTGTTGGCA
>JBMTYG010000247.1:0-2472 GCA_049454295.1 Pseudomonadales bacterium
GAATGGGCTGATAAGGGAGCAGGGACCAATCGGCACCCGTTTCCACATGCCACGATAGCCCCGCGCCCGCGCGGAGATCTGCAGGTCCATGACTTCCCCGCCGATCCGGGTGGCTTCCTCGCTTGCGACCCGAAAGGTATCAATCAATCGACCTACTTCACCCCGCGCATCACGAATAGGTTTGCCTGCTTCGACGCAGAGTGCATCAGCAAGCTCTTCGAATCGGGCCTCGAAGCGCGCAACGCAGTGCGCAAGCACAGCCTGGCGTTCATACGCCGGCATGCGCGCCATTGCGTCCCCGGCAGCTACCGCCGCCGCGATTCCCGCATCAATTGCCGCCGCATCGGCAAGTGCCACTCGCGCAGCGATGGCGCCCGTGTACTTATCTGTGACAACGAGATCCTCGTTTGCAAACACCGGTCGGTTGGCGAGGTAGTAGGGATAAACCTTGGCTTCCATCAGTCTTCTCCCGGTAGCACGGCTGTCAAAGGGCGGATGACAACTCGCGAATCTCGTGATTCAGGATTCGGTCGTTATCGCTGTAGTCGATCGGGACCTCGACAAGATCGACGCCCGGCCTTGCGAGCGTTTCTTCGAGCAGGGGCAGAAACTCGTCTGCTCGATTCGGACGATGTCCTCGCGCACCATAACTTTCCGCATAGCGCACGAAGTCCGGATTCTGCATATCCATGCCGAAGGCGTCGAAGCCCATATTCGCCTGCTTCCATTTGATCATGCCAAACGCATCGTCTCGCAGAACCAAGACCGTCAGATTCAAACCAAGGCGAACGGCAGTCTCCAACTCCTGCGAGTTCATCATGAAGCCCCCATCACCACATACCGCGATGACGCGCCGGTTCGGGTAAACCATCTTTGCCGCCATCGCCGAAGGCAACCCCGCGCCCATGGTCGCGAGAGCGTTATCGAGCAGCAGCGTATTCGGATACCGGCAGCGGAAATAACGCGCAAACCAGATTTTGTACATGCCGTTATCGAGCGCCGCGATTCCATCTTCAGTCAGCGCCCGACGGACGTCGGCCACCAGGCGGACAGGGTGCAGGGGAAACCGCGCGTCGGCGGCGTGTACCTCGAGATGTCGAAGCAGATGGCCGCGAACCTCGTCGAAATAGGAAAAATTCCAGTGCGGCTGAGGCTCGAGGCGCTGCTTCAGCCGCCATACCGCATTGGCGACATCGCCGACCACTTCGATTTGTGGGAAATAGACCGAATCAACCTCGGCGCTGAAGAAGTTCACGTGGATCACCGTGCGATCCATCCGCCGCATGAAGAACGGCGGCTTTTCGACCACATCGTGACCCACATTGATGATGCAATCGGAGCGCTCGATGGACCGATGGACGAAGTCACCATCGGATAACGCCGCGTTGCCGAGCCAAAGCGGATGAGTTTCATCGAGAACGCCCTTCCCCATCTGGGTTGTGAAGAACGGGATACCGAGTTTTTCGACGAACTCGCGCAGCATTTTGCTCGTGGTTTTGCGATTGGATCCGGCACCCACCATCAACAGTGGCCGATTCGCATTGGTAATTGCTTCGACAGCGCGCGCAATCGATTTATCGTCAGCCAGGGGCCGCCGCGCATGGCTCGCTGGAATGACCTGGGCGTCGGTCTGCTCGTGCGCAATATCTTCCGGCAACTCTAGATGCGTAGCCCCCGGTCGCTCTTCCTCCGCGCGACGAAAAGCTTCTCGCACCCGCGCGGGGATGTTGTCAGCAGATATGATTTGCCGCGTGTATTTGGTTAGCGGCTTCATCATGTCGACGACGTCGATAATCTGGAAATGCCCCTGCTTGCTCACCTTGATGGGTTTCTGGCCGGTGAGCATGAACATCGGCATGGCGCCAAGCTGCGCATAGGCAGCAGCAGTGACGAGATTCGTTGCGCCGGGTCCAAGGGTCGCAAGACAAACGCCCGCACGACCCGTCAGACGTCCGTAAGTGGCGGCCATGAATCCCGCTGCTTGCTCATGGCGCGTGAGGATCAGCTGAATGGACGACGTGCGCAGGGACTCTAGAAAGTCGAGATTCTCCTCTCCCGGTATTCCGAAGACGTGCGTGACGCCCTCTGCCTCTAGGGCTTTGACGAACAGATCAGATGCTTTCATCGCGATTTCCCGTCGATAACGTCAGAGGTGAGACTGAAGCGCCGCTTGGGAACACTACAAGTCCCCGTCACCCGCCATCTGAGCCTAACAAGAAGACATTGCAAGCGCGAGGCTAGTAACAGCTGACCTCCTCGATCTGATGGGGCATTACCCTAACGATCAGTTTTAAACGCAAGCGGCAGGCGCTTAATCGACAAAGCTCCATGGCCCCGCCAACTGCACCTTGATCCCATCCGGGTCGAAAAAGAAGACGATGCCAATACCCATCTCTGGCATACCGCCGACCGGGCCCAGGCTCTGGAAGCCGAGGTCGGTCATGGCCTTGATCGTCGTATTCAGGTCCTGCA
>JBMTYG010000248.1:0-2414 GCA_049454295.1 Pseudomonadales bacterium
GACTGCGCGGAGAGCTTCGCGCAGTGCCGGCCCGATGCGATCACGGCACAGCTCAAGATCCTCCTGCAGATGAGCCTGGTGCTCGTGCACGGCTCGGGCCGCCGCGTGGTGCGCGTGGCGAGGCGGGCGGGGAAGTACGCGAAGCCGCGCGCGGCCGAGACGGAGTCGCGCGACGGCATCTCGCTGCCGGCCGACCGCGGTGACAACGTGAACCGCAGCGGGTTCACGGCCGAGGCCCGGCGGCCGGATCCCGAACTGCTGCTGCGCGGCTACGAGCGTGCGGCGCTCACGCTCAACTTCGTGCGCGCGCTCGTCGACGGCGGCTTCGCCGACATCCACCACCCCCAGCAGTGGGACCTGTCGTTCGCGCACGCGAGCCCGTCGCGCGCCGAGTACGAGCGCATCGTGCACGAGATCCGCGCGAGCCTCGACTTCGCCCGCACGCTCACCGGCGCGGACCATCCCGCGCTCTCGCGCGTGGACTTCTTCACGAGCCACGAGGCGCTGGTGCTCCCGTACGAGCAGGCGCTCACGCGCCGCGTGCCGCGCCGCGACGGGTGGTTCAACCTGAGCACGCACCTGCCCTGGATCGGGATGCGGACCGCCTCGGCCGACGGCGCCCACGTGGAGTACGCGCGGGGCCTCTCGAATCCGGTCGCGATGAAGGTCGGTCCCGCCACGGATCCTTCGGATCTCGTGCGCGCGCTCGAGTCGATCGACCCGCACCGCGAGCCGGGGCGCATCACGCTCATCCACCGCTTCGGCGCGGGGGCGATCGAGGCCGGGCTTCCGCCGGTGCTGCGTGCGGTGCATGCCGCGGGCTGGCGCGGCCTGTGGATCTGCGATCCCATGCACGGCAACACCGAAAATAGTCAGAGCGGGTTTAAAACCCGTCGCTTTGAGAATATTTTGCATGAGCTCGAGTCAGCCGCCGAAATTCATCGCGCGATGAACTCACACCTCGGCGGTGTACACGTCGAACTTACGGGCGAAAACGTCACCGAGTGCACCGGCGGTGCCCGCGGACTGTCGGACGTCGATCTGCAGCGTGCGTATAAGTCGACGGTCGATCCGCGTCTCAATTACGAACAATCATTGGAACTTGCCCTGCGCTTGGCGGGACGTTCCTCGCATGAGCGTCGGCCCCTACGTCAGCGTGCAAGCTGAGCGGTCGACGCCGTATTGTCAGCGGGCGGCATCAATATTACCCGTGCAAGGGTGGATGCGTGGGCAGCGGCTGCTGCGAGGGCAGATCACGGTCGGTTCGCGCTGTAAAGCACGACCGACCCAGCCAATGTTCAATACATGACTGACCGTGCGGATCGCGCTTTCTGCGTGATCGGCGAGGCGGGCTTGCCCGGGCTCACGGCGGCATGATTCGGCCACGCTCGCAATAATGTCTTGCGCATCCAAACCCTGTGCTTCGAAAGCGGGGGCAAGGTCGACCCCCACGGAGAGCACGTGCGAGTTGCCCGCGGCATCTTCCGTGAGCAGTGAGTGACAACAATAGAGTCGTGGCTCTTCATCGACCTGCATCACCGACAACTGCGAAACCGGCTCAGCGCGGGCGGCTATGGGGTCGCGTAACAAGCGAAACACGGCCCAATGCGGGCAGGGGTCGGGGACAACGCTCATGTTGCCCCAGGGTAAGGGAATGCCGTTACCACGATAGACCGCGCGCAGATACCCGGGTTGGTAGCCGTCAAAGAAATGCCAGTGCCGGTATGGCGAGATACTGGTCATACGCCGCATCATGACAGCCGGGGTCACCCCGATTTGCTTGCAGGCGGTGATCTCATGTCCCTCCCGAACTAAGAATTGCCGGAAGGGTTGCTTGGGGCAAAGCAGTGCGGCCGCAAAGGCGCTGCATTCGAAGTCACGCCACGCCAACAGGATATCGCGAGGCGATACACCCCGATCGTTACCATCCAAGCTATCTTCTAAGCTGCCAATGGCACTATGTGGTGGGACAACGCCATCACCATTGTGAAGCAGTCGATGACCAATGAAAAAGGCGAGCGTGTACTTAAGCCTAGCCTCGTGTGTTTTGAGTCGTCGATTGATGTGAATGATGCCCGGGGTCTCATAGCGTGCGCGCACCAAACGCGCATCCGCCTGCGCTCGATCATCAAACCAGCGCAATTTGAGTCCCAGCGTGTCGGCGATCGCCATGACGTCGCTCAGCGACAGGGGCATCCGACGCTGGCCAACGGATTCAGCGGCGCGTTCGATGTCGGGAAATTCGTTTTGCCGGGTTTCTTGAAATACGCGAACCAACAGGCGCGCGAATTGGCGACCGCTGGTGCCGGTTTGCGCCAGAAGTTCCGGCAACGCGCTTTGCAACAACTCTTTGGAGAATAGGAACGCCGGCTCGAGCGGCATGGCCGCGGCGCCGCGTAGTGGCGGCACCGCGG
>JBMTYG010000249.1:0-2394 GCA_049454295.1 Pseudomonadales bacterium
CTACTTTCGGGAGTAGTTCATGTATTCGTACGAGGATCGACTTCGAGCTGTCCTGAACCGCCCCGAGTTTTGAGGAGGCTCCGAATCTTGAGAAGATGGAGCCATGAACAAGTCAAACAGGTTTTCGCCGGAAGTCCGCGATCGCGCGGTTCGTATGGTGCTGGAACATCGAGAGGAATACCCGTCTCTGTGGGCTGCGACGCAATCGATTGCGCCCAAGATCGGCTGCGTTCCGCACACGTTGTACGAATGGATTCGTCGGCATGAAGTCGACACGGGCACACGCGACGGCGTCGCGACAGCGGAGAGTGATCGAATCAAGGCTCTCGAGCGAGAGGTCAAAGAACTGCGGCGAGCCAACGAAATCCTTAAGCTGGCTAGCGCGTTTTTTGCCCAGGCGGAGCTCGACCGCCGGCTGAAGTAATCAAAGCCTTTGTCGATCAATATCGACATCGATTTGGGGTCGAGCCGATCTGCAAGGTTTTGCAGTTCGCCCCATCGGCGTACCGCCGTCATGCTGCACGCCGGAGAAACCCTTTGCTGATCAGTCAACGAGCGCAACGCGACGCTACGTTGGTGGAGCAGATTCGTCGGGTCTGGAATGGTGCCGACAAGATTTGGAAACAGCTCAATCGTGAGGGCGTTCGGGTGGCTCGATGCACCGTCGAGAGACTGATGCGCACGATGGGATTGCGCGGCGCAACGCGCAGTAAACGGGTGCGGACGACCGTGCCTGACGCGAAGGCGGCGTGTCCGCTTGACCGGGTTAACCGGCGTTTCAAAGCGGATCGCCCGAATCAGTTGTGGGTGTCTGATTTCACCTATGTATCGACGTGGCAAGGCTGGTTGTACGTAGCCTTTGTCATCGACGTCTATGCTCGCCGGATCGTTGGCTGGCGGGTGAGCAGAAGTATGCAGACAGACTTTGTCCTGGATGCTTTGGAGCAGGCTCTCCACGCGCGGCAACCGGACCGAGATTCGCTCATCCATCACTCGGATCGCGGATCCCAGTACCTCAGCATCCGATATAGCGAGCGGTTGGCCGAGAGGGGTATCGAGCCGTCGGTCGGAAGTCGCGGCGATAGCTACGACAATGCCTTGGCCGAGACGATCAACGGTTTGTACAAAGCGGAACTGATCCACCGCCGAGCGCCGTGGAAGAGCCGCGAGGCGGTTGAGCTTGCAACGCTCCATTGGGTGCACTGGTTCAACCATCATCGCTTAATGGAATCTCTGGGCTATATCCCCCCAGCAGAGGCTGAGGCAAACTTTTACCGCCAGTCGGTTGATCAGGCGCAACTGGCCGCATGAACACTTAAACCAATCAGCCTCCGCGATTCCCGGGGCGGTTCAGTGCCGGGCATGAACGCTAGCGCGACCCCATGCGCGGTGTCACGCGAGTGGCTTCCCCTGTGCACCTGCCACGCGCAATACTCCACAGCACTTCGACTGCCGGGGGGATTGCAATGCTGGAACTCGAACTGATTGCGCCGGTGCTGGCGCTGATTGCGTGGACATTCGTGATGTGGGCGTGGATGTATGCCACCCGCATTCCCGCGATGCGCGCCGCGAACATAGATTTCGACGAACTGGCGCGCACCGGCGCGCCCCTGCAGTTGCCGGCCAAGGTGTCGCGCGTGGCCGACAACTACAACCATCTGCATGAACAGCCGACGCTGTTCTACGCCCTGGCGCTGGCGGCACAACTCAGCGGCGCAGTGGATGGCATGAGTGTGGTGCTTGCCTGGGCATACGTGGCGCTGCGCGTGGTGCACTCGCTGGTGCAGGCCACCAAGAATGTCATCGTCGTGCGATTCAGTGTATTTGCCGTGGCCAGCGTGGTGCTGTTTGCTCTGCTCGTGCGCACCATCACGCTGCTGGTTTAGGCGATCATGAAGGTGCGTTTGCTGGGTGCGGCGAGCTTCGTCGCCTGGCTGTTCGCGGCGGCCTGCGCCACGGCACAGCCCGCGTCAATCGACGAATTCTTTGGCACGTTCACTACGAGTGGATGCGCGCCAATCCGACCCAGGCCACGTTGAATCGATATTTCACGGGCGCGGAGCAGGATCGACTCGAACGCGACGATCTGCTGCTGCTCGATAAATCACTCGGAGGATAGGTAATTCAACGGGCCCTTTCCACGACCCTGTCTGGTAGGTGTGGAGAAGTTGCCCTTTGATCGCGACGCTTGTTCACGGCGTTTTCTGAATAGTCGAGCGCATGGCGCACGCACACGGAGGTCGTTGCCGGACGCGGGGTATCGGGTTTCGGGAAGTTGGAGTTTGGGGCGCGCAGGCGGGGCGGGTGCCGGGTGCTTTTCAGCTTTCGGCGAACAGGTCTGTTGGGGTTTGGTGTGATTCGGCGCGCCTTGGCGGCAGGCGCGGGGGTGCTCGG
>JBMTYG010000250.1:0-2379 GCA_049454295.1 Pseudomonadales bacterium
CACGAGCTGCCGCTGGCAGCGAATGGGAAAGCGGCCAGAGGGTGCCGGTCGATTCCGACGGTTGGCCACGTCGGGCTCCCTTCCAAGTGAATGGTGGGGAGCACTACCCGCACACTCTGATGCCCCTCTACGCGCCGGGAGTTTACACTGTCCGATTTCGCGGAGCGGGGCGCATCGAACTGATCGCGCCGAACGGCGGTGGGCGCCAAGTAATCGCTTCCGCTGGCGGAACCACCGAGAAGAAACTCCGTTTCAACCCTACGCTGACCGACAATGTGCTCTATCTCGAACTGCGCGCATCGTCGGCTGCCGAGCCGGTGCGTGATATCGAGGTCGTTGCTCCGGGCCAAGACACCGAGTTGCAGAGCAAGCCGTTTCATCCGACTTTTGTTGCTTCGCTCGCTCCTTACAAGACGCTGCGCTTCATGGACTGGATGAAGACAAATCTGACAGCTCTCGAGCGGTGGGACCAGCGGACCAAACGGGCCAGCTACACCCAAACGCGTCACAACGGGGTGGCCCACGAATACGTTATCGCGTTGGCCAACCAGACCCGCAAAAGCCCCTGGATCTGCATCCCTCACGCAGCGGATGACGACTACGTGCGCCGGACAGCCCGACTCTACCGCGACACGCTCGACCCGAAGTTAAAGCTCTACGTTGAATACTCCAATGAGACATGGAATGGCGCATTTGTTGCCGCCGACTATGTGCAGGTGCGTGGGCAAGCGCTCGGCCTCGATGCCGATCGCTGGATGGCCGGTCAGAAATTTGTCGCCAAGCGGTCGGCAGAAATCTTCCGCACTTTCGCGCAGGAATTCGGAACCGCGCAGCGTGGCCGCCTCGTCAATGTTCTAGCCACACAGGCGGCCAACCTCGGGGTCACCACCCAACGTCTGGATGCCATGGATGACCCGAGGATCAACCCTGCCCGCGTCAAGCCGGATGCTATCGCCATCGCGCCCTATTTTGGCGTGAATTACGAACCCGGCGATCCCGTGCCGACGGCAGCGCAAGTTGCGACCACGCTTTCTCAGGCCACCATCCGAGAGTCTTTGGCTTGGACGCGCGCGCAGCGAGCCGTGGCCAGAGCCCGCGGTTTGCGTCTCGTTTGCTACGAAGGCGGACAGCACTTCGTGGGGATTCTTGGGGCGGAGAATAACGGTTCGCTCACCTCCGCGCTCCACGCGGGCAATCGCGACCCACGAATGCAGGACCGCTACCGGGAATACTTCGCGGGACTGGAACGCGAAGGCGTCGATCTTTTCGTCAACTTCACTCATGTGGGTGGATGGACTCAGTGGGGTTCTTGGGGTGTCCTTGAGCATCAGCGTCAATCTCCGTCCCGGGCACCCAAATGGCGCGCTCTCGTGCAGTGGCATCGGATGATCACTTCGCCGACTGCGAGAATCACTTCTCCAAGCCGCCTCGTCGGTGCGACATATCGGCTGAAGGCAAAAGTCGCGGACGATGTCCGGCCAGTCCGCGTGCGCTATCGTTTGAAGGGTCCCACAGCGCGAGGATACGGCTTATGGATTAGCCGAAATCTGGACAGCAAAGAGAAGGTGCAAACTTGGTCCGACCGCATCAAACTCGGCCGCCTCGGGCTTTGGAGCATCCAAATCCAAGCCTTCGATGGAGGTGGTAAGCGCAGCCGGTTGCAAACGGTAGAGGTCAATAGGATACGATGACCATTTCGCTGGCGTATCGCTCAAGCCTAGTCTTTGAGTTTGCGGGTTAGGCCACGTGTGTCATATTCAGTCATCACAATCTCTCTATGAACATTCTTAGCTCCTCTCGTTCGGATGTGCTCCCCGCAGCAACCTTCTTCCTGATGGTTGGTCTCGCCTCGATACACGCGCAAACCAGGAGCACAAACATTGCCGGCAGCAGCAACGTTCTGCGATCTACTGCGACAAGAGCAGCGCTGATTGCCAGCTCCGGCAGCACCAACGGTGGGACTAATAGTGCTATTCTCGCTACGCGAAGCTCGACTGTGTCTTCCGGAACTCGTTTCGCTTTCGTCGGCGGAGGCGAGAGGAACCGTGTTACGGCTGGTGCGCACTCGGCGGCCGTATTGGGTGGCACTGACAACAGCATTGTTGCGGGCGGTGTGCGCGGCGTCGTTCTTGGAGGGCGATTCAACACCAACGCGAGCGTGAGCGCGGCGATCCTTGGTGGAGATGCCAATTTGATCAGATCGAATTCCTCCGGCGCCGCGATCATTGGCGGTTTTGACAATATCATCGAGACCAACGCCCGTGCCTCGACCATCGGGGGCGGCGAGAACAACAGCGCGAGGGCTGCATTGGCCACCGTGGGTGGCGGCTTGCTCAATACGGTCAGTGGCCTCCACGCTGTCATTGCCGGCGGCAGCGG
>JBMTYG010000251.1:0-2360 GCA_049454295.1 Pseudomonadales bacterium
TGGTTTCCTGCCAGGAGACCTCGCGCAGAAGATTGATCCCTACTTACGCCCGCTCTACGACGCGCTCTGGGAAATGTTGGGCGTGGACCGGGTAGCTAAGCTCATCGAGCGCAACGTGATCGAAATTGCGCCGCTTGCCTATATGCGCGGTCGCACGCTCAACAATGCGTTCATCATTCTCGACGAAAGCCAGAATACGACCGTCGAGCAGATGAAGATGTTCCTTACGCGGATCGGCTTTGGCTCGACCGCTGTCATCACGGGCGACATTACCCAGATCGATCTGCCGCGCGGCCAGCGCTCGGGTCTCATTAACGTGCGTGATGTATTGAAGGGTGTCGAAGGAATCCATTTCACCCACTTCAGCTCTCGTGACGTGGTTCGGCATCCGCTCGTTCAGAAAATCGTGGAGGCCTACGCTGCCTACCAAGACGAAGTAGATGCCCTCGCGGCCGAGCGACGTCAGCGCAGCGGAGCGGACGATGTTGGCTGAGGTGCAGATGTTCGAACAAGACGAAACACCTGCCGTCGAGATCCAGCGCGAGACCAATGTGACCCTGCCCGCTGATGACGCGGTGATTGCGTGGGTAGGTGCTGTACTGGATTCGGTCCCGAGAGCGAACAGTGCCCCGGATGCGTTGCCGGCAGGGCTGGGCGCCGTCTGTATCCGGTTCGTAGACGATGCGGAATCGGCAAGCCTGAACGCCGCTTATCGTCGCAAGCAGGGGGCGACCAACGTGCTCAGTTTTCCGGCGGAACTTGACCTGCCGGACTTTCGCGTTTGGGGCGATCTCGTCATTGCGGCGCCTTTGGTCGCCCGAGAGGCTCAAGACCAGCACAAACCGATGCACGACCATTGCGCCCATCTGATCGTGCACGGTGTGCTGCACCTCCTTGGTTATGATCACGAGGAAGCAAGCGAAGCCGACCGGTTCGAAGATCTGGAGCGGGGCGTACTTGCGCGGTTTGGTATTTCGGATCCCTATGCCGCGGAGCGGCTGACATGAGCGAAGGCAACGGGGCGTCGCGTCGCTCTCTGAGGGATTGGATCGCAGACCTGTTCGGGGATGAGCCGGAGGATCGCGACGATCTCATGGCGATCCTGCGCGATGCCGCCGCGCGCCAGATCATGGATGCTGAGGTGCTGAACATCATTCACGGTGCGCTGCAGGTGGCGGACCTTCGCGCTCGGGACATCATGATTCCGCGGTCACGCATGGTGACCTTGCCGATGGATGCCCCGATCAACGAGCTGTTACCCGCCATCATCAGCGCCCAGCATTCCCGCTATCCCGTCATTGGCGAGGAGCTCGACGACGTGCGCGGGGTGCTGCACGCGAAAGATCTGCTGCCGCTGGCGCTGCGCGACGATGCGACCCCGTTCGACATCAAGGACTATATCCGGCCTGTCACGGTCATCCCGGAAAGCAAACGCCTGAACGTGCTGCTGCAGGATTTCCGTAACACGCACAATCACATGGCCATTGTGGTTGACGAGTACGGTCACGTAGCTGGCATTGTCACCATCGAGGACGTGCTCGAGCAGATCGTGGGCGAGATCGAGGATGAGCACGACGTTGACGAAGAAAACGGTATCCGACAGATGGACGCTGAGACCTTTAACGTCAAGGCGGATACCCCGCTCGAGGATTTCAACGCCTATTTCGGTACGGCGCTGGATGAAAGCGAATTCGATACCGTGGGCGGGCTTGTGCTGAAGGCGTTTGGCGAACTGCCGCCACGCGGGCGCTCCATTGATCTCGGTGGATTGCGGTTCCGAGTGATGAGCGCAGACTCGCGCCGGCTGCGCCTCTTACAGGTGCGGCGCCTCGGCGCCTGAGAACTCCGTGTCCTATCTGTTCGCGCTCGTAGCCGGTGCGCTGCTGCCGCTGTCGCTTGCGCCGTTCAATCTCTGGCCACTGGGTCTCGTAGCTGTCGGGCTTTGGTTCTGGACTCTCGTTCGCGGTGTCGGGCGCGATTGGCTGCTCGGCTGGTGGTTTGGCGTTGGCAAGTATGCGGTGGGCGCGTCCTGGGTCTACGTGAGCATCCATACCTACGGTCAGGCGTCCGCGCCCCTAGCGGCAGGTCTCGTCGCGCTGTTCGTCGCCTTTGTCGCAGGTTTTGCGGTGCTGAACGCGCTCATCTTTGCGCGCGTACGCACGGGCAATGTGGCGGCTGACGCCCTGTCCTTCGCTGTCGTGTTCGTGCTTTCGGAGTGGGTTCTCACGTGGCTCCTGACTGGCTTTCCCTGGCTGTATCTTGGTCACGGGCACCTCGGCACCGTGCTGTCTGGCTGGGCCCCCGTCGGCGGCGTTTTCCTGGTGAGCTTGGCCGCAGCGCTGTCCGCTGCAGCCTCGGTC
>JBMTYG010000252.1:0-2336 GCA_049454295.1 Pseudomonadales bacterium
CACCAACTCCGGCTCGCGCTCGCGCACCCAGCAGGAGAAGGCCATCGCCCACACCACGGATGCCTGGCCTGTGCCATTGAGTGGCTACCCTCCGGTCTTCAGATACGTTGATCAACCTCCCAACCCGGATATGATTGAATTTTGTTTTCTTTTTAACCCATGGATTCAAATTCCCGCCACCAAATTCTCAAGCGCCTGCAGACAGGCCTTGCGCGTGGTACGCCGTTCGACCTGAGCACCCTGGCACAGGTCGGGGTGTCGCCACCTCTGGCTGCGCGCTACGCCGAAAGCGGCTGGCTGGTACGTCTGGCTCAGGGCGTGTACGCCTTCCCGAAGGACGATTTCGGAGCGTACGGCGCACTGATGTTCCTGCAGCAGCGCGTGCCCGGGCTGCACGTCGGCGGCAAAAGCGCGCTGGCGCTGCAAGGCGTGCGACACAACCTGGGCGGCCGCGAGCCCCTGGTGCTGTGGGGCGATGTGCGCTTCGCGCTACCTGAATGGTTCACTTCGCGGTTTCCCGCACGTTACGTGCACGCGCGCTTGTTCGACTGGCCGGACGACGTGGTGGCAGCCAAGACACTTGTGACGCCCGCAGGGCTGCCCGAAGGGCTACGCACTTCAGCACCAGAGCGCGCGGTGCTGGAGTTGCTGTACGACGCCGGTACCCGCCAGAGCCTGGACGAAGCCCGCAATCTCTTTGACGGGCTGCTTTCGCCCCGCACGGAGCTGATGGGCCAACTGCTGGCCAACTGTACCAACGTGAAGACCGTGCGGCTCTTCCTGACATGGGCCCGGCAGAGCGGGCTGTTGGACGTGGACGATCTGCGGGCGCGTTACCCACTGCGAACAGGCAGCGACAAACGCTGGATGAGCCGGATGCCCGACGGAACCTTGTTGACCCTCAAGCCTCATGGATAAGGGTTACGCCGACACCGTCCGCCTGTTGCTGGCCATCGCGCCCAAGGTGTTCGCCAACGACATCTTTGCCATGAAGGGCGGCACGGCGATCAACCTGTTCCTGCAGGACATGCCTCGGCTGTCGGTGGACATCGACGTTGTGTTTCAGCCGCGGCAGGTGCCGCGGGACGAAGCCATTGGCGCGATCGACGCCGAGCTTGCCGCCATCGCCCGCCGTGTTGCGCCTCTGGGCCTGCGGGCGCGGTCTTTGCGCAGCGGCGTCGGCGGCGATAACAAGTTAATCGTTGAAAGCGACAACAGCCAGGTCAAGATCGAGGTCAACACCGTATTCCGGGGTACGGTGCTCCCTATCGAACGCAGGCCCTTGAACAAGAGGACCGGCGATCTTTTTGCCGTCGAGTTCGATGCTCCGATCCTGGCACGCGACGAGCTGTATGCGGGCAAGCTGGTGGCAGCGCTCGATCGTCAACACCCACGCGACCTCTTCGACGTGTGGCAGCTCTACGAATCAGGCGGCTTGACGGACGGCATGATCGAGTGCTTCGTGGTCTACCTCGCCGGCCACAACCGCCCACTACACGAAGTACTCTTCGGCAACGACAAGGACATGGCAGCCGAGTACGAACGCGCTTTCGTCGGCATGACAGAAGTGGCCTGCTCGCTCGATACCCTGCTCGGTACTCGCGCCCGAATGCGGGAAGAGTTGCCGCGCCGTCTGACTGCCAAGCACCGGCAGTTCCTGAGCGGATTGGCGCGCGCCGAGCCGGATTGGTCGCTGATGCAGTACCCCCACACGGCGGAGCTGCCGGCTCTGCATTGGAAGCTCGCCAACCTGGAAACCTTCCGGAAACGGCGGCCCTCGGATTTCCAAGCCCAGGCCGAGGCACTCGATGCCGGTCTGAATCGAGCCGGTGCCCTGCGATGAGTGATTGAGATGGACTTGCCATCCCACTGCTCGATCTAGCGCTAGCGCTGCTCGTCGACGCTGAAGCTGAACAGGTCGCTGTTCAGGTCCACCTTGGGCAGCGCTGCAGCAGCTTGCGTGCGTATTTCGGCCCATCGTGACCGCCGATTTCGGGATCGTGACCGCATATTTCGGCCGATGATGACCGCGCATTTCGGCTGATCGTGACCGACCGTTTCGGCATCGTGACCGGTCATTTCGGTGATCGTGACCGCGGTGCGGCGGTATCCGTCGGCGGCCTGGGCGCTGCGCAGATCAACTGATCCCCTCAGGGCTTCGTACCCTCCCGGCCCCTTCATGGCCGGAGCGCGACGATGCCCGCACAACGAGTTGGTCTACGCATGATCAAGGATGTCATCCGACTGAAGTGGGAAGCGCAGCTGTCCCACGACAAAATCGCCACCACCCTGGCCGTGGCCGGGCGCTACATCCTCACGCCCGGCATCTTTGCCGA
>JBMTYG010000253.1:0-2326 GCA_049454295.1 Pseudomonadales bacterium
TGACCCAGGAGATCCGCGAACGCCTCGAGATCGAACCAGCGGAAACCGC
The DNA here is from genome assembly GCA_049454295.1 of Pseudomonadales bacterium. Taxonomy (GTDB): domain Bacteria; phylum Pseudomonadota; class Gammaproteobacteria; order Pseudomonadales; family Azotimanducaceae; genus UBA7803. The sequence goes on from JBMTYG010000253.1 coordinate 50, forward strand.
CATGCTCGACCATGAGATTGCCGTTCATCGGGATACAGAGATCGCCAAAACAGGCGCCCTGCGGCTTGACCTCGAACCCGTTGACGCGGACGAGATCCACCGGATCAATCAGCAGACTCGGACCCGGGCCTGTTTTCGAGAGAGTGATGGTTTTACCCTGATACAGCACGGTGCTACCGCCATCAGGGTGAATTGGCGACGCCGGAAACGGATTCCGGTACTCCGGATACGCTCCAAATGCTCTTGTCATAGTGTCGTCCTGTGTTAAGGGGCGGCGCCCACAGCGGGCGCAGGCCCCATCCTATCGACAAATCTACAGCCAGAGAACGCCCGCGCTCGGAACGACCGAGGGGCTGGTGCATTTCCCTCAGTGAGGATGCAGGCGCACCGGGACATTCTTGATACCGCGAATGAAGTTATTGGGCAGGCGCTCGACCTCGCCCACGACTTCCACCGTGTGAAACCGCCGCATGATCTCTTCCCACAATACGCGCAGCTGCAACTCGGCGAGACGGTTACCCATGCAACGATGCACACCGAAGCCGAAGGCGACATGCGCTCGCGCGTTAGGACGATCGATGACAAGCTTGTCCGCGTTCTCGAATACCGACTCATCGCGGTTGCCTGACAGGTACCACATCACCACCTTGTCACCCTTGCGAATCTGCTTTCCACCCAGCTCGTAATTCTCAAGTGCCGTGCGGCGCATGTGCAGAACCGGGGTCTGCCAGCGCACCATCTCCGAGACCATGTTGGGAATGAGCGCGGGATTGTCACGCAGTTTTTGATACTGGTCGGGATACTGGTTGAGCGCGACGACCCCACCGCTGATGCTGTTGCGGGTCGTATCGTTGCCACCGACGATCAGCAGCAATATGTTGCCCAGAAACTGGGACGGGTTTTCATTCATGCGAGCGGTCGCGGGATTGTTCTGCAGCATGGAAATGAGATCGAAGGTTGGCGGCTTGCCTGCCTTCGACAGCCACAGCTGGTAAAACGCGCCTGCCGCCTGCATGAGCTCGTTATAACGCTGCGTCATGTCGATGCTGGTGTCCCCTGTCACTTCCGGGACCGCAGTAGCCAGATCCGACCAATACACGAGGCGCCGTCGTTCCTCATAAGGAAAATCGAACAGCGTGGCCAGCATGCGCGCGGTTAACTCAATCGAGACTTCCTGCACCCAGTTGAAAGTCTCGCCGACCGGCAGATGCTCCAGAATATCGATCACGCGCTCACGAATGAGCGGCTCCAGCTCCGCAAGATTCTTCGGCGAGACGGTCGGCGCTACCGCCATGCGCTGCGGCATGTGCGCCGGCTCATCCATTGTGATGAAGCTTTCGCCCTGAATCTGCCCAGGCTGCGCCGGCGGCGGATCAACGATGGCAATGCCGCCCATCTGCGCCGCGGAGGAAAACACGCGGTTGTTCGAATCCACTTCCTTGATGAGCGCGTGACTGGTCACCGACCAGAACGGCCCATTCACGCTGTCCGCCAGGTAATGCACGGGGGCTTCCCGGCGCAAGCGTGCAAACCAGGGTTGCCAGCTATCGGTTCGAAAGAGCTCGGGGCGACTCACGTCGATGGATTCGAGCGCGACCTCGTCGATGCGGTGCAAGTCGATGCTGCTCATGAAGATCTCCCAAGTGACAGCCACACGCTAGTCATCGAGCACCCGAGCGTCAATCAGCCTTCAGCCACTTCAGCGAACGCGCCGCTTGACGGGGCAGGTCCCCAAGACGCGAGAATGGGCTCTACCGCGAACGCCCTTTCGCGCCACGTCCCGCACCGGGGCTATCAGGGGGAGACATGATCAGAGGGGTTCATCACGTTGCCATCTCCACGCCCAACCTCGAGCGCATTGTCGCGTTTTATCGCGACATAGTAGGTGCCGAAGTGGTCTACGAAGGCGGCTGGGTGCGAGGTTCGCCGGTGATCGACCAGATCGTCGGGCTGCCAGACTCCGAGGCGAAACAGGCCATGCTGAAACTCGGCAATGCCTACCTCGAATTCTTCGAATACGTCTCGCCGCCGGGTGCACCCAAGAAGCCGGGGTACGGCGCCAACGACCACGGCTACACCCACTTCTGCCTCGACGTTCAAGATATCGACGCAGAGTACGAGCGCCTGACACGCGGCGGTATGACCTTCAACTGCCCACCGCCGAATTTCCCGGGCAGCCCAGTGCGCGCTACCTACGGCCGCGATCCCGATGGCAACATCGTGGAAATTCAGGAAATTAGAGATCCGCAGCACGGCTTTGCCCTGGAACGGACGCGG
>JBMTYG010000254.1:0-2286 GCA_049454295.1 Pseudomonadales bacterium
TAGCAGGCGCAATGACGCGCACCAACATCATCGGCTATGTGGGTGCATTTCCAATTCCCGAAGTGGTCAGAGATATCAATGCCTTTACGCTGGGCGTGCGCGCGGTCAATCCCAAGGCACACGTCCAGATCATCTGGATCAACCGCTGGCTGGATCCCTCCAAGGAACGAGAAGCCTCCGAAATTCTGATAGCTGGAAAAGCTGACGTCATTTCCCATCATACCGAGACGCCTGCACCCATGATCGCCGCAGAGGCCGCAGGGGTCTGGGCGATTGGGTATCAATTCAATCGCTCCGCCTTCGCGCCGACACGGCACCTGGTTACCGTGGAGCACAACTGGTTGCCGATCTATCGTCGCAAGGTTGAGGCCCGGTTGAATGGAGATTGGACGCCGAATTTGACCTGGTTGGGTTTAGCGGAAGATGCGAGCCGACTGGTCGGGCTGTCACCTTCGATTCCCGCTGAGGTGCTCGCTGACGTGGAACAAGCCCGCGAAGCCATCATCGCTGGAAGCCTTGATATCTTCGCAGGACCCTTGAGTGACAATGAAGGGACCGAGCGTATTGCAGACGGTGCCACGTTAGACGACGCCGGACTTGCTTCAATCGAATGGCTGGTCGACGGGGTGCAATCACGGCAATGAACGCACCAGCGGGCGGCGGTGCCCGCCTCCGCGTCGAGCTTTCAGCAGATGGCCTCACTAAAAAGCAGCCTTAACGTTTATTTCTTGCAGCAACTTGTTTGCAGCGGCAATGTGCGCCCCCTCGTCCAAGCCGGTGAGCTCACCCTGGCGCCAAACCACGCGGCCATTGATGACAGTCACGCTCACGGGACCCGAGACCCCCACTTTCGCCAGCAGGCTGACTGGATCGTGGAGTACCCCGGCAAACTCCAGTCGGTCTATGTCGACCGCGAAAAAGTCCGCCGCCATACCGGGTTCCAGGCGCCCAAGCTCAGGACAACCGAGCACGGCCGCTCCACCAACGGTTGCCGCGTGAAACAGTTCGCCGGGGGTTGCGGGTCGACGACCATAAAGTCCCGCGGCAAGTGTCTGGAGCAGATAGCTCAAACGGACACATTCAAGCAGGTTCGATGCATCGTTGGACGCTTGCCCATCGCAACCGAGACCAACACGAAGCCCGGCATCTAACATGCCAACGACATCGGTAATGCGCTCTCCCACTAAAAACACCGGCGCAGGACAGTGCGAGATGCCCGTATCAGAAGCCGCCAGGCGCCCGATCGCACCGCGGTCGAATTCCCAGCCGTGAGCGAACCAGACGTCGCTTCCAGTGAAGCCGTGCTGGGCACACCAATCGATGGAATCAAGACCCGTGCGCGCAAGCATCACCGCGCTCTCGCCCTCGCCGAGATGTGTGTGCATACGCACACCCCGCGATCGTGCCAAGGCGACCGAGTCGGAAAACGTTTGGGCGGTACAGTTGGCCGGCTGACACGGCGCCACGACTACTCGCCTCATCGCGAAGGGTCCCGAATCATGGTAACGATCGATTAGCCGCTCGCAATCCTTGAGAAATCGGTCGGGCGATTCCACCAGCGCCTGAGGGACAACACCCCCATGACGCTCTTCGAGGGTGTTCGTTCCGCGCCCCGCGTGAAAACGCATGCCAAGGAGATCCGCCGCTGAGAACTGGGCATCAACAAGCTCGACGGTGACCCCGGCAGGGAAGCAATACTGATGATCAAAGGCGGTCGTGCAGCCATGCTTGATCAGATCAGCCAGGGTGATCAGAGTCGCATGGAAAAATGCTTCCGCTGGAAGCCGCGCAAAGACTGGGTAAATGCGGCTGATCCAATCCAGCACATCCGCAGGCCAAACGAGATTTGCACGGTTTCTGACAAGCGCCTGAAAAAAATGATGATGGGTATTGATGAGACCCGGATAAATGATCCAGTGTCGCGCATCCATGATTGTGGTCCCGGGCGGTGGCGTCAGCCCTTTCCCGATCGCGGAGACACGTCCTCCCTCGACCAGCAGGTCCACATTCCAGTCCACACCGTCGGTCTCTGCGTGACGCACCACGGCATGGGCGCCACGCAGCAAAAGAGTCACGCAAAGCGCTCCATGAGTCGCTGCCGCTCGCGCGAAGCGCTCTGAGCCAAATCCGCGAGATCGATGCCCTTGACCTGTCCCCTCTCGATGACCCACTTACCGTTGACCATGACGCGCTCGGCCTTGATTGGTTCGCCGCACAGTACCGGCGCCATGGTCGGCATCCAGAGCCCCATAAACCGCGGCTGATCGATATCGAACATGACAAGAT
>JBMTYG010000255.1:0-2263 GCA_049454295.1 Pseudomonadales bacterium
CTCCGCGAAAGTGAATCCTTTCGCGGAGCGAAAGGCGACGATCCCATCCGATGCGAAAGGAACAACCAGCGGCCGGCGCCTGGCGCTGGCGCGGTGGCTGACTCAGCCTGACCATCCGCTGACCGCACGAGTTTTTGTGAATCGTGTCTGGCATCATCACTTTGGACGCGGCATCGTCGAGACGCTCGGCAATTTCGGCCACTCGGGAAGTCTGCCGTCACACCCCGAACTGCTTGACTGGCTGGCTGTGGATTTCATGGAGCACGGCTGGAGCGTTAAGCGGCTGCATCGACAGATCATGTTGTCGACAGCGTACAGACAGTCGTCACGTCGACCTGATCGCGGCGAGGAGCAGTCAACGACTGCAGCCTCGGGTGAGAGTGTTGACCCGGAGAATCGCCTTTTGTGGCGGATGAATCTGCGTCGGCTGGAAGCGGAGATCGTCCGTGACGCCGTGCTGACGGCTTCCGGTGCGATTGATCGGACCGCCGGTGGTCCGCCGATCGAGATCACGAATCCCGCCGATGGTTTATCCGAAGCGAAGCCGGCTCCCACGCCGAGCAGTCCAAATCGCCGCAGCATCTACCTGTTCGCCCGCCGGGTTTATCCGCTGAAATTCCTTGAAATCTTCGACGCCCCCATCATGCCGGTGAACTGCACGCAGCGGACGAACTCGGCGACGGTGCTGCAATCGCTGGCGGTACTCAACAGCGAGTTCCTGTTCGCACAATCCGAAAATCTGGCGGCGCGGATCAGCGAGATGGCCGGTCCGGAGACCGAGCAGCGCGTCAAAGTCGGTTTCCAGATCGTCTTCGGGCGACAGCCAACGGCGAACGAACTGACGAGGAGCATTGCCTTTCTGAATGACCAGGCGCAGGGATACGTTTCTAACGAGACCCCCGCTGACAAGACGCGGCAAATGGCCCTGGCCGACTTCTGCCACATGCTGCTGTCGTCCAACGAGTTCCTGTATGTGGAGTGAACGAATCATGCATCCAACGCGACGCGAACTCCTGCAATCGATGGGCAGTGGCTTTGGCACGCTGGCTTTGGCGGGATTGCTCGACCACGCGGGCCTGTTGTCGCCTGCCCGAGCGGCGGAGGCCTCGCGCGGGGCGAATCCGCTCGCTCCGCAGCAGCGACACTTCCCAGGCAGGGCAAAAGCAGTCATACAGTTGTGCCAGAACGGCGGTCCGTCGCAGATGGATCTGTTCGATCACAAGCCCGAGTTGTCTGCTCGAAGCGGCCAGCCGCACCCGGAGCAGGTCGAGGTCTTTCAGCTCGGCAACAGGAACGTGCTGCTGGGGACACCGTTCAAGTTCTCAAAACGCGGCCAAAGCGGGATGGAGTTCTCGGAACTGATTCCGCATCTTGGCACCGTTGCCGACGAACTCTGCCTGATCCGCTCGATGTTCACAGACAACAACAATCATCCATTCGCACTGAACATGCTGCAGACGGGCAAGACGTTTAACGGTCGCCCCGCCATGGGTTCGTGGATCGGTTACGCGCTGGGGACCGAGAATCAGGATCTGCCATGTTACATCGTGCTCCGTGACCCGGCTGGCTATAACACGTCTGGAAAGATGGTTTGGTCCAGCGGTTGGCTGCCACCTGTGTATCAGGGAACCGAATTCAGTTCGTCCGGTACCCCGGTACTGCATCTCAATCCCGCGCGTTCTGTTACTGCTGACTCACAAGTGCGATCTCGCAGATACCTGCAGGAGTTGAATGCGATTCATCTGCAGCAACACCCGGGAGAAACAGAACTCGAAGCGCGGATTCAGAACTTTGAACTGGCGGCCCGTATGCAGCTGACTGCCACACAACTGCTCGACCTGAACACGGAAACCGAAGCCACACGCAGACTCTATGGACTCGATAACCCGGCCACGGCAGGGTATGGGACGCGGTGCCTGATGGCGCGGCGACTGGTGGAATCGGGCGTGCGGTTCGTGCAGGTCTTCCCGCCGCTCGATCCGTCGTTTCAGCCGTGGGATAACCATTCGAATCTGAAGAATGACCTGCGGAAGATCTGCGGTTACGTCGATCAGCCGAGCGCGGCCCTGATTACCGACCTGAAGCAGCGGGGATTGCTCGATGACGTGATCGTGATGTGGACCGGGGAGTTCGGGCGTCTGCCGATCACCGAGGGGGCGGATGGTCGCGATCACAATCGGCATGCGTTCAGTACGTTGATGGCGGGCGGTGGCTTCAAAGCAGGCCATATTCACGGAGCCACCGACGAATTCGGATACAAGTC
>JBMTYG010000256.1:0-2236 GCA_049454295.1 Pseudomonadales bacterium
GCCTGACACTTGCCATCGACCTGGCGAAGCGGGGCGTGAAGTCGATCCTGATCGAAAAGAAGGACGCGCCGCAGTTCCTGCCGAAGATGGAGCGCTGCAACGCGCGGACGATGGAGATCTACCGGTGTCACCGGCAGTGGGAAACTGACCCAGGCGGCACATCGAATCTGACCCACCGTTCATGGTGTCCCCCTCAACGAGGAGGGGGCGATGTTGACGGTGGAGGAACAGATGGAGATCACGGTTTTAAAGAAGCACGGGCAGAGCATTCACGGGATTGCCAAGTCCCTGGGTGTGTCCCGGAACACGGTGCGGCGATATTTGCGTGAGGGTGAGGCTGCAGGTGTGCGCAAGGCTGGGCCGAAGCGGCCTGAGAAGTTGGACGCCTACAAGGACTATATTGCCGGGCGGATGAAAGCGGCGGCACCGGATGTCATTCCGGCGGCGGTGCTGCTGCGCGAGATCCAGGCGCGCGGCTATGACGGCGGTTATACCCGGCTCAAGGTGTTCGTGCGCGGCCTGCGCCCTGTCGCCAAGCCCGATCCTGTGGTGCGTTTCGAGACCGAACCCGGCCAGCAGATGCAGGCGGACTGGGCAACGGTCGGACGCGGGGGCGACAAGCTATCGGTATTCATCGGCACGCTCGGCTGGAGTCGGACGGCCCATGTCGAGTTCTGCGACAATGAGCAGTTGGAGACGCTGCTTGGCTGTCATGAGAACGCGTTTGGCTTCTTTGCCGGCGTGCCGCACGAAGTGCTCTACGATAACATGAAGACGGTCGTGCTTGAGCGCAACGCTTATGGCCGCAACATGCATCGCTTTCATCCCGGCTTCCTCGACTATGCCAAACACGCCGGTTTTCTGCCGCGTTTGTGCCGGCCCTACCGGGCCAAGACCAAGGGCAAAGTTGAACGCTTCATTGGCTACCTGAAGCGCAGCTTCTGGATACCGTTCGTGGCATCGTGCCGGCAGGCGGGGTTGAAGCCGGATAAGGACGCCGCCAACGCCGCCGTGAAGATATGGTTGCGTGAAGTCGCCAACGCACGCATCCATGCGACGACCGGCGAAGTGCCGGCAGAACGGCTCGTCATCGAGCGGGCTAAGCTGCAGGAGCTGCCAAAGCCTTATAAGGGCAAGACTGTCCGCAGGATGAGCGTCGCCGCCAAGACGCGCAAGGTGACCGGCTATCAGCATCCGCTGTCAACCTACCAAGCATTGCTGGAGGTGGTGGCATGAGCGATCTCCAGCACGAACGCATCACGGAGCTAGCCGCCGAGCTGCGGCTCGGTGCCATGGCCGATCTATACGGTCCCATCGCGCAAGCTGCTGCCAAGAGCAAGGACGCCTCTTATGCTGACTTCCTCGAGCAGGTGCTGCGGGCAGAACGCGACGCCCGCCGCGCTCGTTCCGCAACGATGCTGACGCGAACAGCCGGCTTTCCGGCGATCAAGACGCTCGCCGATTACGACTTCGGCTTTGCTACCGGCGCACCAAAGGCGCAGATCATGGAACTGGCGTCACTCGGTTTTGTCGAACGTGGCGAGAACGTGGTCATGCTCGGCCCCAGCGGCACGGGCAAGACGCATCTGGCGATCTCACTGGGCTACCTCGCGACGCAGCGCGGCTGGAAAGTGCGCTTCACGACGGCGGCAGATCTGATCTTGATGCTGGAGACGGCGCAGCGGCAGGAGCGGCTGAAGGACGTTCTACATCGTTCCATCGCAATGCCGAGGCTGCTGATTATCGACGAGATCGGTTATCTGCCGTTCGGGCGCGACCAAGCCAACCTGTTCTTCCAGGTCATTGCCAAGCGCTACGAGAAAGCGTCGGTGGTGCTGACGTCCAACCTGACGTTCGGCAGCTGGGACGAAGCCTTCGCCGGCGACGCGGTGCTCACCGCGGCTATGCTCGACCGCATCCTGCATCACGCAACCGTCGTGCAGATATCGGGTGAAAGCTACCGCCTCAAGGACAAGCGCCGCGCCGGCATCATGGCCCGGCCCGGGAAGACCAAGACGACGGCCAAGGCAGAGGCCGATTGAGCCGCATAGTCCCCCACGCGTGGGGAACTATGCGGCAAGACAAGGTGGGTCAGATTCAAGTTGCCAATCTGCCGAGACCTGGGTCAGTTTGAAGGTGCCGTTGACACCGCTGTGGACGACGTGGGGAAAAGGCTTCACGCGGCTTCGCTCTCCGCTCGCCCTGCGGGCTCACTCAGCGCGAAACCGCTGCCCCG
>JBMTYG010000257.1:0-2225 GCA_049454295.1 Pseudomonadales bacterium
CCTATCATGCTCTCGACAGAGCGACTGCGCCGTCGATATGGCTCAAAGATCGAAGACACGGACGGTGTGTTCGAACGATGTATTGAAACCATCCTGCGCAAGGTCGACGACATTGCGCGCATGGTCGAGGAGTTTTCGAGCTTTGCCCGGATGCCGAAACCCAGCATTGCGCCCTTCGACATGCGCGCCGTGCTGCAGAGCGCGAGCTTTGCCCAGGGCGTTGTATCGCCAGATATCGAGATAGACTATGATGCGGGTGCTGACGAAGTCATGTATCTGGGAGACGAGCGGCTCCTGGCGCAAGCATTTGGGAACCTGCTCAAGAACGCTGCCGAGGCGATCGAGGGCCAGCCCGCCGAACACGACATCTCCGGCCAGATCCGGATAAAGGTCAACCGCGAAGGCGGTGACCTTGAGATCGTGATAGAAGATAATGGACCGGGCTTCCCGGCCGAGGTGCGCAATCGCCTGCTTGAGCCCTACGTGACAACCCGCGAGAAGGGTACAGGACTTGGTCTTGCGATTGTGAACCGGATCATTGCCGATCATGGCGGGTCCATTTCGCTGCAGAACCGGCCCGATGGTCTTCGGGGCGCGCGTGTGCGTGTTGTTCTTCCGGAAAATGGTGCCTTGGCGATGCAGTCGGATGATGCTTCAGGGGCTGAACGCGTCCCCGAAACCGGGCAGATGCCAGGTTCCCTGAGCTTGTAGAGGAGACGGAGAGTGGCCCTGGACATTCTGGTGGTAGACGACGAACCCGATATCCGTGAACTGATGGCAGGTGTGCTCGGTGACGAGGGGTATTCTGTGCGAACAGCCGAGACGGCTGAGCGGGCGTTAGAGGAGGTTCGCTCCCGTACGCCGCGCCTCGTGATCCTAGATGTCTGGTTGCAGGGTAGCGGGATGGACGGGCTCTCGCTTCTCAAGTACCTGAAGTCGATCGATCCTATCCTGCCGGTTATCGTCATCAGCGGCCACGGGAACATTGAAACGGCCATCGCTGCGATCCGGCGCGGTGCTTTTGATTTCATCGAGAAGCCGATCAAGGCAGACCGCCTGATGCTCGTGGTCGAGCGCGCCATCGAATCGGCTGCGCTTCGCTACGAGAATGCCGCGCTTCGTAACCGGGCAGGCGACGAGGAGCGCTGGATTGGAAACAGTCAGGCTGCCGCTGCGCTTCGTGCTGCCATCGACAAAGTAGCACCGACCAATTCGCGCGTCCTGATTTCGGGTCCTGCCGGTGTCGGCAAGGAACTCGCAGCACGTCTGATCCACAGGAATTCAGTGCGTGCAGGTGGCCCGTTCGTGGTGGTGAATGCGGCCTCGATAGCGCCGGACCAGATGGAAATTGCCCTGTTTGGCGAAGAGGACTCGCAAGGACGCACCGTCCGGGTCGGCTTGTTCGAGCGCGCTCACACCGGCACACTGCTGCTTGATGAGGTGGCGGACATGCCCGTCGGAACCCAAAACAAGATCCTCCGAGTGCTGACAGAGCAACGCTTCCAGCGCGTCGGCGGCCGATCGGATGTCAGCGTTGATGTTCGTGTGATGGCGGCAACGACCAAGGATCTTCGCGCTGAGATCGAGAAGGGAAATTTCCGTGAGGACCTCTTCTATCGGCTCAGCGTTGTCCCGCTCCGCGTGCCATCGCTTTCCGAGCGCCGGGACGATATCACGGCACTGGCAAGCTATTTCTGCGAGCGCGTTGCCGAGACGTCGGGCCTGGTTTTCAGGACCTTCACACCGGAAGCACTCGCCGTGCTGCAATCCATGGAGTGGCCAGGCAACATCCGTCAGTTACGCAACCTCGTCGAGCGGATCCTGATCCTGTCGCCCTCCGATGCAAGCCGGCCTATCAGCGTTGATGAGCTGCCAAGGGATCCGGGCCGATCTTCCTCTCCGGCGGCTCAATCAGGTTCAGTAGATCTTGTGGGCCTGTCTTTGCGGGATGCGCGGGAGCAGTTTGAGCGTGAATACCTCACCCTGCAGATCACCCGCTTCAATGGTAATATTTCACGAACCGCCGAGTTCATTGGCATGGAGCGCTCTGCTCTCCACCGAAAATTAAAGGCTTTGGGCATAACAACAGGTGTGCGACACGAGACCTGAGTCCAGAGCTGAAGGACCAAACTGATGCACGTTCTTATCTGCGGGGCTGGCCGGGTTGGCCAGGGTATTGCCCGCCGTCTCGCGCGCGAGAAGCATGAGATCACCATCATAGACGA
>JBMTYG010000258.1:0-2223 GCA_049454295.1 Pseudomonadales bacterium
CCATTATCGACCTCACGACGGCGCCGCCGATCCTGGTTCGGCCGGGGCTCGGCGCCTTTCCCTGAACATCGGGCCTGCGGCGTCGACCGGCTTGGGTCAGCGCTGCCGTCGCCCGGCGCTGCCGGGGTATACTTTGTTTTTCTTCGGCGTCGGGGATGGGATTGAGTAGTCAAGATTCAAGCCGTAGGGTGCTGTCGGGCATGCGTCCGACCGGCAGCCTGCACCTTGGCCACCTGAACGGCGTGCTTAAGAACTGGCTGCACCTGCAGCACGAGTACGAGTGCTTTTTCTTTGTCGCCGATTGGCATGCACTCACGACAGACTACGAGCGCGCGGGCAACATAGAAGCCTATACGTTTGACACGGTGGTTGACTGGTTGGCTGCGGGCATCAATCCCGGCGCGGCCACGATATTCGTGCAGTCCCGCGTGCCGGAACACGCCGAGCTGCACCTCCTGCTGTCGATGATCACGCCCGTTAGCTGGCTCGAGCGCGTGCCAAGTTACAAGGACCAGCAACAAAAGCTCAAGGACCGTGATCTGGCGACCTACGGCTTTCTTGGCTATCCGCTGCTGCAGTCTGCGGACATTCTCATTTATAAAGCCGGTCAGGTCCCGGTCGGCGCCGATCAGGTGGCGCATGTGGAACTGACGCGCGAAGTGGCGCGTCGGTTCAATCATCTGTACGGGCGCGAGCCGGATTTCGAGGCGCACGCTGAGGCCGCCATCGCGCGCATGGGACGCAAGCAAGCGCGTCTTTACAGCGACCTTCGACGCCGTTACCAGGAAGCCGGAGATATCGAGGCGCTCGAGCGGGCACGGGCGTTGCTGCAGGAACAGCAGAATCTGTCCATCGGTGATCGCGAGCGTTTGTTTGGTTACCTGGAAGGCGGTGGGCGCATCATCCTGCCGGAGCCGCAGGCGCTTCTGACCCGCGAAGCCCGGGTCCCCGGACTCGACGGCGAGAAGATGTCGAAGTCCTACAACAACACCATCACACTGCGTGAAACGCCTGAATCGGTAGAGCAGAAGGTCCGCACCATGAAAACCGATCCAGCGCGGGTGCGGCGTACCGATCCGGGCGATCCTGCGCGCTGTCCGGTGTTTGATCTACATCAGATCTACACCTCGGAAGCCTCGCGGACGACCCTTGCGGAGGGGTGTCGGTCAGCGGGCATCGGCTGTATCGACTGCAAGCGTCCACTCATCGACGCCATCAACGCCGAGCAGGTGGCAATGCGTGAGCGGGCGCGTCAATTCGAAGAAGACCCCGGTCTGGTGCACACGATCCTCGTCGAGGGCGCCGAGCGCGCGCGGGCCGTCGCGCGCGAGACGCTCGAGGAAGTGCGTGCCGTGATCGGCATTTCGCACCGGTAGCCGCGATGAGTGCCGAACTCGAGGCGGACGCCCTCGACGGATCTATGGACGAGGAAACGGGCGTCTCGCTGGCTGAGGAGACGGTCATCTCCCTGGGGGCAGAGACGCCGCGACTCAAGGCCGCTCGTGCAACGGGTGTACCCGCCCTTGCGCTGGTCCGCGGCGAGGCGGTGCTTGAGCTGCCGACCGATCTTTATATTCCTCCGGAGGCGCTCGAGGTTTTCCTTGAGACCTTTGAAGGCCCGCTGGATCTGCTGCTTTATCTGATACGTCGAGAGAACCTCGACATTCTCGAGATTCGTGTCGCTGACATCACCGAGCAGTACATGGCGTACATCGAGATCATGCACTCGATGCAGCTCGAACTGGCCGGTGAATATCTGCTGATGGCTGCCATGCTCGCGGAAATCAAGTCGCGCATGCTGTTGCCGCGCCCTGCGGGTAACCCGGACGATGAGGACGACCCTCGTGCCGAACTGATTCGCCGTCTGCAGGAGTACGAGCAGCTCAAGCACGCGGCGGAACAGCTCAATGCCCTGCCGCGGATGGAGCGTGATCTGTTCCCTGCGCACGCGGTGCGACCGCAATTGATTCGCCAGCGCGCAGAGCCTGAGGTTGACCTGCGCGAGCTTTTGATCGCGCTCGCCGACGTGCTTAAGCGGGCCGAGCGCTTCCGCCACCATCAGGTGCGGCTTGAACCGCTGAACGTGCGCGAGCGCATGACGAGCGTGCTCGGCATCGTACGCGAGGCGCCGGATTTCGTGCCGTTTGGAGCCCTGTTCAGCGTGGAAGAAGGTCGGCGCGGGGTGGTGGTGACGTTTCTCGCAATCCTTGAGCTGCTGCGCGA
>JBMTYG010000259.1:0-2217 GCA_049454295.1 Pseudomonadales bacterium
CTTTTTCTGCGTTTTCTCGACCAGTTGCCGCGACTGGTCACGGGCCGCGAACTGAACTGGAACAAGCTCGGAAAGCGGCTCGATGACGCGTGGATCTGCATTGACCGGGACCAAGGGGCCTTCCTTTACCTGCTCGCCCGTGCCCTGGGAGCAAAACACATTGTCGAATTCGGGACATCATTCGGTGTGTCCACGATCTATCTCGCAGCCGCCGTGCGCGACAACGGCGGCGGCATCGTCATTGGCACTGAGCAGGTGCCGTCGAAGGCAGAACGCGCAAAGAAACATCTCGCTGAGGCCGGTCTCGACGCATTCGTCGATATCCGTGTCGGCGACGCACGCGAGACGCTGCGCTCGCTGGATCTATCCGTGGATTTGCTGCTCTGCGACGGGTTCCCGCCGGCGACGCTCGACGTGTTGAAGCTGGTGCAGCCCCGCTTCCATGAAGGCAGTGTCGTCTTTTCCGACAACACTGGCGCGTTCGCTCGGGATCATGAGGATTATCTCGCCTACCTCCGCGATCCCGTGAACGGGTATGTTTCATCCGGGCTGCGGTTGAACGAGGGCAGCGAGATGTCTGTGTACTCCGGTCACGGAAGGAGCATGAAGGATTGAATAGCAACAGAACGGCGGGAACCGCAGTCGCTCCGCTGCCGACGTGAGATTTGCAGGATTAAAGCTGACGCAGCAGTCGCACGTAGGTGCGCACGCCTTTGAGCAGGCCCTCGGTACTGACGCGCTCGTTGGTCCCGTGAAAGCCTGCGATCTCCGCCTGCGTTACGATCATCGGGTTGAAGCGGAACGAGTTGTCCGCAATCTCACCGTAATGCCGTGTGTCGGACGCGGCGACCATGAGACCTGGCGCCACAACGACTGACCCGAATTCAGAACGCGTTGCGGCATCGATGAGCTTGAACCCCTCCGAGTGATGATCGGAGACCGCAGACGCATTGCGGCTGTCACCCACTCGAATTTCAACGTTCTCCGCCTCCACCGCGTTTCTGACATGCGCGACCACGCCATCCACGGTATCGCGCGGGTGAATGCGAAAGTTCACCGTGGCGACCGCCTCGATCGGCAGCACGTTGGATTTCGGGCTGCCGGATAACATGGTGGGGGCGGTGGTTGTGCGCAACAGCGCATTGGTAAAGGGAACCTGAGCCAACTGGTTTTCAAGGATCGGTCCGAACAGCCAGCGATTGGCGAAGAGCACGCGCATCAAAAGCGGCATGTGCGGACCGATTGCATCGAGCGCCGATGCCGACAGCCCCTCGATACCGCCGGGAAGCGGCGCGTCCTGCAGGCGCACAAGTGCCTGGGCAAGCTCCACCACGGCTGTTCGCTCCGGCGGCATCGATGAGTGCCCACCCTGCCCGCGCGCAACGAGATCGAGCGTGAGCATCCCTTTTTCCGCCGTATTCACAATGGCCAGCGGTTGTTCAACACCAGGGAACAGGTCTTGCAGAACGAAGGATCCTTCATCCAGGGTCCAGGCAAGTCGGACGCCCTCACTCGCAAGCGTTCTGGTAACTTCGGCTGCACCGGAAGCGCCACCGATCTCTTCGTCATGACCAAAGCTGAAGTAGACGGTCCGACGCGGACGCTCGCCGCGGGCGATCATGAAATTGGCGGCTTCGAGCAGCCCTACCACCGCGTTCTTGTTGTCGAGCGCACCCCGCCCCCACACAAAGCCGTCTGCGATCACGCCCGCATACGGCGGGTGTGTCCACGCAGACTCGGTTCCGGACACCACGGGAACCACGTCGTAATGCGCCGCAAGCAAGACCGGGGGCAGAGCGGCGTCGGTACCCTTCCACTCCAGTAGCAGCGTGAAGCCGCCAACCCGGCGCCACGAGAACTCGCTGAAGACGCCTGAATAGCGGCGTTGGACCCAGTCGATGAAACCCTCGAACGCGGCGACGTCCATGGTGCCGGGTCGTTCATGGGACACGGTCGGAAACCGGATGGCTTCCGACATGCGCCCAAGAATGCCGTTGTCATCGAGCGCAATCGGATCGGTGGCCGTCGAGCCAGACGGGGCCAGCGGCTCGGCGGGGCGATACGACCAGGTTCGAGCACCCACGACGGCGACCAGCACGAGAAGAGCGACGAGAAGAACTTTGAGCACAGCGTTACCTGTCGGTAGCAGGGGAAGATCGCAGGCGGTCAGCCCGAGTTGGCTCCCCCATAGTACTCAACCTGCACACGCAAGGTCGC
>JBMTYG010000260.1:0-2206 GCA_049454295.1 Pseudomonadales bacterium
TACGCATGCGTGAATTGGCGACTCTGGTGCAAAACGGTCCGTACACCACGGCCGACGCAAACAATGCGAACCTTGAGTTCAAGGCGTTGATCGCAGAGATCGACCGTATCCAGTCCAAGACCAAGTTCAATGGAACACTGGATATCTCCTCGAACACAGGAAACCAGACCTACTCATTTCAGGTGGGTTTTGGTGGCGGCGAGGCGATTTCTATCGCGTTTGGTAGCTTGGGAGCGTCGGGCTTGACAGGTGGAGTCGATTTGTCAGCCGCAGGTTTTGATATCGGCGGGGAAGATGCTCACGGATCAAATATTTCGCATGCAAGTGCGGCAGTTACCACACTTGATACTGCGCTGGGGAACTTGAACAGCCGGCGCGCGTTGGCCGGTGCTGTCATCAATCGATTGGAGCATACGGTGAGCAACCTCATGAACGTGGTTCAGCGCACCGAAGAAGCCCGTTCACGAATCGAGGACGCGGATTTCGCGTCGGAGTCTGCAGCGCTCGCTCGAGCCAACGTGCTCGTGCAGGCGGGCAGTGCGATGCTCGCGCAGGCGAATCAGTCTCCGCAGTACATCCTGGCCCTCTTGCGATAAGCATCGGGTATCTCTCAATCACATATGAATAAACGGAGATAACCATGAGTATCGGAGCGGGCGCGGTGAAGGTCACTTCACTGCCGCCGGAACAGCAGGTCCAACGTCGAGAGTTCGTTGCGAAAGGTGAGTTCGCCTCACTCTCGCGCGGTAACGAAAGCGAGGCGACGAAGACGTCTGCCATCGAAGTGCTGCGCGCAGAGCTCGGCGACTCGGTTCGCGTCGTCAACGAGAAGCTCGCGCATCGCGGGCAGAGTCTCGACATCGGCGTCGATCCGTCGACGGGCGCGGTGGTGGTGAAGGTTTCGGACGATAAGACGGGAGAAGTCGTGAGACAGATCCCATCAGAAGACGCGTTGCGTGTGGCACGCAACATCGAAGCATTGACGGGGATTCTTGTAGATCACAGAGAGTAAATCGGAGGAAAGCATATGGCACCAAATGCGGCACTCAAGGCATATCAGTCGATCACGAAGGAATCGATGGCTCACGGAGGTAAAGGCGCAGAGCTCGTTACGATGCTGTACGACGGCATCATCGAGTCGCTGGTCAAGGCTCAGGGGCACATCGAGCGCAAGGAATGGCGGGAGTCCGGGCACCAGTTCGCCCGTGCGTTCACCATTATTGCGGGTCTTCGCGAGACGATTGACTTCGACCGCGGTCAACCCGTGGCCGATGATCTGTTCCGCTTCTACAACGCGCTGACGGCGCAGCTGATCAAGGCGCAATCGCGCCGTGATCTCGGGCTGCTCAAAGCGTGCATCGACATGGTCACAGACGTCCGAGGTTCCTGGTCGCAGCTCGCGCTGCAGGGCGCCTCGGGGCCGGCCGTGACAGTCAATCCGGCCGAGTCCTCTCGGACGGCGACGGCACCCATTGGTGCTGCGGTAGCCGCCGCCTTCTAGGCGGAGTCGGCTGGTTGACTGTCGGGATCGGGGGGGGGGGGGGTAACCCCCCCCGCCGCCAATCCTCATTTCCGGGGGGTCTCCCTAAAGGAAGGTCGACTCAGGTCGACTGATCCGGCATAGGGGATTTGAACCGTCTGGAGCACCACCATGTCGGCTATGGCTTTGAAGGCATATCGGAACACCGCCCTCGACTCGCGCTGCGAGACCTCGAGCAAGCGGGATCTCGTGATCATGATGTACGACGCGGCGATCGATGCGATCAAGCTCGCCCGCCAGCACGCCCTGCGACAGGAAAAGCGTGCGGTCAGCGCGTCCACCTCTCGGGCGTTATCCATTCTCGCCGCTCTGCGCGAGACGCTGGACCGTAGCCAAGGGGGCTCGGTTGCTGCGCATCTTGATGATTTTTATCAGTTTTTAATGCGTCGCCTGGTTCGTGCGGGCGGTGTCGGCTCGACGGACGACCTCGCCGAGTGCGAAGACCTGCTGGGTCAGGTCCGCGAGGCCTGGGCGGCGATCCAGCCCCAGACCGTGGGCGAGGTCAATCGCCGAATGTTTGTTGTGCATTCCTAAACCTTTCCCTACTATCGGAACAAATAATTCCGATTTGAATCGATTTAGGGGAGTGGTGGATGTCTCGCGGACGGGAAGCGGGTTAGGCGACGCATGGTCGCTTGGACGGCATCTGCCTCTTTAATAGAGAGT
>JBMTYG010000261.1:0-2176 GCA_049454295.1 Pseudomonadales bacterium
AGAGCGTCCGCCGGTCGTGATCGCCGTGATCGACAAGGACATCCACGCCGCATGTCCCGGGGGGCCTGCACGATGGGCGTTCGTGACGGAACGCATGGCAGCGCTGGCAGCGCTGCGCTGGTGTGGCAGCCGCAGCGAGCTGCAAAACGCGCTCGCCGCTGCCAGAACAGTGCGTTACATCCCCAATCCGCACTTTCGCACGCTCGACGGGGCTGAAACGTTGGGCATCAACACCACGCCCGCGCCAGAGCTGCCCCTGTTTCCTGAACCCGGCCGCGCATGCAGCTCGTTCTCGCCGTACTGGCAAAAGGTGACCAAGAACGCCACGACCCTGCGCGCGCTGTGCGCGTTGGACTCCAAGGAGACCCGGCCAGATAGCTGACACCCTACGCGACGCGCGCGCTCGGAACGGCAAGCTTCCACGTCAATCTCTGCAGCTTCTCAGGGCGAAGTTACCTTTGCCGTATAACGCATCACGTAATATCGTGAGCACATGATCAGGAACTTCCGCTGCAAGGACACCGAAGCTCTGTTCACCGGTAAGCCTGTGCGAAGATTCCGATCCATACGTGCGGTGGCAGAGCGCAAGCTCGCCCTGTTGCATGCGGCGGCAACAATCGAGCGCGACGTGTCGCCGCGGGCAGCCTGACGCCGTCGACCGGCTATTGCACCTCGAACTGGCGGCCCTGAAGCTGCCCCACCTCGCGCCTCCGGACCTCTTGTCCGCCTGCGCCGCCCGGTCCACCATACGGTCAGCACTGGGGCTTTCGGGGGATAACCATGACACCAGCTGAAATCAAGACACTGCGCCGCCTGATGGAATACGAAGCCGCGCGAACCGCCCCGCCGCCCACGTTTCCGTCGTTACCAGATGTCCCCGGCGGTCGTTACAACGACGTTCGCTTTTTCGAATTGGAACGTGAGCATCTCTGGCGGCGCAGCTGGCTGCTCGCCGCGCACACCGATGAACTCCCCGAGCCTGGCTCGTTCTTACGCTGGGAAAATGCTGGTCAGCCGGTGGTCATCGTCCATGACGATGACGGTCGCATCCGAGCCTTCTACAACACCTGTAGTCATCGCGGGGCACCGGTTGTCACTGAGCAGAGCGGCAAGCGCCCTCGACTCACCTGTCGCTACCATGGTTGGAGCTACAGCCTGAACGGCAACCTCATCGCGATCCGTGATGCCGAGGACTTCAGCGCACTCGACTTCAGCTGCCGCGGATTGAAGCCGGTACGGTGCGAGCAATTCGGGCGCCTCGTGTTCGTGAACTTCGACGACAACGCGCCGTCGCTCATGGACTGGCTTGGCCCCGTCGCCGACGAATGGGCCGAGTTCCGCTTCGACACCGTCCGCCTCGCAGCACGCCATCGCTTTCCGCTTGCCTGCAACTGGAAGATCGCGATGGAGGCTAATACCGAGGTCTACCACGTCCCCAGCATTCACCCGAAGACCGTGGCGCCGATCCTCGACCATCGTCGTAATGTGAACACGCTCTATCCCAATGGTCACGGTCGGATGGTGGCGCCGATTCCCGAGCCCGTGCTCAAGGAACTGGCGGATGGCGGTGGCGCAGCGTACAGCCGCCGTGGCCCGGGGGTGGAAATCCCCGGTGTCAGTGAAATCGCGCGCACGTGCACCCAGTCCTACGGGGTATTCCCGAACTGGGTGTCGCCGCTGTCGCCGCGCACGCTTGCGCCGCTCCTGTTCTGGCCAGATGGCATCGATCGTTGCTATCTAGAGACCTGGACCTTGGCGCCGGACTGGGGCGATGGTCCGAAACCCGACCTCTGGACTGTCAACGACGGTGAATCACTGTCTCAGGTACTGCTCGAAGATACCCAGTTCGGGGAGTGGATCCAGCGGTCAGTGCAATCCTGGGGCTTCAGCGGGGTACCGCTCAGCTACCAGGAAGCGCGTATCTACCACTGGCACCAATCTGCTGATCGCATGATCGGTATCGATCGGATCCCGGAAGAACTGCGGGTGGCGCAAGTGATCGGAGCAGATTGGGTCTGGCCGAACGATCCGCGCCTGACTGAACTCGCTTAACGGTCTCGCCCCGGAATCGGCAGATACCGGGGCGCACGCGGCGGCTCGTCAGCCGCGGCCCAATTCAGCGCCCGCCCACTGTCGCATCGACAGCGGCGCCGAATACCCGGGCAAGCAGCCCAGG
>JBMTYG010000262.1:0-2174 GCA_049454295.1 Pseudomonadales bacterium
AATCGCGACGGAAGAATCGAGGGGTTCGAACGCACAAGCGAGGCCGACCGCTTGATACGAAAGCAAGGAAACGACACGGGGCGTGCGATCGCCCCCGTACTCGGTATTCCATTGACCGCTATTTGGTACACAACGCTCTTTGCTGTTTTGTACGGTGGTGATTGGATATTCAGGCAGCTGTTCGTTCGTGCACACATTCCAGCTAACCCGATGGTGGAACCTGAACAAAAAAGCGGATAACAAAACCATGCATCGGAGTTGCTGTCCGGGCGGAATCTGAGATCAACGTCCCTGGCGGTGACCCGGTGATGGTCGTCGTTACGAATTTGCCAACAGCCCTCGTTCCCACGCGAATCCCGCACACGTTACTCGCCTACCCATCCCGTCCCCTATGGGTACGCGTGTGGAGCCTTCGCGGAAGGCGTTGGCCAGGTCGGCGATCAGGATGACCTCGCCGGTCTTCGTTTCCGGGTTGATCTCGATCCGCTGCACGAAGGCCTCGACCAGTTGCCGGTCCTGCAGGTCGACGGCGGGCTTCGTGGCGATGTCATCGAGCCGCGAGAATTGTTCCAATGCCCAGCGCCGGAGTTCGTCTTCGGTGATGACGGGCGTGGTGGGTTTGTCGACCGACTTCATCCGTGCGGCCAGAGTATCCCGTTTCGCTTTCAGGTCGGCCAGCGTGGTGCGGAGTTCATCCAGGCCATCGAACGTCGGGTCGGCCAGCATGGCGACCGTGGCTTTAATCTTGCGGTTGAGCAGGTCGAGTTCCTTTTCGCTGGCTTTGTTCCGTTTATTGGCCTTCGTCGGGGCCAGCACAATCTTCACGAATGCTTCAACCGCTGCCTTCGTCGAGTCGTGGTCGCCCAAGAGAACGCGTTGGATGGCCTGCACCACGAACGCATCGAGCGCCGGGCCAGGGAGGTTCGTCAGGCCACAGACCGATTTCCCGTAACGGTGGTATCCCGAGCAGCTGTAATAGCGATAGCCGTCGCCGTTCGGTCCGGGCCAGCGACGGTCGCGGCGCTGGACGAAGTTGTGCTGGCAGCGGTTGCAGGTCATCAGGCTGGCCAGCAGAGACCGGTTGGTCGGTCGCGACTTCCCGCCATCAACATGACGTTTCGTGACAGCCTTTTGAGCCGCATCCCACACCGCCGGCGTCACGAGTGGTTCATGCACATCTTCGCTGATGATCCAGTCGTCCTGGGAATTCCGCTTCCAGCCTTTCTGCTTCTTCGGTTTCAGCACGCCGTTGCCATCAAGACCGAATAGCGAGCCCATCGTGTGCCGGTTCCACGCGATGGCTCCCTTGTAAACCGGGTTCCGCAGCAGTTTGGCGATCCTTGCCGTGTTCCATTTCTGCCCGCCCGGGGACGGGATGCCTTCGCTGTTAAATTCCGCAGCGATGGTGTGGCATCCGTAGCCTTGGACGCAGAGTTCGAACATCCGTTTGATCCCCGCCACGCGGTCGGGCGTGCTGGGGACATACTTGATGATGTCGCTCTTGGCCTTCTTGATGTTCACGCCCGGTTCGATGACGCGCAGGAACTTCCCGTCCGGTCCGAACTCCTGTTTGCTGCCATCGGGCATCCATCGCAGCGTGCGGAGCACCTTGCCATCGGCTGTCAGATGCTGCTTGTCGTAGCCGTAGGGAGCCACGCCACCGGGAGCAGACTTCCGTTCGCGGATGTTCGAGATCTGGCCGCGAATGGTGTCGCGGGCCAGCTTCACGGAATATTGCCGGGCCTGCCAGGACTTCACGCCCTGGATCAGTTCCCCTTCGTCGCCATCGGGAATGCCATCGGCGGTGAAGAGCACGTCCACGCCGGCCATTCGCAGGCGATGCAGGTAGTAGCCGGTCTCATTGGTCCCGCCGCGCGAGAACCGGCTGATGTCGTAGCAGAGGATAGTCTCGAAGTCGCGGCCGTTCTCGGCGGTCGCGATCATCTGCTCGAAGGCATCCCGCCCTTTCGCACTGGTGCCGGAGATGGCATCGTCGATGAACCACCGCACGATGCGGTAGCCGTTCTCGCTGGCCCACTTCTCCACATAGGCCTGCTGGTCGGGGATGGAACGTTCCTGAAGGTCGGTGCTGCGCCGAGCGTATCCGGCGGCA
The DNA here is from genome assembly GCA_049454295.1 of Pseudomonadales bacterium. Taxonomy (GTDB): domain Bacteria; phylum Pseudomonadota; class Gammaproteobacteria; order Pseudomonadales; family Azotimanducaceae; genus UBA7803. The sequence goes on from JBMTYG010000262.1 coordinate 2,114, forward strand.
TCGATGAGTTTGGGTTTGGGCATCATGTTTCTCCGATGAATGACCGACACCCCGCCGGGCG
>JBMTYG010000263.1:0-2156 GCA_049454295.1 Pseudomonadales bacterium
GTTGTTCTACACCGGTCTGTCTCACAAGATCGGTGAGGTTCATGACGGCGCTGCCACTATGGACTGGATGGCGCAGGAGCAGGAGCGTGGTATCACCATTACCTCCGCTGCAACCACCTGTTTCTGGAAGGGCATGGATCAGCAGTACGACGAGCATCGACTGAACATCATCGACACCCCCGGGCACGTGGACTTCACGATCGAGGTGGAGCGCAGTCTTCGCGTGCTCGATGGAGCGGTGGTGGTGTTTTGTGGCACGGCAGGCGTTGAGCCGCAGTCGGAAACCGTGTGGCGTCAGGCCAACAAATACGGCGTTCCGCGAATCGTGTTCGTGAATAAGATGGATCGCCCTGGCGCGAACTTCCTGCGAGTCGTCGGCCAGATCAAGCAGCGGCTTGGCGCCAACGCGGTGCCGGTGCAGATTTCGATTGGCGAAGAAGAGAACTTCAAAGGCGTCATTGATCTGCTGCGGATGAAGGGTATTTTCTGGAATGAAGAAGACCAGGGCCTCAGCTATCGCCTGGAAGACATTCCGGATGAGTTGAAGGACAGCGCCGAAAAATGGCGCGAGAACATGGTCGAAGCCGCCGCAGAGGCGAATGACGACCTGATGAACAAGTATCTCGAGGGCGAGGAACTCACCCTCGAGGAGATCCGGACCGGACTTCGGCAGCGAACGCTGGCCGGTGAGATCGTGCCCGCGCTATGCGGTTCTGCGTTCAAGAATAAGGGCGTGCAAGCCATGCTCGACGCGGTGATCGACTATCTGCCGGCGCCCACCGAGGTGCGGCCGATTGAAGGTACGCTCGATGATGGTGAGTCTACGGACAACCGCAGGGCGGGCGATGATGAGCCCTTTGCCGCGCTTGCATTCAAGATTGCGACGGATCCTTTCGTTGGAACGCTGACCTTCTTCCGCGTCTATTCTGGCGTGCTTGAGTCCGGCAATCAGGTCTACAACCCGGTTAAGGGGCGCAAGGAACGAATCGGTCGAATGGTGCAGATGCACGCTAATCACCGCAACGAGATCAAAGAGGTTCGCGCCGGCGATATCGCGGCAGCCATTGGTCTCAAGGATGTGACCACGGGCGATACCCTGTGTGACCTGGACAAGGTGATCACGCTGGAGCGCATGGAGTTCCCTGAACCCGTGATCTCGGTTGCCGTCGAGCCGAAGTCCAAAGCCGACCAGGAAAAGATGGGTGTGGCGCTGGGCAAACTGGCTCAGGAAGACCCGTCGTTTCGTGTGCGCACGGACGAAGAGTCAGGGCAAACCATTATTTCGGGTATGGGTGAACTGCACCTGGACATCATCGTCGATCGCATGCGTCGCGAATTCGGCGTTGAGGCGAACATCGGCAAGCCGCAGGTGGCCTATCGCGAAACCATTCGTGGATCGGTTGAAGCCGAGGGTAAGTTCGTTCGGCAGTCCGGTGGTCGAGGGCAATACGGACACGTCTGGATCAAGCTCGAACCGCTCTCGGGTGAAGACGACATTCACTACGAGTTCGTTGACGAAGTCGTCGGTGGCGCGATTCCGCGCGAGTACATTCCCGCGGTCAACAAGGGAATCCAGGAGCAAATGGGTAACGGCGTTATCGCCGGTTATCCGTTGATCGACTTCAAGGTCACGCTGTTTGACGGCTCGTTCCACGAGGTCGACTCGAACGAAATGGCGTTCAAAATCGCCGGCTCGATGGCGCTGAAGGCCGGCGCGCTCAAGGCGAAGCCGGTGCTGCTCGAGCCGATTATGGCGGTCGAGGTCGTTACCCCTGAGGACTACATGGGTGATGTGGTGGGTGATCTCAATCGCCGGCGCGGGTTGATCAATGGCATGGATGAAAATCCGTCGGGCAAGATTGTCCGTGCAGACGTTCCGCTGGCGGAAATGTTTGGCTACTCGACGGATCTGCGTTCTGCGACGCAGGGGCGCGCGAGCTACACGATGGAGTTCAAGCGTTACGCCGATGTACCGGACAATATTGCTCAGGCCATCATCAAGAAGTAGCGACTCGGATCGATCAGAGAAAGCAACCGGGGCGATTCGCCGTTGAGGTCGCGTCGCTCCCACGAAGCAAGCGAGATAACAGAGTAAACAACGATGTCCAAAGCCAAGTTTGAGCGGAAGAAGCCGCACGTAAACGTAGGAACGATTG
>JBMTYG010000264.1:0-2128 GCA_049454295.1 Pseudomonadales bacterium
TGGGCGGGCTCGGCGGTTCGGCCGGCAACGGTGGCGCGGGTCTCGAGTTGACCGGCGGCGTCAACATCGTGACGAACGACGGCGTCATCGCGGGCGGCGATGGCGCGGAGGGCGGGGTCGGCATCCTGCTTTCGGGCGGCACGACCCGCATCGAAAACACCGCCACGGGCACCATCAGCGGCGGCAATGGCACCGGCGGCCTCCGGGCCTATGGCATCCACAACCTTGCCACGATCAGCCTGTTGGAAAACCTCGGCACGATCACGGGCGGGGTCCGCAACCAGGGCACGATCACGACGCTGACCAACCGTCAGGCGGGTCTGACGTTTTCGGGCACGGCGCCCCTCGCCTACAACATCGTCATCGCGGGCAGCGGTGCAGGCGAGTATGGGCAATTGCTGGTCACCGACAGCCCGGATTGGGCGATCTCGACCCTGACCTTCGGGATCGCAGAGGGCTCGATCGTCGCGCTAGCGGATTATGACAATGTCATTCAGGCGGCCGGATCAACGAGCTTCGACAGCGCGCTATCGAAATCCGTCGTCTATACGTCCAACGGCGGCCGCTATCGCTACAGCCTTGATTTCGATGGGACGCATTGGGACATGGTGTTCCTGTCATGTAGTGGTGGATTTGTATGCTCCACAACGGTCTTGAACAACACGCCCGCCGGATCGGTGGCGCAGGTGCTCGACGCCAATCCGGACGTCGGGGGCCTTTTTTCTGCCGCCACCAATGAAGAGTTCAGCAATGCCGCGACCCAGTCGATGCCGCTACTGGTCGGCGGATCGCAGGCCGCGGCTGGCGATAGCCTTGGCGGGGTCACCCGCGTGATCGACGCCCGTCAGGACGTCAATCGCGGCATGTCGTCTGGTGACGATTTCATCGGGAATCGCGTGCTGTGGCTGAAGCCCTTCGGCGGTCTGGCTGATCAAGGCGATCGCGGTGGCGTGGCTGGTTATGGTTCACGCTCAACGGGTCTGATCATCGGTACGGAAACATCCGCGTCCGAAGCGCCGGCCCTGGGGCTGTCGTTTGCCTATGCGAACACCGCCGTGACCGGCAATTCCTCGATCGCACCGAATTCGGCGGATGTGGCGCTGTATCAGCTGACGGGCTATGGCAGCTTCGCCGCCGACGCGGCAACGCAGATCAACTACCAGGTCGGAATCGGCAAGCTGACCACCCAAGGACGGCGTGACATCGTCCTGGCAGGAGTCACCGCGCGGTCGCAATACGACAGCAGCGTCATGACTGCGGCAATCGATGCAAGCCGCAGCTACCAGCAGAGCGACGCAACGACCCTCACGCCCTCCATCAGCGCCGCCTACACGCGGATCACGGATGATGCCTACACCGAAACGGGTGCAGGTGCGCTCAACCTTGCCGTGAACGAGCGCAGCTCGGAGGCATTGGTCCTCGGGTTTGACGGCCGGATCGACCACCAGCTCGGGTCCGGCGCTGTCGTGACAGCCAACCTCGGGGTGGGTTACGATGCCCTGCAGAGCCAGAACAGCATCACCGCAGCCTTTGCGGGCGCGCCGGGTGCCGCGTTCACGACCCTTGGGCTGGACGCCTCACCATGGATGGCACGCGGTGGTCTCGGGCTGACCAGTGCTATGGCGAACGGCATGGAGATCAGTGCAAGCTACGACGTCGAGTTCCGCAACGACTTCCTGAACCAGACAGCCTCGGTCAATCTGCGTTGGGATTTCTGAGCGGACACGAATAGAATGCCTGGGCCGCATCATCGTGATGCGGCCCTTTTTCGTTGAGGCGCACATGACCCTTTCCTGCAGGCTCAGGAGCATGTTGAAGCATGCCGTCATGGTGGCAAGCCTCGGCCTTGTGCTTGCGGGATGTGTCAGTGCCCCCTCGCCAAGCACACGCGTGCTCGATGCCCAAGCCCTCGCGGCGCAAAATGGCTGGAACGAGCACATCATTCCTGCGAGAGGGTGCGAGCTGTCAGCCTTTCATCCAGGGGATTTCCGCGCCGGCGGGAATTTGACGATCTACATCGAAGGCGACGGCTTCGCCTGGGCGACCGCTTCGCAACCCTCCACCGACCCGACACCGATAAACCCGGTGGCACTCAGGCTGGCACTGGCACATCACGCCGGGAACGCCG
>JBMTYG010000265.1:0-2093 GCA_049454295.1 Pseudomonadales bacterium
CGTCACCGCAAGCACAGCCACACTGGGCAAGCCGGCCGGCTCGGATCTGAGGGCGGGCAAGAGCACTTATCCCGGGCTACTGGGATTGGACGCCGCGCGCGCCTACGCCGAGTCACTGCTTGAGTCGGCACTCCGACTGCACGACGCGCTGACGCTCAAAAACACGCTGCTTGCGGACTTGGCCGTACGAAGTGTGCGGCGCGCTTTCTGACGCTCAGACCCACCCGACCTCACGCAGCAGAACCATACCCGCGAGGGCGAAACCTCCGGCCAGCAGGTCATCCAGCATCACACCAAGCCCCCCGTGCACGCGCTGATCAGCTACGCTGATCGGCCAGGGCTTGGCGATATCGAACAGCCGAAACAGGACGAACCCGGCAAGGACGGCTGCGGGTGATGCCGTCGCTCCCAGCAGAGCAAGCCATTGTCCGGCAAATTCATCGATCACGATTGCGGGGTCGTCCCCCACCCCAAACTTTCGCGCTGCGCGTTCCGCGAGCCAAACGCCAAGCAGAAAGACACCGATAACGACCCAACCTTGCACCACCCAGCTCAGATCGGCCAGGCACCACCACCACAGGAGGACCGCGACCGCGCTACCCGCCGTACCCGGCGCTCGCCGCGCGAGTCCACTACCGAAACCCGTGAGGAGCAGAAGCTCCGGATGCCGCCAGAACCCTGACAACTCACGGAGTCGGCTAACGGGTGGCAGCGACATGGTATGCCGTGCCCGCGCCTCGGGCATCTGCAGGCAGCGCGAAGGTTGCGCACCTGTTGTCAGGCGAAGTGTTGATAACCGCTGCTCCCAAGCTGCTCACCATTGGCACGAATTCCGGGTGTGGCGACGATACGCCCTATGCAGCTTGTTGATACCCCAAGCACCGACGGCGGCGATGCGGCCGTGAAACACAGCTCGTAATCATCCCCCCCACGGAGCGCCAGGGCGGCAGTCGCGCCCGGCGCAACTGGGATGGACTCAAGATTGAGCTCTGCCCCGACCCCGCTCGCGCGGCAGAGGTGCCCAAGGTCTTGCAGCAATCCGTCAGACAGATCAATCACCGCACTGGCTTGCCCGCGCAACGCGGTGCCCACATCTATTCGGGCTTCCGGGAGATAGTAGCGTCGTGCCAGCTCGTCCAGACCATCGACAGTCCGGTAGGTCGCGAGATCCCCGCGAAGCAGCGCAGCGGCCGCCCCGCCGAGGGTTCCCGTGACCCAGATACTGTCCCCCGGACGCGCACCAGAGCGCAAAAGCGCCCTACCAGCAGGGACAAAACCATGAACGCTGACAGAGACCGCGAGCGGACCGCGGGCGAGATTTCCTCCCACCAGGCGCAAATTCGCGCGAACAAGCGCCGCACGCATGCCGTCGGTCAAAGCCTGCACCCAATCAGCATCCACTTTCGGCAGCGTCAGCCCGACGATGACCCAACCGTTTGCCGCTCCCATGGCGGCGAGATCGGAGGCGCTCACCATGATGGCACGGTAGCCAATGAGCCACGGTGCGGCTTCCGCCGGAAAATGCACACCGGCTACAAGAGCATCGATTGAAGACACCACATCCATGCCGCGAGGAACGGAGATCACGGCAGCGTCGTCCCCTGGACCTACGCTCACGAGCGGTCCGCTCGTACGATCCCCAAGCGCCGCAACGATCGCATCGATGAGCTCAAACTCGGTCACGATGCTCGGTGTTCCACCGCACGCACTGACTGAGCAAGGCGATCGAGAACGGCGTTCACATAACGAAAGCTTTCCTCGGCACCATAGAGCTTGGCGAGTTCCACGTACTCATCGATCACTACCCGAAAAGGCACGTCGATGCGTTCGCTCAATTCGTAGGCGCCGAGTCGCAGCAGCGCAAGCTCAACCTTGTCGAGGTCGGACAGTTTGCGATCCAGGAGCGGTTCGAGGAGAGCATCCAGAATGACACTCTGCGATATGACCCCATGCAGCAGCTCCCGGAAAAAATCCCGGTCAGCCTTGCGCAAGGCACCATCCTCGCCTAGATCATGCTCGATCAGGCCGCTACCAGCACCGGTCATCTGCCACTGGTAAATGGCCTGAAGAAGCGCTCGGCGGCTGCGCCGCCG
>JBMTYG010000266.1:0-2089 GCA_049454295.1 Pseudomonadales bacterium
GTGGCTTCAAAGCAGGCCATATTCACGGAGCCACCGACGAATTCGGATACAAGTCGGTGGAGAACCGCGTCAGCGTCCCCGATCTGCATGCAACGATCCTGAATCAGTTGGGCATCGACCACACGAAACTGACCTTCACCCACAGCGGTCGCCCTGAACGCCTGACGGATCCGGAAGTAACCGGGGCGCGGGTGGTTGAGGAGATACTGTCATGAGGCTGCGTATGACTGCCGTATGCACGGCGATTGTGGCGACGCTGTTGTGGATGTTGATTTCGACATCCAGCGCGGCCGAGCGTGAAGACCACTTCGAGCGGCATGTCAGGCCATTGTTCATCGAGCGTTGTCACAAGTGCCATGCCGGCGATGAGGCGAAAGGAGGGTTGCGTCTCGATTCGCGAACGGCAGCGTTGAAAGGGGGCGATACCGGAGCGGCGATCGTTGCTGGAAAGCCCGAGGAGAGTCTGCTGCTTCAGGCGGTTCGACATGAAAATGGCCTCGAGATGCCGCCGGATGGGAAGCTGACCGCGGCGCAGGTCGAGGCCCTCGCACTGTGGATTCGTGATGGTGCGGTCTGGCCCGGTTCGACGGCCACCGTCGCGACCGAAAGTGCCGAACCGACTGCGATCACGGTTCCGAAGCCACCGAACAGCGCTGAGTTGGCTGCGGCACTGCAACTGTGGCTGCGGGCCGACGCATTACAGCTGGACGATGGCGCAAGCGTCTTCGTCTGGCCTGATCAGAGTGGCCACGGTCGCGATGTTTCAGCGACGAAGGGAGTGCGTGATGGGGGCGTCGGCGGGCCGGGAAATTTCGTGCGGCACAGCAATCTGTATGGACGCCCGGCGGTGCGGTTCTCGCAGTGGACCGGACTGGCGTCTTCGCCGGGGAATCTGGTGGACATTCACGGGGATGCCGCACTGACAATGACTCTCGTCATACATCTCCAGCCGTTTGAAGGACAGCACTCGCATACCACAGTCTTCAGCGTGGGCAATCCCGCTCATTCGGGTGATCCCGGCAAGCCACTCGCCGCACTTCTGGAAATTGACCAGACGCAGCAGTCTTCGCTGGACTTCGCAGGAGGCTGGGGGCACGACGCGGTGCTGGCGCCGGGTTCGTTTCAGCCGCACTTCGGCAAGCCCGTCATTGTCACGATTATCAAAACGCCAGGCACGATTAAAGACACGACTCGGTTCTACTTCAACGGCAGGCTGGCCGGGCCACTCGACGGCCATCCGGTAACTGGTCGTGACACGGTGCCCGAGATCCAGCATCGCTCCGACGTCGGCGTCGTTCTGGGAAAGGCACTCAGTTGGTGCGGCGCGTTCCAGGGAGATGTGGGCGAAGTGCTGCTCTATAACAGAGCCCTCACCGATACTGATCGACTGGGTTTGGAAACGTATCTTGGCGAGAAATTCGGCTTATGGATCGATGAAGAGCGGACCGTTGCGAAACCAGCAGTCTACACCGATGTCGAGAAAAGTCATTGGGCGTACCAGCCGGTTCGCGAGATCGTACCACCGGCAGTCAGGGACGAAAGGTGGGTGCGTACTCCGATCGATCGGTTCACATTGGCGGCATATGAGTCTCACTCACGGACTCCGTCGCAGGAAGTCGACAAACGGACCTTTCTCCGCCGCGTGTCGTTCGATCTGACCGGCCTGCCACCGACTCCCGAGGAGGTCGATGCCTTTCTTGCGGACATATCGCCTCAAGCCTTCGAGACCGTTGTCGATCGATTGCTCAGGTCGCCTCACTATGGCGAGCGGTGGGGCAGGCACTGGCTGGATCTGGTGCGGTATGCCGAATCGACCGCCAACGATGCCAACGCCGTGATGGGATACGCGTGGCGATATCGGAACTATGTCATCGACGCCTTCAACAACGACCTCCCGTACGACCAGTTCCTGATCGAGCAGCTCGCCGGGGATCTCCTGCCGACAACGGAATCGGTCGCCGTCAACACGCGGCGGATGATCGCCACGGGCTACCTGATGGTTGGCCCGAAGGCGCTGGCGGAGACGGACAAGGAGCAGTCGCGGCTGGACATCGTTGACGATCAGATTGACGTGACCGGTCGGGCGATG
>JBMTYG010000267.1:0-2058 GCA_049454295.1 Pseudomonadales bacterium
GGATCCGACTGCACGCTGCCGATGGAGGGTCCGTTGGCAGTTTGGTTTCCGAAGCACGCCACACCATTGCAGAAGATCTTTCACTGGTTCAAGTGCTGAATGCATCAGGATTGTTTCCAAGTGACATAGCAGAGCACTCCGGGGCCCGTCTGTGGCGCTGTTAGTGCGATGGCAAGCGACACAACGGAAGATAGAACGATCATCGTGATCGTCTGGCTGTGATCTCGAACCGGGTCCGCATGTTGATCTGCGCCAACAGCGAACCTTGCGCCGCTCCACCCGGGACTGTCCGCGGTGACTCGATCGGCGTGCGGAACTCCGCTGTAGCGCCATTACCATCATCACCCTTATCACCGTCCGATGGACCCAATTGTGACGGACTGCTCCTCTAAATTCTTGCGTCTTTTGTTCCGATAGCTCCAGACACCACCATGAGCCAGCCCCACCCGCGGGGCACCGCTCGTGAGAGAGGCTGCCAAACCATGGCGCCGCAGCACTTCTGCGCCGATTGCTGTAATGCCTTTCTGCACAGGTAACTGAGTTCGTCCTTCACAGCCCTGTCAAAGGGTTCGACAGAGGCGGACGCGGAACGCGAAACGCTCTCAGCGGCTATTCAGGCGATGGTCGTCCACTGCCGTGCCGATGGATCCGTTGCTGGGAAAATTGTTGCTGCGCGATTGGAAGGCATGTCACGCCTGATGGGATTCGAGGCAGGTCGCCCGAGCGCCCCCGGATTCGAGCTCACTGCAACCGCACGAAGATCAGGGGCGGAGTGCTGCCTCGCGTTGTTTGAGGATCCTGACGGCGATTCGACCGATCAACGGTGGTTGACCGCAGCATCAGATGCGAGGCTCATCTTTACGGCGCTGGTCGCCGATGCATGGTTCGCCATCAAGTACTCCCGCCATTCAAGCTGGGATGCTCCCGAAGCTGAAGCGCTGCGCCATGTACTGTGCCTAGACGCAATCCACGCGCCGATGACCGGCCTCGCGATGACGTTGCAGACACCGGAAGGCAAGCATGGGATTGGGCGACAGTTCGAGTTGGTCGATCTCGCAGATTGGTGGCGGAGATTGAATGCGGCGGTTGGAGGGATTGGCAGCGAGTCGGGAGGTGTTGGTGATCCGAAGTGAGCGCCCGATCTCGGTCATCGAGCGCGACGGTCAACCGAGCTGCTGTTGGACGAGTTCGCGAGCGGTCGCCATCGGCAGGTACATGTGCAGGCGGTCGTCGGCCAGGCTCTCGAACCCGTACTTCGCGTAGAACGCGCGTGATTGCTCATCCTTCGCATCGACCTCGATCGCGGCCGACGCAATCGTCTCGGAGGCCTTCACCGCGACCCTGAGCGCTTCGACGAGCAGCGCGCCCCCGAATCCCTGTCCACGGAATTTCAAGTCCACCGCGAGCCGACCAAGGAGCGTGGTCGGCAGCGGCATCTTCGCAGGGAACCCATGACCATCGGGGATCACGCTCGCCATGATGCGGCTCGCGGCGAGGGTGAAGTACCCGGCGATCTTGCCGTCGTGAGATGCGAGCACGTAGCCGCGCGTGAGGCTCTTCTTGCCGTGCTGCCCCAGCGTGGTATTGAGGTAGTCGTTGAGCGCCGGGACTCCGCAGTCGAAGCTGTCTCGATCGTGCTTGGCCTTGTCGAACAGTTCGAACCGGAGCACGTCAGCCACCGATGATCTGCCGGTGCCGCTTGGCCGCTCGACGAAGCGCCGCATTCGGGCGAGCCGGCTTGCTGAGCATCGCGAGCAGCGCGGCGCTGTCGCGCTCCGACAGCTCGCGGGCCTGGATGCGGCTCAGCGTCTTGTCGGCGGCCAACTCAAGAATCCCGTTGATGAAGCTCGTCACCGTCATGCCGCGGAGCGCGGCAGCCTTCTCCACCTTGGCCTTGAGGGGTTCGGGCTGACGGATGGTGATCTTGCTGTATCGGATGGTGCTCATGGCGTGCCTCTTCCGAAGTATACGGCACAATGCCGTATTGGGTTCAGGTTTCGCCACGGATTTCGCTCAGAGGGCGGTTCTCGGCCAAGATGGTCTTCCCCCTGATTCCTG
>JBMTYG010000268.1:0-2051 GCA_049454295.1 Pseudomonadales bacterium
CGACGTTCTGCGACCCGACCGCGACGATCCCCTCCCAGGTGGTCGGTGCCGGTACGATCGACATTGGTGGCTACGTGGACATCACGGACCCCGGTTATATCGAGTTGCTGGCGGCGCAGGCTGACGGCAAGTCCCGCACCTGGCGCATCACGCTGGGCAATGGTCAGGGCTACATCGTTTACGATGGCATCCTGTCCACGCTGTCGCTCGACATCCCGCTCGACGGTGCTGTTGCCTACAGCGGCACCATCACGCTGGGCTCCGCGTACCGCCACCTGTTCTAAGGTGACGGTGAAGGCCACTCGGGGGTTTTGCACACTTTCCTCCGAGTGGCCGACCATAAAGGTGTGCAACTGAAAAGGTGCAAGCATGAAAACCGAAACGCTCGTCATCGACAGCACTACCTACGAAATCCGCCAGCTGACCATGGAAGAGGGCTTCTCCTACATCAACGTGGCGACCGGCGCTCCTGATATCGTTGGCCTGATCAAGGCTGCCGTCCGTGTGAACGGTCAGCCGGTAGCTGCCGGGTCGATCAGCATGTCGGACTCCATGAAGCTGATGCCAATCGTGATGAAGCTGAACTTGCCACAGGAGGCCGCAGCGGGAAACGAATGACGGCGCAGCGCAAGAACGTATTCCAGTTGGCAGAGAACCTCGGCATGACGGTGGAGGCGCTGATGCGCGACATGCCGATTGCCGAGTTCTGCGAATGGATGCAGTTCTACGCTGAGCGCTCGGAAGACATGGCGAAGGATGACAAGGCACAGAAGCCGAAGCTCCCGCCGAGGGGCGCGGATCTGGTGATGCGGGGCTTCGGTATCTGATGGCACAGACTCCCCGCGTCATCCTTCGCAACCCGCCAGCCGAAAAGATGTTGGCCGCGATCTACACGGATGCGGCCATCGCGCACAAGATGCTGGCGAAGGACATCCTGCGCACGAACCATCCGGAGATGAAGAACCCGGCCACGTTCTACTGGCGCGGTCGGGCAAGGGCGAAGCAGGCGGCGAATGTCGATGCGATTCCGATCATCGGCATTACCCGTCCGCCTGCGACCATCGCCTTCACGGATGCCGACAAGGGGTTTCCGGCGGCAGAGGCAGCCGAGGCGGTGTTCAGCATGTGGAAGCGGCTTGCGCCTGTGCGGACGGGCGTTCTCGCGGGAAGCCTCGACATGACGTTAAACGGCAAGCCCGTCACGCTGACGAACCTTTATCGCTGGCAGACATCTAATCCGTTCAGCAAGAACGAAGAGGTCTGGATCTATCCGACCGCGTTCTATGCAGCGGCGGTGGAAGCGGCGATGTATACCGGGCGCAAAAGCGGGTTGATGTACAAGATCTGGAACACGCTGCGCCAAACTTTCCGCAGCCGGATTTCCGTCCAGTTTGCCTATATCCAGGGCAAGTCGCTTTATGCGCTACCCGCTATTCGCATCGGTGCGCCAAGCGCGTTTCCGTCTATCGTAAAGAAGTCCACGCCGGGCCGTAACCGCCGCCGCAAGGCTCGCAAGAAGAGGACGCTGCAATGAGCGCAGTCGCACAATACGACGTCCAGGTCAAAGTCGCCGGGCTTGGCAACCTCAAGGCGCTTGAGCAGTACACGACGAAGTACACGGCAGCGATGCGCGGGGCGCAAGTTCAGACCCAGCAGTTCGCAGTCGCCGCCAACCAGAACCTTCGTGGCGTCGGCGCCATGGGTGCGCGTTTCCAAAATGCGTCCTACCAGCTGCAGGACTTCATCGTACAGGTTCAGAACGGCACGTCGGCTTCCAGAGCCTTGTCCATGCAGTTGCCGCAGTTATTGGGTGGCTTCGGCGCGGTCGGGGCCGCTGCCGGTGTTGCGGCGGGTCTTCTGATTCCGTTTGCCGCGAACCTGTCCATCGTTCAGGAGAACATAGACCGCGTCATCGGTTACGCTACAGGCCTTGCGGTGGTGCTGGGTGGTAAGTTCCTGCTTGGCCTCAGCGCTGCATCCGGCGGATTTGTTCTTGCCACCAAGTCCGCCGTTGCGTTCGCCTTCTCGCTGAAGGGCGTGAAGCTCGCCCT
>JBMTYG010000269.1:0-2022 GCA_049454295.1 Pseudomonadales bacterium
CCTTCCCGCTTCCAAGCCTAAAAGATCCGCGCCACCCGCCGTACCCCAGCGCATAACCTCAAGCGGCGATGTCGCATCGGCACCACCGATCGCTCTGTGGACCAGCCACGCCTGCATCAATTCGTTGACCATGCTTCCGGATTCCGCGGAGGCTGAGCCGTCGACGCCGAGGCTGATCTGCATACCTGAAGCCAGCATGCCCGGGAGCGGTGCGACTCCACTGCCCAATCTGCAGTTAGACACCGGACAGTGAGCGATCCCGGTGCGGGTTTCTCCAAACCTGGCTACCGCATTTGTATCCGCATGGACGAGATGTGCGTACCAAACATCGTCACCCAACCACCCCACCGACTCCGCATAGTCCGCTGCCGATAACCCGTACCGGACTTGCGCCATTTGCTCATCGTACGGAACCTCGAGAAGATGACTGTGACGTCGAAGTCCCCGCGCACGTGCAAAATTCCCAAGCTCTCGCAGAGCTTCGGGCGTGCTGGTGTGCACGATCGACGTCGGCGCGACCACGAGCCGGCTCATAGCGTCAGGCGCTGGATCATGATGACGGCGGAACGTTTCATCGAGCCGATCGATCCAGGTTTCGAGCGATTCGGTGAAGTGCTTCGAACCAGCCAGCCCTTTGTGGGTCCCTGCCTGCGTAGCACCACCGCGACAGAGGACAAACCGGATACCGCACTCAGCAGCCGCTTGGAATAGCGCGGCTTCACGCTCCATGGACAGCGCTGATTCATCGTACAAATAATGGTGATCTGCACAGGTCGTGCATCCTGACCGAAGCAGTTCCGCAAATCCCAACCTGGCTGCGGTATAGACAGTATCTGGAGTGACATGCGGCCATGCCGCGAAGGGCACTAGCGGCAACCATTCATTGAGGCCGGACTGAATCGCGGAGGGAACGCCCTTGAGCAACGACTGGACAAGGTGGTGATGCGTGTTCACCAGACCGGGCCACACGAGCGACCCCGAGGCGTCGATTTCTTCGCCTCCTGCTTCGTTTGGCAGATCAAGCCCGATACGGTGGATCCGGTTACCCCGGACGTGGATGTCAGCATGTCCAGAGATCGTGATCGCGTTGCGAATGAAGATGTCACTCATTTCATGTCTCACTCGACCAAAAGGCCGTCAGGCACCACGTCCAGCGCGAAACTCTCTTCGACCTTGATCGGCTGCTCGAGCAAGCCAAGGGAATCAAGCTGATCAATAAGGGTCTGGACGCGGGTTTTGCTGATCGTGCCAATACCCGCGCCGTCCGCGCTATCAACACCAAAAAGTCCATGCTTTTGCATCTGCTCTCTGGTCCAGGTCATAAAGGGCAGCGTCTGTCCCGGATTCAGTTCGGCAATTCGCGCATGCACACGCTCAAAATCTCCCTCCGCATACGCACGCCACCCTCGCAGAGACGCTTTCACAAAGGCACGCACGACATCTGGATGCGCAGAAACATAGTTATCGCTTGCGTACACCACCCGATAGGGATCGAACCCTGAGGTCGATAAGGGCAGCACGCCGACCTCGACGCCCTGCTGTTCCACATACCAGGGCTCACTGGTGACAAAACACTGTTGAACGAAGTCGGGGTCTGAAAGAAAACGGGCAATGCTGTAGTCCAGCGGGATCAGCTGAAGCCGAATGCCCAGCGATTGCTGCATCCAGGCTACATAGGTCGCGCCTGGGTTGACCATGACGCGCCTGCCGTCTAGATCGCTCAGCGCGGTGATCGCGGCACTTTTGTGGAACATCACGCACTGCGGATCATGCTGAAAGTAGGGCAGAAGACTCACGAGCGGGATACCACGACCGCGGGCGACCAGAACGTTATCGCTCGTTCCCAGGGCGAACTGAACTTCGTTCGTTGCCACCAACTGGGGCAAACTGCCAGGAAATCCGCCGGGCCGAATCTCAACCTCAAGCCCGAGCTCCTGATACCACCCTGCCAGACTCGCCAGATAGAAACCCGCATGCTCCGGCTGCGGGTTGATTGAGTGTTTGATCAAAAAATCGTAGCCA
>JBMTYG010000270.1:0-2013 GCA_049454295.1 Pseudomonadales bacterium
AGTTCGCAAAGTCCGCGCAGCGCGTACCGAGGCAGTTGTCCCGCGTCGAGGTCACCTTAGGCCAAAGCGCGTGGCTTTCATTGAAGCCCGCGACTTCGGCGAGATCTCCGGTTTTCGTGACGAGCGCCCAGGACTCGAGGCGCGAGAGCAGCGCATCGCGCGGGGCTACGCTTTCGAGGGCGCCCTGCGCGACTTCGCGCTTCAGGCGATAGGTACAAAGATAATTCGAGCGGCCTTTGAGCAGCGCCACCTTGGCGGGCGTGCCGATCGCCCCCGCGACGAGCGGCACGTCCTTGGAGAAGAGCTGGTCTTGCAGCGTGCGCGTACCGGTCGAGACCAGCACCCGAAGCCCGGCAAAAAGAGCCGGTACCAAATACGCAAAGGTTTTACCCGTGCCGGTGCCCGCCTCGACGAGCAGCGGCCGTCGCGCCTCGAGCGCCGCCGCCACCGCCCCGGCCATCCGCCGCTGCGACTTGCGCGGCACGAACCCCGGCAGATGCCGGGCGAGCGGGCCGCCAGGGCCGAACATGTCCTCGATGGCCTGCATGCGGCGCGCACGCTACGCCCGTGGCCAGTCCTATACAAGACCCTCATTCCCGGAAGGCACCGCTATAATTCCGCCCCTTCCAGAACAGCACGACAGGGACGACCTTGATGGTTACCACCGCTTCGACCGCCTCGCCGCTGCCCGGCATCTCCCAAGCTGTCACCGACTGGGTGGCCTCCGTGCAAGCGCTGACCCAACCGCAAGCCGTGCACTGGGTCGAAGGGTCGGAGGCCGAGTACCACGCGTTCATCGCGCAGCTCGAGCAGAGTGGCGAGCTCAAGAAGCTCAACGAAGCGCACTACCCCAACTGTTTCCTCGCCCGTTCGCACCCGTCGGACGTGGCGCGCGTCGAGCACCTCACCTTCGTGTGCACGACGAACAAAGACGACGCCGGCCCCAACAACAACTGGATGGCCCCCGCTGAAGCGCACGCGAAGATGAGCGACCTCTTCAAGGGCTGCATGAAAGGTCGCACGCTCTATGTCGTGCCCTACTGCATGGGCCCCATCGACTCGCCCTACTCGCGCTGCGGCGTCGAAATTACCGACAGTGCATACGTCGTCATCAACATGATGCTGATGACCCGCGCCGGTCGCCCCGCGCTCGAGCGCATCGCGCGCGAAGGCAGCTTCGTGAAGGGCCTGCACTCGACCGGCGAGCTCGATCCGAACCGCCGCTTCATCATGCACTTCCCCGAAGAGCTCTCGATTCAAAGTTTTGGTAGCGGCTACGGCGGTAACGCGCTGCTCGGCAAGAAGTGCCATGCGCTGCGTATCGCGAGCTATCAGGCGCGTCACGAAGGCTGGCTCGCCGAGCACATGCTCATCGTCGGCCTCACGAGTCCGCAGGGCGAGACGCATTACGTCGCCGCGGCCTTCCCTTCCGCGTGCGGCAAGACCAATCTCGCTATGCTGATCCCGCCCGATTCCATGCCGGGCTGGACCGTGACCACGGTCGGCGATGACATCGCCTGGCTGCACCCGGGCCCGGATGGTCGGCTCTACGCCATCAACCCCGAGGCCGGTTACTTCGGCGTGGTGCCGGGCACCAACGCCAAGACCAACCGCAACGCCTTCGAGATGATCCAGCGCGACACGCTCTTCACGAACGTCGCGCTCACCGCCGACAACCAGCCGTGGTGGGAAGGCCTCGAGACCGGCAAGCCCGTGATCGACTGGCAGGGTCACCCGTACGACCCCGCGAACGGCCCCGCCGCGCAACCGAACTCGCGGTTCACGGTGTCGGCCAAGCGCAATCCGCGCTATGCGCCCGAGGCGGATAGCCCGCGCGGTGTGCCGATCTCGGCGATTATCTTTGGTGGACGTCGTCGTGGCGTCGCGCCGCTTGTTTATGAAGCGCGTGACTGGAACCACGGCGTGCTCGTCGGTGCGTCGGTCGCCTCAGAGACCACGGCCGCGGCCATCGGCCAGGCGGGCGTGCTGCGTCGCGACCCCATGGCCATGAAA
>JBMTYG010000271.1:0-2011 GCA_049454295.1 Pseudomonadales bacterium
TGTCAAAGCATTTTTTCAGTTTGGCAGAAAAGCATATTTCGAGCCGGGTATGCTACTGTTCGCCTCCAGGCCGCAAATTTCGGGGGGCATTTGTTCTGGCGCATCGAAGCCGTCGCGGCTTGTGAGGGCTTAACGCTAAACAGAGCCCGGGTTTTGCGAATGTGCCGCCCGCTCGAATTTGAGAAGTTGTGGCGTCGGGTAGCCTTTCTCCTGATGACGGCTGTCGGATTCGCTGCGCCCTGGGCTCTCGCAGACAACGCGCCGAATAGAGAGCTCCCCGCACTGATTGAGCGCACGCTCGCATCTCACCCTGGCATCCGCGTTCAGCAAAGTCTTGCTCGCGCGGCGGACGCGCAGGTCGACGCCGCGCGGCGACAATTCTTTCCGAATCCGTCAATCAACTATGAGCGGGTAGAGACCTCGGAGCGGGATTCTGTCTACCGCGGTAATGATCAGATCACCGTGGTTCGCTTGCAGCAGTCGCTCTGGACAGGTGGGCGACTGCGTGGTGGCTTGGCGCGGGCTCGGTCATCTCAGGCTGTAGCTCGAGCTGAAATCAATGCCCTACGTCTGCAGCTGGCGCTTCAGGTGGCGGGGCTTTGGGCCGAAGCACACGCGGCGCAGGCGGTTGCCGAGGCCTATCTGCAGAGCCGCGACGTTCATGAGCGATTGCGCGCCATGGTCGAGCGCCGTGTCGCCGGTGGCGCCTCGGCAGAGGCGGACGCGGAGCTTGCGCGGGCGCGTCTCCAGCAGGTTGAAGCCGATCTGGCCGGCGCTATCGCTCGCCGTGACGCGGCGCTCGAGCGAATTCGAACGGTGACCGAGGCGACAGACTTCGCCCCTGGAACGGGGCCCGTGGGCCGGTACAGAACGACATTTAGACCAACGGATCCCGACTTGATGGTTGCGTCTGCGATGGAGAACAGTCCGTTCGTTGAGCGTGCACGGTTGCAGGTAGAACTCTCGCAGGCTGACGTAAAGGTCGCGCGCGCTGCGTTGTCGCCGGAGATTTTTCTGCGTGCTGAATCGCAGCGGGGCAGTTTTGAAGCGAATGACGAGACCACGCGTAATCGCTTGGTTCTGGGCGTGAGCTCCAATCTGGGGCCGGGCCTCTCGGCTTTGGCTGGCGTGGATGAAGCGCGCGCCCGTCTCGAGGCGGCGCAAGAAGAAGTCGCCTCGGAGGAAATGAACACGGCAGAACAGGTCCGCAGCGATCTGGTTCTACTCAATTCAGCGCAGGCCCGGCAGGAGCTGCTTGCGCTCTCGCGTCGTTCTGCGGATGCGGTACTCGGCTCGTCCGAGAGGCTGTTTGTCGCCGGGCGTCGCCCCTGGCAGGACATCATGAATGCTGCGCGCGATGTCGCTCAGGCAGATGCACAAGCAGCGGAAGCGGCGGGCACCGACTTGGTTGCAGGTTGGCGGTTGGCTCTCGTGGTTCAGGGGCTGACATCGGTTCTGGCGAATACATCGTCCCTGCCGGTGGCAAATGAGAACAGCTCGGAGTCGCCGTGACCGAAATGAATGTCGAAGCTGCAACCTCAGCACAAGAGATACCCGGTTTGTTTCCGTCGCTGACGCGGCTCGCAATGCTGCAGCGTAAACCGGTTGATCGGCTGGCCCTTCAGGAAGCGGTGCGATCGGCACAGAGCGGCTCGACCCCGGAAGCGGTGCTCAAGTCGATAGTCCGCCAGCTACGCCTGAAACCCGCGCTTTGGCGTGACACTCCTGACCTTGCTGATCTCCCAGCGTTGATCGTCGATGCGGGTGGACGTTGGCAGGTACTGCGCGGAAAAAGCGCATCGGGCGAGTGGATCATTGATGCACACGATCCTGCGACCAATGCGTGGTCTGAATCCGCGCAGTCGGAATTGATCGGTGTACGCATCGCGAATCTCAGCCTTTCAGTCCCCTATGACCCTGGTCGGAGTCAGGTGCTGCGGCTTGTCACTGACGAGATCCTGGCGAATCGTGGGTTGCTCATCGAAGCCATGGTGGGTGGGCTTCTGATCGC